>NZ_CP065958.1:5725138-6033518 GCF_041270065.1 Streptomyces fradiae | reverse complement strand
GCCGGCCGCGACGACGCCGCAGGCGATGGCGCAGGTGGTGTCGACGTCGCCGCCGACCCCGGCGGTCGTCCAGAACACCCGCTCGAAGTCGCCGAGGCCGCGGGCCGCGGACCAGAGCGCGAACGGCACCGTGTCGTGGGCGCTGGTGCGCCGGCCGCTGCCGAGGACCGCGGCGACGGTGCCGGCGTCGCCGTAGTCGAGCATGTCGCGGGCCCGGCGCAGCCCGGCCCCGACGGCGCTGCGCGGTACGAGGGCGATGACGCCGTCGAGCAGCGCCTCGGGGGTGGGCGGGCCGGCCGGGTCGGCGACGAGGGCGGCGGCCGCGGCGACGGCCATGGTGCCGACGACGGCCTCCCGGTGCTGGTGGGTGGTGTACGCGGAGATCTCGGCCTGGTGGGTGGCCTGCTCCGGGTCGTCGGCGTACCAGGCGCCGAGCGGCGCGATCCGCATGGCGGCGCCGTTGCCCCACGAGCCCTGCCCGTTGAAGAGCGCCGCCGCCAGCTGCCGCCAGTCCCCGCCCTCGCGCACGAGCCGGAGCATCCGGTTGACGGCGGGGCCGTAGCCGCGGTCGAAGTCGTGGTGGTGGGCGAAGGACTGGGCCAGGGCGTCCTGGTCGATGCGTCGGTGGCTCGCGAGCACGGCGAGGACCGAGCAGGCCATCTCCGTGTCGTCGGTCCACTGCCAGGGACCGGTCGGCGGCTCGTGCCGCTTGAGCAGGGGATAGTTGGCGGGAACGAAGTACTGGGAGCCCAGGGCGTCTCCCACGGACAGCCCGCGCAGGCTGGCCAGGGCGCGTGCGAAGCGCCGGTCGAGAGCGGAGTCAGCGGTCATCGACCAGCCACTCTATCCGGTGGGGCCGTACGGTTCCGGGGTACGCCAGCGTTCGAAGGGCCGGTCGAGGCGGTATTTCCCGTCCTCGCCGAGCAGCAGGGTGCGGGTCTCCGCGTTGCCCGGGTTGGACAGCGACTCGAACTCGGCGACCGACCAGTGGAACCAGCGCATGCAGAACAGGCGCATGGTCAGTCCGTGGGTGACGAGCAGGACGTTCGGCGGGTGGTCGGGGGCCTCGAAGGAGCGGTAGAGGCTCTCCAGGAAGGCGCCGACCCGGTCGTAGACGTCGGCGCCCGACTCGCCCTGGGCGAAGCGGTAGAAGAAGTGGCCGTAGGCGTCCCGGTAGACCTTCTGGAGGCGCACGTCCTCGCGCTCCTGCCAGTTGCCCCAGTCCTGCTCGCGCAGCCTCGGCTCCTCCCGGACCCTGACCAGGCCCGGGTCGAGCCGGAGGGCGCGCAGCGTCTCGTGGGTGCGGCGGTACGGGGAGACGTAGACGCTGACCCGTTCCTCGCCGAACACCGTCCGCAGCCGCTCCCCCGTCGCCTCGGCCTGGAGCCACCCGGTGTCGGTGAGCCGGAGGGCGTGGTCGGGCTCCCGCTCGTACACCGTGTCGTCCACGTTGCCCTCGGATTCGCCGTGCCGTACGAGGACGATGCGCCGTGGTCGTGCCATGGCTCGACCCTAGACAAGGCTCCTCCGGGCGGCTCAGCCGGCCAGGCGTCCGGCGTCCATCCGGCGTATGCCGCCGGTGAAACGGCGCCGCAGCGCACGGTCGTGGGAGACCACGACCACGGCTCCCGGCCACTGCTCCAGGGCCTGCTCCAGCTCCTCGACCAGACCGAGGGCCAGGTGGTTGGCCGGCTCGTCGAGCAGCAGCAGGTCGGCGGGGCGGGCGAGCAGCCGGGCCAGGGCGAGACGGCGGCGCTGCCCGGCCGAGAGCCGGCCGACCGGCACCGTGAGGTCGGCGGGGCGGAACAGTCCGTACGAGAGGAGCAGTTCGGCCCGCTCGTCCTCGGGGAGGCCGAGGCCGCGCCCGAAGGCGGCCAGGAGCCGCTCGGCAGGGCGGCCGCCTGATATCTCCTGGGCCAGGTGGCCGATCCGGCCTCGGCGGGTCACCTGCCCGGCGTCGGGTTCGACGAGTCCCGCCATGACCCGGAGCAGGGTGGACTTGCCGGCCCCGTTGCCGCCGTGGACGAGCAGCCGCTCGCCGGCGGAGACGGTCAGCGCGTCGACGGCGAGCCGGTCGCCGACGCGGACGCCGGTGAGCTCGACGAGCCGCCCCTCGGCCCGGCCGGCGACGGGCCGGGCGGTGAAGGCGAGCGGGCGTGGGGGCTCGGGGACGGGCTCCTCGTGGAGGCGGCGCAGCCGTTCCTGGGCGTTGCGGACGCGTCCGGAGACGGAGGCCTGCACCCGGCCGCCGGCCCGGTCGTAGGCCATCTTGTTGTTGTCCTTGATGGCCCGTCCCAGGGCGACGCCCTGGGCGGTGGTGCGGGTGTACTCCTCCAGCCGGGCCGTCTCGGCGCACCATTCGGCGTGGGCCTGCTCCCAGCGGCGGCGGGCGGCCGCCCGTTCGGCGCGGAAGCCGGCGTATCCCTCGCCGTACCGCACGACCGTGCGGCGGTCGGCGTCGACCTCCAGGATCGCGGTGGTCACCCGCTCCAGGAAGACCCGGTCGTGGGAGACGGCCACGACCGTGCCGCGGTGGGCGAGCAGGGCGTCCTCCAGCCAGTCGAGCGCGTGGGCGTCGAGATGGTTGGTGGGCTCGTCGAGGAACAGCAGCTCGGGCGCGGCGGCGAGGGCGCAGGCGATGCCGAGGCGGGCCTGCTCCCCGCCGGAGAGGCTGCCGAGCACGCGCTCCCGGCCGATGTGGTCGAGGCCGAGTCCGTGCATCGACTTGTCGACTCGTGCGTCCGCCTCGTATCCCCCGCGCAGCTCGTAGGCGGTGAGCAGCTCCCCGTACTCCGCCAGGGCGCGCTCGTCCGCCGTGCCCAGTTCCGCTTCGAGGGCGCGCAGCCGGCGCTCGGTGCCGCGCAGCTCCGCGAGCGCGTCGTCGATCGCGTCGGCCACGGTGGCCTGCGGCGGGAGCTCGGGGGTCTGGGCGAGGAGCCGGGCGCCGCCGTCCGCGACGGTGACGGCGGAACCGCTGTCGGGCGCGTCGAGCCCGGCGAGTATCCGCAGCAGGGTGGACTTGCCCGCACCGTTCTCCCCCACGATCCCGATCCGCTCGCCGGGGCGCACGGTGAGGGAGACCTGATCGAGCAGCAGCCGTTCGCCGCGGGTCACGGTCACGTCCTGAAGAGAGATCTGCGTGGGCAAGGGGCGCCTCCTAGTGAGTGGCGGAACGAACCAGCGCGACACCGGCAAACGCAACCAGCGTCGCATTACGTAGAGTGTGGCACACTCGAACCCACTAACGCAACAGGAGTAGCAATTGAATGATCCGCAGAGCGCCACGGAGCCCTCGGCCGCACCCGCCCCCGGCAGCCGGCGCCCCGGCGGCCGGACCGCCCGCACCCGCGCCGCCGTCCGCGACGCCGTCCTGACCGGACTCGCCGAGCACGGCTATCCCGCCCTCACCGTCGAGTACGTGGCGGAGCACTCCGGCGTGCACAAGACGACGCTCTACCGCCGCTGGGGCGGGATCGAGGGCATGCTGGCGGACGCGCTCGCCCTCGCCGGCGAGGACCGGTGGACGGCGCCGGACACCGGCGACCTCGACGGCGACCTGCGCGCGCTCGCGCACGAGGTGGCCGAGGCCTTCGCCGACCCGGCGCAGGCCGCCGCACCGACGGCGTTCGTCGCCGCCGCCTTCCAGTCCCCGCGCGCCGCGGACGCCCTGCGGGCCTTCTACGAGGAGCGGTTCCGGCGTTGCGAGACGGTGGTCGAGCGGGCGGTGACGCGCGGCGAGGCGCCCGCCGGGACAGACGCGGGCGCGGTGGTGCGCGCCGTCTCCGCGCCGCTCTTCCTGCGCCTGTTCGTCACCCGCGAGCCGGTGGACGCCGCCGTCGCCGACCAGGCGGCGGACACGGTCCTCGCGGCGGTCCGGGCGGGCGCGTTCGTGCCGCAGCCGGCCGGAGCGGAGGGCGGCGCCGGGCAGTCCTAGGCGGTGTCGCCCGGATCAGGCCGGAGAGCCCCGGCCCGCCCGGGCCTCGGGCCTCAGGCCTCAGGCCTCAAACGTCAGCCCCCAGACCCCAGACGTCAGGGCTCAGACGTCGGGGTTCAGACCTCAGACCGCCCAGGTCGGTTCGAGCTGCACCACGTCGCCGCTCATCGCGGCGACGTCGGCCTCGGTCTGCGCCCGCAGGCCGAGGCGTTCGATGCGCTCCACGCGGTACTTCCCGTGCTCCGCCGCCGAGTTCCACATCGACAGGACCAGGAACTCGTGCCCGGGCGCCTCGCCGAACAGCCCGCGGAGCATGCCGGGGGAACCGGCCATCGCCGGGTTCCAGACCTTCTCCTGCATGAGCGCGAAGTGCTCCACGCGCTCCTCGTGCACCCGGCAGTGCGCGACCCGCGCCACGTCGGCGTCCGCGAACCGCGGCTCGAAGCCGGTCTTCACGTCGAAGCGATGGTCGAACAGCTTGACCTGCGCGTTCCGGTAGGTGCCGACCTGCGCGGCCGCGAGCCGATCGTGGGAGCGGGCCATGAAGGAGTCGTAGAAGGCACGGCTCTCCCAGAACGCGAAGACATGGGCGACGTCCGGCCGCCGCCGGCTCCATCCCCCGCCCTGCCCCCGGAATCCCGGCTCACCGAGCAGCCCCGCCCACTTCCGCTGCCCCCGCTCGAACCCTCGACGGTCCACCACGGTGCAGCGAATCCACTTGACCAGCACCGCGCCATGGTACGGGGCGGAGCGACGCGCCGTCAGACCTCCGCGGAGTACGCCCGCTGCACCCGCACCAGGCCCGCGGCCTCCTCGTCGTCCAGTTCGATTCCGAACTCCCCGGCCAGCACATCCGTCAACTCGTCCGGCCCCACCCGGCGTTCCTCGCGCGCCCCGTCCACGCCCACCGAGGTCAGACCGTCGCGGACCAGCGCCCGCCGCACGACCGCGTTGGGCCGATGGGCCACCACCTGGCCGATGAAGCGCGAGCGCGGATGACTGGAGCTGTAGTGGTTCATGAGCTCGAAGTCGACCGGGTACAGCGCGTGCGGGGCGAAGGAGTAGAGGTCGGTCCACCCCTCCGGGCGAAGCGCACGCAGCACGTGGACGCCCTCCGCCTCCGCGCCGACGCGGTCCACTCCGACCCGCTCGACTCCGACCCGCTCCACGCGGACGCCGAAGACCCAGCCGTCCTGCTCGACGCGCGCGCCGTCGGTCAGCGGCACCGGCTCCAGCGGGCCCTGCCAGCCGAACCCGGCGTCCGCGAGCCAGGGCTGCCCGTCGACCGTGACGACGAGCAGGGCGTGGGTGATCGGCGTCAGCGCGTCGCCGCGGGTACGGTTCCGGGCCCCGCGCCCGGCCACCGCGAAGCCGATCCGCTCCAGGGCGGCGGCAAGCAGCGAGTTCTGCTCGTAGCAGTAGCCGCCGCGACGCCGGCCGACCAGCTTGGCCTGCAGGCTCTTCACATCGAGCGGGACCCGGCGCCCGAGCGCCACGTCCAGGTTCTCGAACGGCAGGCTCTCCACATGCGCGCGGTGCACGGCGCGCAGGGTCGCGAGATCGGCGGCGACCTCCCCCGAGTACCCGATCCGCGCCAGATATGCGTCCAGATCCAGCTCTTCCCCGCCCCACATACGACACTCCCCCTCCACTGATGACATGTTGATCACATGACACCATGAACAGCTCGTCAGGAACCGTACAAAGAAAGGGGATTGACCGTGAGCGGGCTCAACAAGGGGGTCGGCAAGGTCGAGGTCGCGCTCAAGTGGGACCCCAGTCCGGCCGGTTCCCCCGCGCACGACCTCGACCTCGTCGCGGCGGTCTACGCGGCGGACGCCCCGTACGGCCCCCCGGCCTATCTGGTGCACTTCGACAGCCGCTCCCCGGACGGCACGATCACCCTCCAGCGCGACAGCCGTACGGGGCAGGGCTTCGGCTACGACGAGGCGATGACCGTGGAGCTCACCCGGCTCGCCGAGCGGTACGCGCGCGTGGTGGTGGGCGTCGCCATACAGCAGGGCGGCGGGCGGCTGACGTTCGGGCAGGTCGCGCGGACCGGCGTACGGGTGCGCGAGGGCTACACCGATCTGCTGGTCGACGCCCTCGACTCGGTGGCGGACGCGACCGCGGCGACGATCGCCGAGTTCGTCCGCGACGGGCTCGACGGCGCGACCGGCGCGACCGGCGGCGCCAGCGGGGCCGGCGACGGCTCCGGGGAGTGGCTGTTCCGGCCGCTGCTGCAGGGCTTCGACATCGACCCGAGCACGTTCGGCGCCGTCATGGGCGAGCGCCGGGCCTGACCTGGACGGCCAGGGGGCGAGGTGACCTGCCCCTCGCCCCGCCCGCCCTCCCTCAGCCGCCCTCCCTCAGCCTGCCCAGCCCGGGACCGTCGGCAGCACCCGCTCGGCGACCCTCAGGAGCGCCGCGTCGTCCGGCATCCCCATGTCCCGGCGCCAGATGACGAGTTCGTACGATCCGCCGCCGTCCTTGGCGTCCTTGGCGACCAGCAGGTGCCGGGCGATGCCGCCGGTGCCCGACTCGGCCTTGCCCTTGCCGCCGAGCGGGATCCGCAGCGCGATGGTGCGGTCCGAGTAGAGCACCGCCGGGCGCCCCTGGAAGGTCGTGGGCTCCGCGGTGTTGCCGAGCAGCGCGCCGAACTGCGCCACCCGGAGGCGGTCGTACGAGACCGAGAGCTCCACCTCGTACGTGGGCAGGGTGACGGTCCCCGACGGCGTCGGGGTCCGGTCGGCGCCCTCGGGGCCCTTCAGGGTGCCGTCGCTGCCCCAGGCGGTCTGCGCCTGCTGCCCGGGCGTTCCGAGCAGGGCGGGCAGGTCCGGCCGGTTCAGCGCCTCGCACAGCCGCGTCCCCGAGACGTACCGCGCGGGCAGCGTCCCGCTCGACGCCCTGCAGACGGCCGGCCGCGCTGCGGCCGCACCCTCCTGCGAGGTCTTCGCCATGTACCAGAAGCCGCCCGCGAGCCCCGCCCCGAGCACCAGCGCCAGGGCCACCTGCGCACCCGCGCTCGGCCCCTGGGCCGCTCCGGCCGTCCGTTCCGTCATCGTTCCCCCCTGCGGTGCGCGCCGATCGCGCGACCGCAGAGCCTACTCATGGGTAGTGCGCCGTTACGAGGGGATTCCCGCCTCCTTCTCCTGACCCGAGGCAGCCGCAGCGGCTGCCCGCAGCCGTGCCTCCGCCTCGGCCGGGGTGTCGTAATAGCCGGGGCGGGCCAGGAGCACGGAGCTGAAGAAGTGGCCGGGCTCGTCGTCCGGTTCGTCCTCCTCGGCCGCGTACGGCCGCCAGAATCCGAGCAGCAGGTCAGGCGCGCGGAAGCAGTCGGGATCGTCCGCGTCCTCCACCACCGGCGTGTACGCCCGTATCCGCCGGACCACCTCGCGCGCGGGCAGCCCGAACACGTCCACGTCACGGAAGAGGACCCGGTCGGCGGCCGTCGCCGGCCGCCCGAGCTCGACCGCGAGGAGCTCCCCGCGCATGCTGTGGATGCTCACCATCAGCCCGCTGGGCCGGAAGACGTGCTGCCCCGGCTGGTCGGAAGCCGACACCGCCGACGGCTCCCGCAGCGAGAGCAGCGCGCCGTCGGCCTCGTCGCGGGGCATGCCGATGCGCAGCGGGCCGACGCCGTGGGGCGGTTCGAGGAGGAAGTCCATACCGGCATGGTGGCAGGCCCCACTGACACTCCCCACGGGCATTCCCCACTGCCGCCTCTCGCCAGCACGCCCCTGGAACGCCCGGCGGCCGGATAACCGGTGGAGCCGTGGTCGCGCCGGTGACAAGGTGAGCCGTATGTCGTCGCCCGTGGTCGAACAACTGCTCCGTGAACTGCACGCCACACTCGTCCTCCGCAAGCGCCCCGAGGACGTGGCCCGACTCGTCCAGGATCTGTACGCCGCGCAGGGCACCGCCCTCGACCCGGCCACCGAGACGGCGCTCGCCAAGGCCGCCGAGAACTCCCTGCGCAGTCTCTGGCACGGATACACCTCCATGCGGGAGGAGTTCGCCCGCCCCGTCGGCGCGCAGCGCCAGCTCGCCCGGGCGGCGGACCTGTTCCCCGGTCTGCTCACCGGCCTCTTCCCCGGCCTGCCGGAGCTGCCGGACGACGCCGGGGACGATCCGGCGCGGATCCAGGCGGTGATCCGGCGCGCGGGCGAGGAGATCGGCAGGGCGTACGGGCAGAACGACTTCGGCCGGGACCGGCTCGACCGGGCGGAGCGCGCGGAGGCGGGGCTCGGTTCGCTGTCGAAGCGTCAGTACAACAAGCGGTTCCGGCTGCTGCGCCGGATGGAGGCCAAGCTGGCCCGGATCGTCCACGAGCAGCGGCGCCGCGAGGTGACGATGACCGGCAAGGGCGCGCTCGCCCATGCCCTTCCGTACGAGCTGTTCGCCGCCGACGCGGACACGGCGGCCTTCGTCGCGTACGTCACGGCGCGCGGCTACATGCGCAGCGTCTTCACCAACGGCCGGCAGCGGCAGGTCTACGACGAGGTCGCTGAGGCCCTGTTCCAGCGGCTGCGGGAGGCTCCCGAGCGGACGTGCTGGTACGCGGTCGCGCATGTCCACCCCACCGCCGAGGTGCTGGCGCACGTGTCGGACGAGGACCTCACGGGGCTGCTCGTCCGGTGGGGCCGCTTCCTGCGGCAGGTCGCCGACCTCCTTGAGGACGCCTGGAACCGGCATCCGCTGGAGCGCGACACGATGATCGTGCGCCGCGGCGACGACTCGTCCACGTGGAACCAGGCGGCCCAGGCGTGGAACACGGCGCGGGCCCATTGGTTCGCGCTGCTCGGCGAGTTGGGCCGGGACGAGATCCTGGACCGGGTCTGCCCGGGCAAGGTGCCGCGCCTCATGGCCGCCGACGTCGCGTACTGGCACCGGATGAGCGGCGGCGGACTCCACCCCGACACCTATGTGTGGGCCGAGCTTCCGCTGCCCTGGGAGGTCCTCCGGGGCGAGCAGGAATGCCCGCGCTCCCTCGTCGAGGCGGTCTGCGCCCGGCACCGGGTGGACCCGGTGGCCGGTGCCTGGACCGCCGCCCGGCCGGCCGCCGAGGCCGTGCCCTTCCGGCGTACCCCCGAGCTGGTGCACGGGGTCGCCGTGGCGGACCCCCTCATGGCGAGTGCGCTGCGGTCGGCGGGGGTCTTCTCCGGCAAGGGCAAACGTGCCGCCGCCCAGGAGTGGACGTGACCGGCGACGCCCGCCGCGCGCCGCGGCAATTCGGTTGACCCCTCCCCCGGCCCACCGCGATGATCGCCAAGGCGACGAGGAAGCTCTGCGGAGGAGCGCCCGGCTCTGATCCCGGGTGGACGCAGGTTCGAATCCTGCCCTCGTCGCCTTCCTTGCGTCGCACACCACGAAGGGGATCGACCTCCACGGTCGATCCCCTTCGCGTACTACCGGTCAGCCATCAGTGCGTCAGCTGCAGCCGCTGGTCGAGCCGCAGCCCTCGCAGATGTAGCAGGAGCCGGCGCGCTGCATCTTGGTGCCGCAGGAGAAGCAGAGCGGGGCGTCCGCGCTGATGCCGAGCTGCATCTCGACGAGCTCCGCGGAGGTGTGCGCCTGCTTCGGGGCCGGGACCTCGGCCTTGACGGCGGCGGGGGCGGCGACGGCCTTCAGCTCCTGGGCGCGCGGGGCCGACTGGGCCAGGCCCTCGACGTCGACCTCGTCGTCGGCCGCCTCGTACGAGCCGGTCTCCAGGTGGCGCTGGCGCTCCTCGGCGGAGTGGATGCCGAGGGCGGAGCGGGTCTCGAAGGGCAGGAAGTCGAGCGCCAGGCGGCGGAAGATGTAGTCGACGATCGACTGCGCCATCCGCACGTCCGGGTCGTCCGTCATGCCGGCCGGCTCGAAGCGCATGTTGGTGAACTTCGAGACGTACGTCTCCAGCGGCACGCCGTACTGCAGACCCACCGAGACGGCGATGGAGAACGCGTCCATCATGCCCGCGAGGGTCGAGCCCTGCTTCGACATCTTCAGGAAGACCTCGCCGAGACCGTCGTCCGGGTAGGAGTTGGCGGTCATGTAGCCCTCGGCGCCACCGACGGTGAAGGAGGTGGTGATCCCCGGGCGGCCCTTCGGGAGGCGCTTGCGGACCGGGCGGTACTCGACGACCTTCTCGACGGCCTCGCGGATCGTCGCCTCGGACTTCGCGGTGACCTCGGCCTTCTCGTCCTCCTTCTTCTTGGCGGAGAGCGGCTGGCCGACCTTGCAGTTGTCGCGGTAGATGGCGAGCGCCTTGACGCCCATCTTCCAGGCCTCGAAGTAGACCTCCTCGACGTCCTCGACCGTGGCCGTCTCCGGCAGGTTGACGGTCTTGGAGAGGGCGCCGGAGATCCACGGCTGGATGGCGGCCATCATGCGGACGTGGCCCATCGCGGAGATGGAGCGCTCACCCATGGCGCAGTCGAAGACCTCGTAGTGCTCGGTCTTCAGGCCGGGGGCGTCGATCACATTGCCGTGCTCGGCGATGTGGGCGACGATCGCCTCGATCTGCTCCTCCTGGTAGCCCAGGCGGCGCAGGGCCTGCGGGACGGTGCCGTTGACGATCTGCATCGAGCCGCCGCCGACCAGCTTCTTGAACTTGACCAGGGCGAGGTCGGGCTCGAGGCCGGTGGTGTCGCAGGACATCGCGAGACCGATGGTGCCGGTGGGGGCGATGACCGAGGCCTGCGCGTTGCGGAAGCCGTTCTTGGCGCCGAGGCGGATCACGTCCTGCCAGGCCTCCGTGGCGGCGGCCCAGATCGGCGAGTCCAGGTCGTCCATGCGGACGGCCTTGTCGTTGGCGTCGGCGTGCTGCTTCATGACGCGCTGGTGCGGGTCGGCGTTGCGGGCGTAGCCGTCGTAGGCGCCGACGACCGCGGCGAGCTCGGCGGAGCGCTTGTACGAGGTGCCGGTCATCAGGGAGGTGATGGCACCGGCGAGGGCACGGCCGCCGTCGGAGTCGTACGCGTGGCCGGTCGCCATCAGCAGGGCGCCGAGGTTGGCGTAGCCGATGCCGAGCTGGCGGAAGGCGCGGGTGTTCTCGCCGATCTTCTGGGTGGGGAAGTCGGCGAAGCAGATGGAGATGTCCATCGCGGTGATGACGAGCTCGACGACCTGGGCGAAGCGCTCGACGTCGAAGGACTGGTTGCCCTTGCCGTCGTCCTTGAGGAACTTCATCAGGTTCAGCGAGGCGAGGTTGCAGGACGTGTTGTCCAGGTGCATGTACTCGCTGCACGGGTTCGAGCCGTTGATGCGGCCGGACTCGGGGCAGGTGTGCCAGTTGTTGATCGTGTCGTCGTACTGGATGCCCGGGTCGGCGCAGGCCCACGCGGCCTCGGCCATCTTGCGGAAGAGCGCCTTGGCGTCGACCTCCTCGATGACCTCGCCGGTCATGCGGGCGCGCAGGCCGAACTTGCCGCCGGCCTCGACGGCCTTCATGAACTCGTCGTTCACGCGGACGGAGTTGTTGGCGTTCTGGTACTGGACGGACGTGATGTCGTCGCCGCCCAGGTCCATGTCGAAGCCCGCGTCGCGGAGGGCGCGGATCTTCTCCTCCTCCTTGACCTTGGTCTCGATGAAGTCCTCGATGTCGGGGTGGTCGACGTCGAGGATGACCATCTTGGCGGCGCGGCGGGTGGCGCCACCGGACTTGATCGTTCCTGCGGAGGCGTCGGCGCCGCGCATGAAGGAGACCGGGCCGGAGGCGTTGCCGCCGGAGGAGAGGAGCTCCTTGGAGGAGCGGATGCGGGAGAGGTTCAGGCCGGCGCCGGAGCCGCCCTTGAAGATCATGCCCTCTTCCTTGTACCAGTCGAGGATCGACTCCATGGAGTCGTCGACGGACAGGATGAAGCAGGCGGAGACCTGCTGGGGCTGCGGGGTGCCGACGTTGAACCACACCGGGCTGTTGAAGCTGAAGATCTGGTGCAGGAGCGCGTAGGCCAGCTCGTGCTCGAAGATCTCGGCGTCGGCGGGCGAGGCGAAGTAGCCGTGGTCCTCGCCGGCCTTGGTGTAGGTCTTCACGATCCGGTCGATGAGCTGCTTGAGACCGGTCTCGCGCTGCGGGGTGCCGACGGCCCCGCGGAAGTACTTGCTGGTGACGATGTTGACCGCGTTCACCGACCAGAAGTCGGGGAACTCGACGCCGCGCTGCTCGAAGTTGATCGAGCCGTCGCGCCAGTTGGTCATGACGACGTCACGGCGCTCCCAGTTCACCTCGTCGTACGGATGCACGCCGGGGGTGGTGTGGATGCGCTCGATACGCAGGCCCTTGCTCGCCGCCTTGGCTCCCTTGGTGCGGGAACCACGTGCCGGACCGCTCGCCGTCTCTGTCATGCCGCCTCCCATATACGGGCAAAACACCCTGGAGCGCCCAGAAAATTCCAGGGCGCCGTCTTCTGTACTGCGTTATGTAGTGCAATTGCCACGAGCGCCTCACGGACCGCTCGGGGCAGGTCTTCCGTCCGGCCGCGCGGCGGCCGGCAGCCGGACCGTGACGGTCCGGCGCGCCGCTCAGTCGGCGGCGTGGGCGGGAACGGGGACCGCGGGGGCTGCCCCGGGCTCGCCGTTCCCGGCGGGAGGCCGCTCGCGGAGTTCCGCGATGGCGGCCTCGAAGTCTTCGAGGCTGTCGAAAGCCTTGTACACGGATGCGAAGCGCAGGTACGCGACGAGGTCGAGCTCCTGCAGCGGGCCGAGGATGGCCAGGCCCACGTCGTGGGTGGTCAGCTCGGCGCTCCCGGTGGCGCGCACCGCCTCCTCGACCCGCTGGCCGAGCTTGGCGAGGGCGTCTTCGGTGACGGGCCGCCCCTGGCACGCCTTGCGCACGCCGGAGATGACCTTGGTACGGCTGAAGGGTTCGGTGACCCCGGACCGCTTGACCACCATGAGCGAACAGGTCTCCACCGTCGTGAAACGACGGGAGCAGTCCGGGCACTGGCGACGGCGGCGGATCGACGTCCCGTCGTCGGTGGTGCGACTGTCGACGACGCGGCTGTCGGGGTGCCTGCAGAAGGGGCAGTGCATGTGGTTCCGACCCTCCCTCAAGGCACGACTGAATAGCCCCGCCCGGCCCGTCAAGGCCCCGCGAAGCGACCACCAGCATAGGCGATCCGAGCTGCCCCGGAAGACCGGGACCACTACTTGTGGGTGGCTGATGCCATCCAACCACTAGATCTTGGGTCGGTCGGCATTTCGGCGCCCTGCGCGTGTCGCGCGTCCAGGGGCTCCGCGAGCTCTCCCGCGACCGGCCAAGAGGGTACGGGAAGGGCGCGGCGGCACCGCTGCCGGGGTCGCCGGTGCCAGACTGTGCAGCCGGCGCCCGCCCTTCCGGTCCGACAGCGAACGCTACCGTAATGACCGATTTGAGAAGGCATCCGGGTCTGCGTATACACCGACGCTCGTACATACGTAAGGCGAACTGCGAATTTTCACTCGAACGTGTGTTTGGCGCAACCTTTCGAAAGCAACTACCGTTGTGCCAGCCAGGGAGAACATTCGAGAGGGGCCGACGACGTGACCACCACCGCAGACAGTGCCACCATCACTGCCCAGGGCCGCTCCCAGGGCCGACTCGAGACGGTGCATGCGATGAATGACGCCGCCATGAGCGGGGAGGAGCCCGGCCGACCCGCGCGCTCGCTCCCCGGACGACCTCCAGGCATCCGGGCCGACAGCTCCGGCCTCACCGACCGCCAGCGCCGGGTGATCGAGGTCATCCGCGACTCCGTCCAGCGCCGCGGCTACCCGCCGTCGATGCGCGAGATCGGCCAGGCCGTCGGCCTCTCCAGCACCTCCTCCGTGGCACACCAGCTGATGGCTCTGGAGCGCAAGGGCTTCCTGCGCCGCGACCCGCACCGCCCCCGTGCGTACGAGGTGCGCGGCTCCGACCAGCCCAGCACCCAGCCCACCGACACCACCGGCAAGCCCGCCGCCTCCTACGTCCCTCTGGTCGGCCGGATCGCCGCCGGTGGGCCGATCCTGGCCGAGGAGTCCGTCGAGGACGTCTTCCCGCTCCCCCGGCAGCTGGTCGGCGACGGTGAGCTGTTCGTCCTCAAGGTGGTCGGCGACTCCATGATCGAGGCCGCGATCTGTGACGGCGACTGGGTCACGGTCCGCCGCCAGCCCGTCGCCGAGAACGGCGACATCGTCGCCGCCATGCTCGACGGCGAGGCCACCGTCAAGCGCTTCAAGCGCGAGGACGGGCACGTCTGGCTGCTGCCCCACAACTCGGCGTACCAGCCGATCCCCGGCGACGAGGCCACCATCCTCGGCAAGGTCGTCGCCGTGCTGCGACGGGTGTGACCCCACCTCGCCGGCCCTGAACCGGGCCCCGGGACCCACTGCGCCGGTCCCGGGGCCCTGCTGTGTCCGCAGAGCCCCCAGACCTTCCCCTACGGCTACGCCTCCGCGGCCGCCTTGGTGGCCGCCGCGTCAATGGCCGCCAGGCTCTTACGGACCTGGTTGCGGTCCGTCGTGTACCAGAAGTCCGGCAGCGAGGCCTTCAGGTAGCTGCCGTAGCGGGCGGTCGCGAGGCGCGGGTCCAGGACCGCGACGACGCCCCGGTCGCCCGTCGCCCGTACGAGACGGCCGGCGCCCTGGGCCATGAGCAGGGCCGCGTGGGTCGCCGCGACGGCCATGAACCCGTTGCCCCCGGCGTCCTCGACCGCCTTCTGCCGGGCGCTCATCAGCGGGTCGTCCGGGCGCGGGAAGGGGATCTTGTCCATGACGACCAGCTGGCAGTTCGGCCCCGGCACGTCCACGCCCTGCCAGAGGGAGAGCGTGCCGAAGAGACAGGTCTTCGGGTCCGCCGAGAAGTTCTTGATCAGCTCGCCGAGGGTGTCCTCGCCCTGGAGCAGGATCGGCAGCTCGGGGATCCGGGTGCGCAGCTCCTCCGCCGCCTGCTGGGCCGCCCGCATCGAGGAGAACAGGCCGAGCGTGCGCCCGCCGGCGGCCTGCATCAGCTCGGTCAGCTCGTCCAGCATGTCGCCGCGCTCCCCGTCCCGGGCGGGCCGGTTCAGATGCTTGGCGACATAGAGGATGCCCTGCTTGGGATAGTCGAACGGCGAGCCGACGTCGATGCCCTTCCACACCGGCACGTCCTCGCCCTGGGTGCCCTCGGGGGCGAGGCCCAGCGAGGCGCCCACCCCGTTGAAGTCGCCGCCCAGCTTGAGGGTGGCGGAGGTCAGCACCACCGAGCGGTCCGCGAAGAGCTTCTCCCGCAGCAGCCCGGAGACGCTCAGCGGCGCGACCCGCAGCGAGGCGCCGAAGCGGTCGTGCCGCTCGTACCAGACGACGTCCCACTCCGAGCCCTGGGTGATCCGCTCCGCGACCCCGTGCACGGTCTCCACGGAGGCGAGGGCCTGCTTGCGCACGGCGTCCTCGTCCTGCACGGAGCGGTCGCGGGTGGAGCCGAGCGCGGTGATCACCGCGCGGGAGGCGTCGCGCAGTGCCATCAGCGCGTAGCCCAGGTCCTCCGGGATCTCCTCGAGCCGGCCCGGCAGCGCCAGCTCCATCAGCTTCTCGAAGCCCTCGGCGGCGGTCTGCAGCTGGTCGGCGACCTTCTCGTCGACCAGCTTGGCCGCCCGGCGCACCGCCCGGTTCACCTGGCCCGGGGTGAGCTCGCCGGTGGCCACCCCGGTCACCCGGGAGACCAGCTCGTGCGCCTCGTCGACGATCAGCACCTCGTGCTGCGGCAGCACCGGGGCGCCCTCGATGGCGTCGATGGCGAGCAGCGCGTGATTGGTGACGACCACCTCGGCGAGCTTGGCGCGCTCGCGGGCGGCCTCGGCGAAGCACTCCGCCCCGTACGCGCACTTGCTCGCACCCAGGCATTCCCGCGAGGAGACCGAGACCTGGCCCCACGCCCGGTCGGAAACGCCCGGCGTCAGATCGTCCCGGTCACCGGTCTCCGTCTCGTCCGACCAGTCGCGCAGCCGCAGCAGGTCCTGGCCGAGCTTGCTGGTGGGGGCCGCCGCCTCGAAAGGATCGAAGAGGCCCTCCTCCTCGTCCTGCGGCACGCCCTCGTGGAGCCGGTGCAGACACAGATAGTTCGACCGGCCCTTGAGCATGGCGAACTCCGGGCGGCGGCGCAGCTGCGGGTGCAGCGAGTCCACCGTGCGCGGCAGGTCGCGCTCGACCAGCTGGCGCTGCAGTGCCAGCGTGGCCGTGGCGACCACCACGCGCTCCCCGTGGGCGAGGGCCGGCACGAGATAGCCGAGGGACTTGCCGGTGCCGGTGCCGGCCTGGACGAGAAGGTGGGAACCGTCGTCGATGGCCTCGGCCACGGCCTCGGCCATGGTGACCTGGCCGGGGCGCTCCACACCGCCGACGGCGGAGACGGCGGCGTGGAGGAGATCGGGGAGGGATGGCTTCGTCATAGCCCTTCCACCCTACGGGGCGGCACTGACACCGCGGTCCCTCCCCGCGCTCACGCGAGCGGGTTCGGGACGGTGCCGTCGACGGCCGCGTGCGGCCGCTCGGGGCGGTCGCGGTAGCCGTCGAGGTGGAGCCGGTTGCGGTTGAGACAGAGCCGCTCGATCCGCGGCACCAGCAGGTCGAACAGCTCGAAGCGTTCCTTCAGCTCCGGGAAGCGGCTCTGGTGGCGCAGGATCTCGGCGCGTACCAGGGTCCAGAACTCCTCCTCCGGGACGTCGAGTTGCTCCTCGCACAGCGGTGCCAGGTAGCGGAAGACGCCCACGAAAAGGCCCGAATGGATGAACTGGGTGAGGAAGTCGGGCTCCTCCGTGAGCAGCACGGCCCGTACGTCGTCGGGCATCGTGGCGTGCTCGGGGAGCGGCACGGCGCTGATGTTGACGTCGTCGACGAAGTCCTTGATCGCGAGGCGGACCGGCACGTCCTGCTCGTCGTAGACCACGATCGCGTTCTCGCCGTGCGGGGAGAAGACCGTGCCGTACCGGTAGAGGAAGTGGAGCAGCGGCGGCAGCAGGGCGGCGAAGAGGCGCTGCAGCCAGGCCCGCGGGGCGAGGCCGGAGCGCTCGACGAGCTCGGCGGCGAAGGCCCGGCCGTCGGGGTCGGTGTGCAGGAGCGAGGCGAGGGTGCGGGCGCGCTCGCCCGGGGGCAGCCTGAGGGGTTCGCGCCAGATCGCGCCGAGGAGTTCCTTGTACTGGTACGGCACTTCCGGCAGCCGGTCGTAGAGCGGGTGCTCGACGGTGACGGAGGCGACCTCGCCGAGGAGGATCACCCCGCACTCCTCGCGCAGGAAGGGGTCGGCGTCGCGCAGTCCGTGCACCCAGGCGGTGACGGCGGGAGCGGCGAGAGTGCGCTCGGTGGGCAGTCCGCGCCAGACCAGGGTGTTGAGGACGGAGAGCGGCAGTTTGACCGTGTGCCGGTCGGGGCGACTGGTGTTGAGGAAGGTACGGATGGACTGCTGCGGCAGCCGGAGGTCGCCGTCGGCGGGGAGCGGGACGACCGCTCCGGAGGCGATGGCGGGGGCGTACAGCGGCAGCAGGATCTCGTCCCACTGCCAGGGGTGGACGGGCAGCAGCAGATAGGCGTCGGGGTCGAGGCCCCGCTCGCGCAGCACGCCGTCGAAGGCGGCGCGGACCTCGGGGTCGAGCTCCCGCTCGTACAGCCGGTCGGGGGTGTCGAGGCCGGTCACACCCCGGTAGGCGGCCAGCCGGCTGCTGACGGCGATCCACGGCAGCCGGGTGGGGCGGCGGGCCTCGGGGGCCCAGCGGGCGGCGTCGGCGGCGGAGAAGCCGACCCGGCCCTTGTTGAGGACGAGCCAGGGGTGGCCGGTCTGGTGGCCCTCCAGTTCCGCGTAGCCGAGCTCGGCGAGCCGGGCGGCGGGCAGCGCGGTGCGGTCGAGCCGGACGTCGGCGGCGAGGGTGGTGGTGAGTTCGCGGATGAGGTGGCCGAGGGTGGCGCCGTCGAGGTCGAGCAGCCGGCGGGCGCGGACCAGGAAGTCGAGCGGGTCGCCGGCCGGCTTGCCGTCGAGGGTGAGCGAGCCGGGGTTGATCCGCCAGCTGTCGTACGCGCCGCGGCGGGCCGTGAAGGCGAGCACGCCGCCGTCGTCGAGGGCGAAGGCGTAGTGGCCGTCCGGTCCCGGCCGTACCGGACGGGGCTGGACGATGCCCTCGTACGCGAACTCGGCGACGGTCTTGGCGAGCAGCCGGGCGCCGGCCCGTGCCCAGGCCCCGGCGGTCAGTTCCGGGGGGCTGTGCAGGGTCGGCGGGGCGGAGTCGTGGGGTGCAGGGGACGTCGACACGGGGACTCCTCGGGGTGGGCACCGCGGTGGGTCGCGCGGTGGAGCTGAGTCGTGGGTGGTCAGAGCACGTGGCGCAGATCCCGGTCGCGGACCATGAGCGCGGCGCGCTTGTCGGGCAGGTCGACCTCCGCGGACAGCCGGAATCCGGCGCCGAGGAAGGCGGCGACGGACGGGGTGTTGCGCAGGTCGGGTTCGGCGAGGACCCGGGTGCACCGGGGCCGGTGGTCGAGGACGAGCTCGGCGACGGCGCGCAGCAGGGTGGTGCCGAGGCCGCGGCCGCGGTCGCGGGCGCCGCCGATGAGCAGGTGGACGCCGGTGTCGTGCGGGCGCGCCGGGTAGTGGCGGGCGAGCGGGTCGAGGTCGGCGCGGTAGATCTCGAAGTAGCTCATGGGGGTGCCGTCGAGGACGCCGAGGCAGGGCACGCTGCGTCCGTCGCCGTCGAGTTGGGCGCGGATGTGGTCGGCGGTGACGCTCTCGGGGCCCTGGAGCTCCCAGAAGGCGGCCACGGCCGGGTCGTTCATCCAGCCCGCGACGAGCGGCAGGTCGTGGTCGAGGCGTACGGGGACGAGCGCGAAGCGCCCGGCCGGGGTGTCGGCGGGCCGCCAGTCGGCGACGTGGTCGAGCAGGTCGTCGTCGGCACGGTCGGTGGCGGCCGGGGACCGTTCGCCGGGGGCGAGGAGGGCGAGGAACTCCTCGGGCAGGTGCAGGTCGAGGGTGTCGTCCGGGCTCGGCCCGGTGCCGGGCGGCGGCGCGGCACCAGGGCGGAGTGCTTCGGGGCGTGCTTCGGTGGGAGGCACGGGGCGCTCTCCTCTCGGCGGTCGGGGTGGGCTGGGCGGCGAGGGGGACCGGTCAGGCGCGCAGCGGGTTGGTCACGGTGACGTACACGGACTGGGTGTCGACGGGGCCGACGAGCTCGTCGAGGCCGTGCAGCCGGGTGAGCAGGTTGGCCTTGCAGCGCAGGGTGGCGGCCTCCAGGAGGCGGTGCGGCAGCGGGGAGCCGAGGCCGGTGGCGCCGGTGAGGAAGCGGCGCAGGGCGGCGAGCAGCACGCGTTCGTCGGCGAGGTGCTGGGAGCCGAAGGCGCCGATCAGGCCGAGGACGTTGTTGATGCCGAGGTAGTAGGCGAAGCGCTCGTCGGTGACCTGGTCGGAGACGAAGGTGTCGCTGACGGAGCCGATGCCGGGCAGCCGGCTCTCCAGTTCGTCGCGGCGGGACTCGCGGAAGTAGTAGCCCTGGTTGTCGCGGTAGCGGCCGCCGGTGGGCCAGCCCTCGGGGTCGAGGAGGACCAGGGTGTTCTGCTGGTGGGCCTCCAGGGCGACGCCGGCGTGGCCGTCCAGCCACAGGATCGGGCGGACCACGAGGTCGAGGTAGCGCAGGAACCACTCGGTGGCGACGGCCGTGGTGGGCCGGCCGGTGCGGGCGGCGAGCCGCAGGACGAGGTCGGCGAGACGGGAGCGCATCCGGGTCGAGCCGGGCCAGGGCCTCGGGGCGGTGAGCCCGGCGAGGCAGACGGCGTCGTCGGAGGGGCCGAAGGGGTTGTGCCGGATCATCACGTCGAGGCCGGGCAGCGGCTGTCCGTCGGGGGTGTCGACGGCGAGCCAGGCCGGGTCGCGGACGATGTCGAAGCCGGGGTGGGCGGCCTGCCACTGGTCGACGAGACCGGTGCGGAGGAGGCGGTGCACCTCGACGCCGCGGTGGAGTTCCTTGCGGAGGTTCTCCCGGCGGGAGTTGGTGATCCGGACGCCGAGGGAGAGCTTGAGCATGGCGCGGGCGCCGGGGCGGTGCACGGTGCGGACCGAGGAGGTGGGGTGCCAGGGGTCGCCGTACGGGCCGAGGTCGTGGAGGAGTCCGGCGTCGAGGAGGGCGGCGACGGCGGGGCGGTGCCGCAGCTCGCGGGCCTGCCAGGGGTGCAGGGGCAGGGCGACGGTGCCGGCCGGGAGGTCGAGCCCCTCGGCGAGTCCTGCGGTGAGCTGGGCTGCGGCGACCGGGCGGCCCTGTTCGGTCCAGGCGGAGTCGGTGGCGAGGACGGCGGTGTCGACGGCCATCCAGTGCAGCGGGAAGGAGCCGTGCAGTTCGGGTGAGTAGAGCCGGGCCTCGGCCTCGGAGAGTCCTTCGCGGCTCTTGGGGGTGGGGTGGAGGGGGTGGCCGAGCAGCAGGGACTGCTCGGCGCTGAGGAAGAGGTCGGCGCCGGGGGCGGGGCGCGGGTCGCGGCGGCGTTCGGCGATGAACTCGGCGGTGCGGCGGGCCGAGTCGGCGACCCGGCCGACGAGTTCGGTGGCCTCGGTGCCGCCCGAGCCGCCGGTCTCGCGGCCGAGCAGGGCGGCGAGGGTAACGGCGTCGACGGCGGGCGCCGTGCCGGGGAGCCCTTCGAGGGCGGGCGCACCGAAGCGGTGCCAGCCGGTGGGCGACCAGTGGCGGACCGGGACGAGGAGGGCGGTGCCGCTGGCGTCGAGCGGGACGCGCAGGGTGTCGCCCGCGCCGGTGGCGCCGGGCTCGGGCGCCGGCAGGTTCTTCTCCCGTACCCAGCAGCGCAGCAGGTTCTCGACAGCGGCGGCGTCGGCGGCGCGCGCGGGGTCGGCGTCGTCCAGCGGGTCGGTCTGCGCGTCCCTGACCGGGTCGCTCTGCCCGCCGGTGTACGGGCCGGGGTGCGGGCCCGGGAACTGGCGCGGGATCGGCGCGGTGGCGGTGGCGGTGCTCGTGGCCGTGGCCGGGGCCGGGGCCGCGGGGTCGGTCGTGGGGGTGGTCGTGGTGGGGTTCACGGGACTTCCTCGGGAGGGGGGAGGGGACCGGGCGGGAATCGGTCCGGGGTTCAGCGGGACGGCCCGGACGGGCGGGACCGGTGGGCGCGTTCGGCCGCGGCCAGGGCGTCGGCGAAGCGGTCGAGGACGGCTTCCGCCTGCTCGTCGGTGAGGGTGAGCGGGGGAAGCAGCCGGACGACGGCGTTGTGCCGGCCGCCGAGTTCGACGATCAGGCCCCGGTCGAGGCACTGGCGCTGCACCTCGGCGGCGAGCTCCGGGTCGGGCGGCGGGGTGAGGCCGGAGAGACCGGAGAGGTCGTCGGTACCGGGTCCGGTGGCCCAGGCGGCTCCGGACCCCGGACCGTCGGTCCCAGGACCCGCGCTCCGCGGACCGTCGAGCCCGGGACCCGCGCCTCGCGGACCGTCGAGCCCGGAGCCGTACCGCCCGGGACCGGACGTTCCGGATCCGGCGGCGCCCACGGTCCCGGGACCGCCGCCGCCAGGCCCCGTCCCGTACTCCGGGTCGACGAGCTCGACCCCCAGCATCAGCCCGCGGCCCCGGACGTCCCCGACGCACGGGTGGGCGGCGGCGAGGCCCTGGAGGCGGCCGATCAGGCGGGCGCCGAGCAGGCCGGCGCGCTCGGCGAGGCCGTTCTCCCTGACGTACGCGAGGGTGGCGGCGCCCGCGGCCATGGCGAGCTGGTTGCCGCGGAAGGTGCCGGCGTGGGCGCCCGGCTCCCAGGCGTCGAGCCCTGCCTTGTAGACGACGACGGCGAGCGGGAGGGAGCCGCCGATGGCCTTGGAGAGGACCATCACGTCGGGGACGACGCCGGCGTGGTCGACCGCCCAGAAGGCGCCGGTGCGGCCGACGCCGGTCTGGATCTCGTCGGCGATCAGCGGGATGGAGCGGGCCTCGGTGAGCGCGCGCATGCGGCGCAGCCAGCTGTCCGGGGCGGGGATGACGCCGCCCTCGCCCTGGACGGGTTCGAGGATCATCCCGGCGGGGTCGGGGATGCCGCTCTTGGGGTCGTCGAGGACGGTCTCGGTCCAGCGGGCGGCGAGTTCGGCGCCGCGCTCGCCGCCGACGCCGAACGGGCAGCGGTAGTCGCGCGGATAGGGCAGCCGGGCGACCCGGACGTCCTCGGCGCCGCCGGAGACGTCGAGGGCACCGGCCGTCATGCCGTGGTAGGCGCCGCTGAAGGCGAGGACGCCGCGCCGGCCGGTGGCGGTGCGGACGAGTTTGAGGGCGGCCTCGACGGCGTCGGTGCCGGCAGGGCCGCAGAACTGGATGCGGGCGTCGGCGGCGAGTTCGGCCGGCAGGGTGGCGAACAGCTCGGTGACGAAGGCGTCCTTGACCGGGGTGGCGAGGTCCAGGACGTGCAGCGGGGCGCCCGAGTCGAGGACCTTGCGGACGGCCTCCAGGACCACCGGGTGGTTGTGCCCGAGTGCGAGGGTGCCCGCGCCGGACAGGCAGTCGAGGTAACGGCGCCCGTCGGCGCCCTCGATGGTGAGTCCCCGGGCCCGGACCGGGACGATCGGCAGCGAGCGCGCGTAGGTGCGCGCGGCGGATTCGCGCTGCGCCTGGCGGCGCAGGATGCCCTCGTGGGCGCCCCCCTCGCCGGTCGCGCGCTGCTCCTCGCGGCTCCGCGCGCCCGGTGGTACGGCCGGAGCTGGTTCGGTCACGGCCACGGCTCGGCGTCCTCCCGCTGTAACGGTTGCGTTGCACATCGGTACGTTGCAGGGCGGCCCGGGAAGGGCGTCCTGAAGGCTGCCGGTGTGTCCCCCGTACGTACCAACGACGGTGTCTGCCGGGGATCACGGGCCGGAGCCAAGTTCCTTGGCGTGTCCCGGATCACGGCACGGCAACGGCCGTGCCGGGGGCGGAACCGCGGACCTGCGTCGTACCGTCCCCTCCGGCACCGGCATAGTGGGGGCTTCACGCGGCACGGTGCGCCGTGCCGCAGCTGTTCACTGATGCACAAGTAACTGATGCACAAGTTGACGTAGTCCCAGGGGGATCACGAGATGCGATCGATTCGTCCGCTGCTGGCCGCAGCGTCCGCCGTCGCGGCGCTGACGCTGACGGCGACTGCCTGCGGTCCGACCGAGGACAACGCGGGGGGTGACAAGCCCACCGCCGTGACGCCTTCCGCCGACGGCAAGATCACGATTCCGGACGACCTGAAGGACCGTCTGAAGGAGCACGGGATCGACGTCGACAAGTGGCGCGGCGGCGAGTGGAAGAACTGGGACCGCGACAAGTGGCTGCGCGAGGCGAAGGACTTCGTCAACCCGATCATCGAGGACCTCTGGGACCCGGACCGGATGCGGGACGCCGAGCGCCCCGACAAGCCGGTCGAGGAGGAGGACATCTCGGGTGACAAGGGCGTGACCGACCCGACGCCGGCCAAGGTGCCGGCGAAGGCCGTGCAGGCGCCGTACCACGAGAACTCCCCCGCTTCCGGCAAGGTGTTCTTCGACGGGCCCGAGGGTTCGATGGTCTGCTCGGCGACGGTCGTGCAGGACCCGGCACACCCGGGCAAGTCCAACATGGTCTGGACGGCCGGGCACTGTGTGCACGCCGGTCAGAAGGGCGGCTGGTACCGCAACATCGCCTTCGTCCCCTCGTACAACAACGACGGCAAGCCGACCTCCGCGCTTGAGAACGCCACCCGCGAGCAGATCGCTCCTTACGGCGTGTGGTGGAGCGACTGGGCGCAGACCTCGCAGCAGTGGATCGACGAGGGCGGCCAGACCGGCGGCAAGGGCGCGCCGTACGACTTCGCGGTGCTGCACGTGACGCCGGAGAAGGGCGGGAACGGCAAGTCTCTTGAGGAGACGGTCGGTTCGGCGCTCCCGGTGGAGTTCAACGCGCCGGCGGTGCCGAAGATCGCGAGCATGACGGCGACCGGCTACCCGGCGGGCAAGCCCTTCGACGGGCAGAAGATGTTCCAGTGCGCGGACAAGCCGGGCCGGCTGTCCATCAAGGCCGAGCAGCCGACGATGTACCGCATCGGCTGCACCATGACGGGCGGTTCGTCCGGCGGCGGCTGGGTGGCCGCCGGCCAGGACGGCAAGCCGGCGCTGGTGTCGAACACCTCGATCGGTCCGGTGACGGCGGGCTGGCTGGCCGGTCCGCGGCTCGGTGCCGAGGCGAAGGCGCTGTACGACGGTGTGAGCAAGAAGTACGCGAACCAGTAAGACCTTGTACGAAGTCGGGCGGGGCCCCCGGTCCCGCCCGGCTCCAAGGGCATTCCGCGGGCATACTGTGCACCGCAATGTGACGCGTCCATGGCGACAGGGCGGCAGCGGCGACGTGCCGTGTCCTCCCGGCCGGGCGCGCCGGACATCCCAGGGGGACACCACTTCATGCGTTCGATACGACTCCTGCCCGCCGCCGGCGGCGTCGCGGCCGCGCTCGCGCTGGCGCTGACCGCCACGGCCTGCGGCCCGACGGAGACTCCGGCGGCCGACAAGCCCGCCGATCAGACGGCGACCGCGAGCCCGTCCGAGGGCGGCTCCGGTGCCGATGCCGGCCTTCCGAAGGACCTCGCCGACAAGCTCAAGAAGCACGGCGTCGACCTGGACAAGTGGAAGGACGGCGAGTGGAAGAACTGGAACAAGGACACCTGGCTCCGTGAGGCCGAGGACTTCGTCAACCCGGTGATCGACGGTCTCTGGGACGGCGAGCGGATGCAGTCCGCGAAGAGCCCGGACCAGACGGTCGAGACCCAGGCGACCGCCGGGGGCAGCGACCCGACGCCGCGGCCGGTGACGGCGCAGCGCGAGAAGACCCCGTACCACCGCTACGCGGCGCCCGTCGGCAAGATCTTCTTCGACGCGCCCGAGGGCTCCATGGCCTGCTCGGGCACGATCGTGAAGGACCCGCGCCACCCCGGCAAGTCCAACCTCGTGTGGACCGCCGGCCACTGTGTGCACGCGGGCCAGCGCGGCGGCTGGTACCGCAACATCATGTTCGCGCCGGCCTTCAACGACAAGGGCAAGTCCCCGGCCTCGCTGCGCAACGCGCAGGGGTACGAGATCTACCCCTACGGCCAGTACTGGGCCGACTGGGCCGTGACCTCCGGCGAGTGGATCCAGCGCGGCGGCACCAACCAGGCCTGGCCGTACGACTACGCGGTGCTGCACGTGCAGCCGCAGAACGGCCGCAAGTCCCTGGAGGAGACCGTCGGCGCGGCCCTGCCGATCGACTTCTCGGCACCGCAGCCCGCGCAGGCCGGCACCATCGGCGCCTGGGGCTACCCGGGAGCGGCGCCGTACAACGGCGTGATCATGCACAAGTGCCTGGACCGGGCCACGCGCCTCAGCACGGCGCCGGCCACTCCGGTGATGTACCGGATCGGCTGCACGATGACCGCCGGTTCGTCGGGCGGCGGCTGGTTCCGGGTGCTGCCCAACGGCACCACGGCGCTGGTGTCGAACACCTCGATCGGCCCGGCCGGGAGCAACGGCTGGCTGGCCGGACCGCAGCTGGGCCAGGGCGCCAAGGCGGCCCACGAGATGATCAGCAAGAAGTTCCGCTGACCCGCTCGGGCAGCTCCGGCAGCTCGTAGAGAACGAAAGGCGCCGGCCGTCTCCCTCGCGGGAGGCGGCCGGCGCCTTCGTCGTGCCTGTCGCCTGTCGGCTCAGTGCGCGGCGGGGACGTACGACGCGAGGTGCGCCGCCAGTTCCTCGTGCACGCGGGCCTTGATCAGGGTGCCCTCCGCGGTGTGCTCCTCGGAGATCACCTCGCCCTCGCTGTGCACGCGGGAGACCAGACCACCCTGCGTGTACGGCACGAGGGCCTCGATCTCGATCTGCGGGCGCGGCAGCTCGGCGTCGATCAGCGCGAGCAGCTCGGCGATGCCCTCGCCCGTGCGGGCGGAGACGGCCATCGAGTGCTTCTCGATCCGGAGGAGCCGCTGGAGCACCAGCGGGTCCGCCGCGTCCGCCTTGTTGATCACCACGATCTCCGGCACGTCGACCGCGCCGACCTCGCGGAACACCTCGCGCACGGCGGCGAGCTGCTCCTCGGGGGCCGGGTGCGAGCCGTCCACCACGTGCACGATGAGGTCGGAGTCGGCGACCTCCTCCATGGTGGAGCGGAAGGCCTCGACCAGGTGATGGGGCAGGTGCCGGACGAAGCCGACGGTGTCGGCCAGGGTGTAGACCCGGCCGGTCGGCGTCTCGGCCCGGCGCACGGTCGGGTCGAGGGTGGCGAACAGCGCGTTCTCCACCAGCACGCCCGCGCCCGTGAGGCGGTTGAGCAGGGACGACTTTCCGGCGTTGGTGTAACCGGCGATGGCGACCGAGGGCACCTTGTGGCGCCGGCGCTCCTGGCGCTTGATGTCGCGGCCGGTCTTCATCTCCGCGATCTCCCGGCGCATCTTCGCCATCTTCTCGCGGATCCGTCGCCGGTCCGTCTCGATCTTGGTCTCACCGGGACCACGGGTGGCCATGCCGCCACCGCCGCCGCCACCCATCTGACGGGACAGCGACTGACCCCAGCCGCGCAGGCGCGGCAGCATGTACTGCATCTGCGCGAGGGCGACCTGTGCCTTGCCCTCTCGCGACTTGGCGTGCTGGGCGAAGATGTCGAGGATGAGGGCGGTCCGGTCGACCACCTTCACCTTGACGACGTCCTCGAGGGCGATGAGCTGGCCGGGGCTGAGCTCGCCGTCGCAGACGACGGTGTCGGCGCCGGTCTCGAGCACGATGTCCCGCAGCTCCTGGGCCTTGCCCGAGCCGATGAAGGTGGCCGGGTCCGGCTTGTCGCGGCGCTGGATGACGCCGTCGAGCACGAGGGCGCCCGCCGTCTCGGCGAGGGCCGCGAGCTCGGCGAGCGAGTTCTCCGCGTCCTGCACCGTCCCCGAGGTCCATACGCCGACCAGCACGACGCGCTCCAGGCGCAGCTGCCGGTACTCGACCTCGGTGACGTCCTCGAGCTCGGTGGAGAGGCCCACGACACGGCGCAGGGCCGCACGCTCGGAGCGGTCGAACTGCTCGCCGTCCCGCTCTCCGTCGATCTCGTGGCTCCAGGCGACGTCCTCTTCCATCAGGGCATCGGCCCGAAGGCTCTCGGTGCGGCGGGTGTCCGCGAAGCTCTGCTTGTCCTGGGAAGGGGATGAAGAGGAGGTCATTTGATCCTTACGTCGAAGAGAAATCCGTTGTGCCGGTCACAACGCGTGACGCGGCGGAAGAATTCCCGCCCGTCCGGCCGCGTCGCCGACCCGACGATGGTGACACGGCCGGAGGGGGCCCGTCACCCCGGTTTCGCGGCCTTCGGCGGCCGCTCGGCGACCGGCTGCCGCGCCTTCCAGTCGGGGTGCCCGGGCATGGGCGGGGTCTTCGCCCCGTACAGCCAGGCGTGCAGGAAGGCGCTCAGGTCGCGCCCGGCGATCTCGCCGGCCAGCGCGGTGAAGTCGGCGGTGGTGGCGGTGCCGTCCTTGTGCTGGGCCACCCAGCGGCGTTCCAGGAGGCCGAAGGCCTCGGTGCCGATCTCCTCGCGCAGCGCGTAGAGGGCCAGGGCGGCGCCGTCGTAGACGACGGGCCGGAAGAGGCTGATCTTCTCGCCGGGGGCGGGCGGCTTCGGCGCGGCGGGCGGGCCGCCGTCGGCGCGCCACCGGTCGGAGGCGGCGTAGGCGGCCTTCATGCGCCGCTCCAGGGTGGGCCCGCCGTTCTCCTCCGCGTACAGCGCCTCGTACCAGGTGGCGTGCCCCTCGTTGAGCCACAGGTCGGACCACGCGCGCGGGGAGACGCTGTCGCCGAACCACTGGTGGGCGAGCTCGTGGACCATGACGGACTCGACGTACCACTCGGGGAAGCCGGGCTCGGTGAAGAGCCGGCGCTCGAAGAGCGAGAGGGTCTGGGTCTCCAGCTCGAAGCCGGTGTCGGCGTCGGCGATCAGCACCCCGTAGTTCTCGAAGGGGTACGGGCCGACCCGCTGCTCCAGCCACTCCAGGTGTCCGGGGGTGCGCGCCAGCCAGGGTTCCAGGCGCTCCTTGTCGGCGGCGGGGATCACGTCGCGGACGGACAGGCCGTGCGGGCCGCTGCGGTGCACGACGGCGGACTCGCCGATGGAGACCTGGGCGAGCTCGGTGGCCATGGGGTGGACGGTGCGGTAGGTCCAGGTGGTGCTGCCGTCGTGCTGTTCCCGGCTCTGGGGCAGGCCGTTGGCGACGGCGGTGAAGCGGTCGGGGACGGTGATCCGGAAGGTGAAGTACGCCTTGTCGGAGGGGTGGTCGTTGGACGGGAAGACCCGGTGGGCGGCGTCGGCCTGGTTGGCCATGGCGAGGCCGTCGCCGGTGCGGACCCAGCCTCCGGAGTCGGCCGGGCCCCGGGGGTCGCTGGTGTGGGTGACGGCGATCTCGACGTCCTCGCCGGCCTCGACCGGGCGGGCCGGGGTGATCACCAGGTCCTCGCCGCTGCTCGCGAACTCGGCGGGCTCGCCGGCCACGGTGACGGCGGAGACGGTGCCGTGGGTGAAGTCGAGGTTGATCCGCTCCAGATCGTCGGTGGCCAGCGCCTCGATGGTGGTGGTGCCGGAGAGCGGTGTCGTGTTCTTGCCCGGGTAGGTGAGCGCGATGTCGTACGAGAGGACGTCGTAGCCGGGATTGCCGAGCTGCGGGAAGAGCGGGTCGCCGATCCCGAGGGGCGCGGGGGCGGGCAGCGCGGCGGCGACCAGGCCCGCGGAGAGGGCGACGAGCACGGCGGAGCGCAGCGCACGGGCACGCGCGCGTGGCGCCGGCCGGGACGCCGGTCGTGGGGTCGGTGGGGGGACCGGTCGTGGCGCACGCGCGCGTGGGGGCGGCTGCGGGGCGGGGACGGCACGGGAGGGGAGCGACATGCGCTACCGCTACCAGGGCCCGGGCCGCTCCCCGGGGCGACTCGCGCGGGCGCCACCCGAAGGTGTCACGCCCGGCGGGCCGCCCCCCTAGATCTGGGGCGTGGCGGGGTGCCGGGCGCGGCTCACGTCGTAGACGCCGGGCACGTCGCGCATGGCCCGCATGAGGGCGGGCAGCCCGGCGGCGTCGGGGAGCTGGAGGGTGTAGGTGTGGCGGACCCGCTGCTCGGTGGGCGGTTCGACGGTGGCGGAGACGACGGCGACACCCTCGGCCGCGATGGCCTCGGTGAGGTCGGCGAGCAGCCGGGGGCGGCCGAAGGACTCCGCGACCAGGGTGACCCGGCATTCGGCGGTGTCGCCCCAGTGCACGGTGACGGGGTCCCGGCCGAGCCGCTTCATCGAGTCGGCGGAGGCGCAGCCGGTGCGGTGCACGGTGACGGCGCCGCCGCGGACCACGAAGCCGGTGATCTCGTCGGGGGGTACGGGGGTGCAGCAGCCGGCGGGGCGTACGGCGGGGGGCGCGGCGCCGTCCGGTCCGCCGGGCAGTTCGGCGCGCAGCCGGCTGCCGGTGCGCCGGTCTGCGGTGACGCTGACGGGCGCACGGGGCGCCGCGGCGGGCACCTTGGCGGCCTCGGGATGGGCCCGGAGCCAGCCGGTGATGGCGATCCGGGCGGCGGGGGTGCGGGCGTGGTCGAGCCACTGCGGGGAGGGCCCGGAGGCGGAGTCCTGGGCGAGCAGCAGCTGCACGGTGTCGCCGTCGTGGAGGACGGTGCTCAGCGGGGCGAGCCGGCCGTTGACCCGGGCGCCCAGACAGCTGTGGGCGGCCTCGCCGTGCTCGGCGTAGGCGGCGTCGACGCAGGTGGCGCCCGCGGGCAGGCTGATCATGCCGCGGGCGCTGCCGTCCGTGTGGAAGACGGTGATCTCGTGGTCCTGGGCGAGGTCGGCGCGCAGCGAGGTCCAGAAGGTGTCGGGGTCGGGGGCGGACTGCTGCCAGTCGAGGAGCCGGGAGAGCCAGCCGGGGCGGGTGGGGTCGACGCGCTCGCCGTCCTCGACGGGCTCGCCGGTCTCCGGGCCGATGTACGGGTTGCCGAGGGCGACCACGCCGGCCTCGGCGACCTTGTGCATCTGGTGGGTGCGGATGAGGACTTCGGCGACGGCGCCGTCGGGCGCGGCGACGGCGGTGTGCAGCGACTGGTAGAGGTTGAACTTGGGGGCGGCGATGAAGTCCTTGAACTCGGAGACCACCGGGGTGAAGCAGGTGTGCAGCTCGCCGAGGACGGCATAGCAGTCGGCGTCCTCGGCGACCAGGACGAGGAGCCGGCCGAAGTCGCTGCCGCGGAGCTCGCCGCGCTTGAGGCGGACCCGGTGGACGGAGACGAAGTGCCGTGGCCGGACGAGGACTTCGGCGCCGATGCCGGCCTCGCGCAGCACGCCGGAGACCTGTTCGGCGACGCCGGCGAGGGCGTCGGCGGCGCCGGGGGTGCCGGCGATGAGGGCGCGGGTGGTCTCGTACTCCTCGGGGTGGAGGATGGCGAAGACCAGGTCCTCCAGCTCGGTCTTGAGGGCCTGGACGCCGAGGCGTTCGGCGAGCGGGATGAGGACGTCGCGGGTGACCCTGGCGATGCGGGCCTGTTTCTCGGGGCGCATCACGCCGAGGGTGCGCATGTTGTGCAGCCGGTCGGCGAGTTTGATCGACATCACGCGGACGTCGTTGCCGGTGGCGACGAGCATCTTGCGGAAGGTCTCGGGCTCGGCGGCGGCGCCGTAGTCGACCTTCTCCAGTTTGGTGACGCCGTCGACGAGATAGGCGACCTCGTCGCCGAACTCGCGCCGCACCTGGTCGAGCGTCACCTCGGTGTCCTCGACGGTGTCGTGGAGCAGGGCCGCGGTCAACGTGGTGGTCTCGGCGCCGAGTTCGGCGAGGATCAGGGTGACCGCGAGCGGATGGGTGATGTACGGCTCGCCGCTCTTGCGGAACTGGCCCCGGTGCGAGGACTCGGCGAGCACATAGGCGCGGCGCAGCACGGCCAGGCCGGCGTCCGGGTGGTGGGCGCGGTGGGCCTCGGCGACGTGCCCGATGGCGTCGGGCAGCCGGTCGCGGGCGGCCGGTCCGGCGGTCGCGCCGAGCAGCGCGGCGCGGCCGAGGCGGCGCAGATCGATCCTGGGGCGGGCTCGTCTGCGCCCGGGAGCGTCCGGGCCGGCGGCCTCGGCGTCGCTCACGGGGTTGGCGGCCTCTGCGCTCATGGGGCACCTCCGGCGGCGTCGACCGGCGGAGGGCCGGGCAAGGCGTGCCCGGCGGGCCGGTGCTTGATGCTACCGACCCCACCACGTGGCGCAGTCCCGCTCTCGCCGAGCGTGAACGGGATCACCCATTCGAGGGACGAATCAGTCGTTGACGGTTTCGATTCCAGCCGTCTCAGAAGGAAAGGATCACCCTCAGGAGCCGCCTCGGCCTCAGGAGCAGCCTCGGCCTCAGGAGCCGGCCAGCCACTCCGGCTCGACGGCGCCCTCGGCGACGATCACCGCGGGGCCGGTCATCTCGATCTCCCCGTCGGGGTGCTCGGTGATCACCAGGGTGCCGCCGAGGACGTCCACGGTGTACGTGACGGGGGTGCCGGTCTCGGCCGGGTCGACGCCGTCCCGGCGGGCGGTGGCGACGGCCACGGCGCAGGCGCCGGTGCCGCAGGAGCGGGTCTCGGCGGCGCCGCGCTCGTGGACGCGCATGGCGACGTGCCGGGGGCCGCGGTCGGCGACGAACTCGATGTTGACGCCGTCCGGGTAGACGGCGGCCGGCTCGTACGGCGGCTCGTCGTAGAGGGTGCCCGCGTGGTCGAGGGAGTCGACGAAGGCGACCGCGTGCGGGTTGCCCATGTTGACGTTGCGGGCGGGCCAGCTGCGCCCGTCCACGGTCACGGTGACGCCGTCCGCGGGCAGCAGGGCCTTGCCCATGCGGACGGTCACGGAGCCGTCCTTGTCGAGGTGCACCCGCTTGATCCCACCGCGGGTGGCGACGGCGACCTCGCCGGCGGTGACGTGCCCGGCGTGCTGGAGGTAGCGGGCGAAGACCCGGACCCCGTTGCCGCACATCTCGGCGACCGAGCCGTCCGCGTTGCGGTAGTCCATGAACCACTCGGCCTCGCCGGCCATCTCCCGCGCCTCGGGGTGCGCGGCGCTGCGCACGACGTGCAGCACCCCGTCCCCGCCGATCCCGGCCCGCCGGTCGCACAGCCGGACGACGGCGGCGGGGGGCAGGTCGACGGCGTTGTCCGCGTCGGGGACGATCACGAAGTCGTTCTCGGTGCCGTGGCCCTTGAGGAAGGCGAGCGGCGAGGTCTGCGCGCTGGTCATGAGATCAACTGTACGGGGCGGGTACGGGGACGGGCGGGGCCCGGGGCACAGGGGGCCGGGCTGGGGGCCATGGGCCGAGCCTTGGCTCAGGGGTCGGGGCCTGGCACCCATGGGGCGGGCCAGGGGCCCAGGGGCCGGGCCCGGGGATCGGGCGTCGGGCCTGGGGCCCCCGGGGCCGTGCCCCGGGGCTCAGCGGAGCCGGGCGACGCGCCAGACGGCCAGGGCCACCAGGACGGCGCTGAGGACCACGTACAGGGCGAGGGCGCGCCAGTTCGGGCGCTCGCCCGAGCCCCGTACCGGAAGGCCCGGCCAGGTGTGGCCGACCCGGCGGGCGGCCATCATGCCCCAGCCCGCCGCGCAGGAACTGATCAGCAGACCGAGCATGGCGACGACGGCGCCGCCGTCGCCCGAGCCGAAGGCGAGCGGGAAGGCGAACATCAGCGAGCCGACGGCGGCGAGCCCGACGATCGGGGCGAGCTGCCAGATCCTCAGGCGGCGCTGCGGGCGCAGTTCCACCTCGACCTCGGCGGCGTCGACCTCGACGGCGCTGCCCTCGGCCTCGTCCGGACCGTCCGGTGTCAGACCTCGCGCCTCACCGGGGACTTCGCCCCGGACGGCGGACTGCTGTTCGGTGTCGCGAGGGCCGGCCTCCATCGCCACGCGCCCTCCCCACTCGGACTCCACTTGGTCGATCGATGCTCGATGATGGCACGCTCCGCACCCCCGGAATGACGGGCATGACGTCCCGATGCCATCACGTGATCAGGCTGTAACCGCTCGTTCGACCAACGTCAGGGCCCGTCGCGGGAGTTCCCCGCGGTCCTCGGCGGCCCCGCTGAGCCAGTGCACCCGGGGATCGCGCCGGAACCAGGAGTCCTGGCGGCGCGCGAAGCGCTTGGTGGCGCGCACGGTCTCGGCCCGGGCCTCGTCCTCGGTGCACTCCCCCGCGAGCGCCGCGAGCACCTGCTGGTAGCCGAGCGCGCGGGCCGCGGTGCGCCCCTCGCGCAGACCGCGCGCCTCCAGGGCGCGCACCTCGTCGACGAGCCCGGCCTCCCACATGCGGTCCACCCGGGTGGCGATCCGCTCGTCGAGCTCGGGGCGGGCGACGTCGACGCCGATCTGCACGGTGTCGTAGACGGAGTCGTGGCCCGGCAGGTTGGCCGTGAAGGGCTTGCCGGTGATCTCGATGACCTCCAGGGCGCGCACGATGCGCCGCCCGTTGCTGGGCAGGATCGCGCGGGCGGCCTCGGGGTCGGCGGCGGCCAGGCGCGCGTGCAGCACGCCGGAGCCGCGCTCCTCCAGCTCGGCCTCCAGGCGGGCCCGGAGCTCGGGGTCGGTGCCGGGGAACTCCATCACGTCGAGGGCCCCGCGCACGTACAGGCCGGAGCCGCCGACCAGGACCGGCACCTTGCCCTCGGCGAGCAGCCGGTCGATCTCGGCGCGGGCCAGCCGCTGGTACTCGGCGACGCTGGCGGCCTCGGTCACGTCCCAGATGTCGAGGAGGTGGTGCGGGACGCCGCCGCGCTCCTCCACCGTCAGTTTGGCGGTGCCGATGTCCATCCCCCGGTAGAGCTGCATGGAATCGGCGTTGACGACCTCGCCGCCCAGCTCCTGGGCGAGGAAGACGCCCAGATCGGACTTTCCGGCCGCGGTGGGGCCGACGACGGCGATGACCCGCGAGGCGGGAGCTGCACTTCTCACCGCCCCAGTCTCGCAAACCTCGGGCGATGTCCCCGAATGAGCGACGTGACGGCCTCCGTCCGGCTTCGTTGCCTGTTCCGGAATGACGACCCTGAGTACGCTAGGGAGCAGATATGGGCGTTTTCGCACTGTTTCGACGTAAGAGCAAGGACGCCGTGGAGACTGCGGCCGTGACGGAGTCCGTCACGGAGGAGACCGAAGCGGCCGAGGAGACGGCCGAGGCCGGGACCGGAACGCCGGAGCCCGCCGCCGAAGCCGCTGCCGAGGCTTCCGCCGAGGGCGGGGACGACTCCGGCCCGGTGGTGAAGGACGGGACCGTGGAGATCCCGAAGCAGCAGTCGGCGGAGGAGGCCGCGGACAGCGGGGCAACCGGCGAAGGCGCCCGCAAGTAGGCCCTGGAGCAGGCCCTGAAAGAGGGCACGAGGAACGTAGGGACGGTGACCCCATGGGTTTCCTGGATTCACTGAAGGCAAAGCTAGCCCCTGCCAAGGACAAGGTCTCGGACCAGGTCTCCGGCCTCGCCGAGAAGCACGGGGGCAAGGTGGAGCACGGCCTGGAGAAGGCCGCCAGGAAGGTCGACGAGAAGACCAAGGGCAAGTACAGCGACAAGATCGAGTCCGGCACCGGCAAGGCCAAGCACGCCATCGACCGCCTCGCCCACAAGGACGTGGGCCCGTCGGGCCCGCCTCCGCCTCCCGCCGCCTGACCTCGGTCGCCCCGTTCCTCCCCCACGGCGGACGGCCGCGGAGCGCATCGCTCCGCGGCCGTCCGCCGTTGTGTGTGCGCCGGGCCTAGCTCCAGGCGGCGACGAAGTAGCCGACCCCGTAGGGGGCGTCCTCGTAGAGCAGCCGGCCCGCGAGTCCCGCGCCCTGCGCGGCGCCCGCCAGCACCTGCCAGGGCGCCCGGCCGGCCGCCTTCAGCTCGTACGCGAGCTCCGCGTCGAGCGCGAGCAGCGCCGCAGGGTCCGCCGCGCCCAGCGCCCGGCCGACGGCCGCGTCGAAGGGCTCGGCACGCTCGTCGAGATAGCCGGGGGCCTTCAGGGTGCGGCAGGCGCTGCCGTCGCCCATGACGAGCAGCGCGACCCGCTCCGCCGACGCGGCGATCTCCCGCCCGGTCGCGGCGCAGCGCGCCGCCTCCAGCGGCTCACCGACGCCCAGGCCTTCGATGGGCGCGTCCGCCCAGTCGGTGCGCTCCAGGAGCCACCCGGCCACCGCCAGGGACACCGGCAACGCCCGATCCCCACCGGGCCCCGCCCCGAGCCGTACGGTCACGTCGACGCCGAACCCCGCGAACGAGCCCGCCGACCCGGCCGGGAACGCCCCCCGCGCCCCCTCGTCCGCGGGCCCGATCACCACAAGCCGGTCGGGCCGGGACGCGGCGAGCACCCCGAGCGCGTCGGAACAGGCCGTACGAGCCTCATCGAGCTCGGACGCGGCCCCCGCCGCGACGGCGGGCACGAGGAGCGGTGGACAGGGACACACGGCGGCGGCGACAAGCATGATCCGCAGCCTACTGCGCGGGGCGCGTGCGGCGCGGGCCGGCGACTTGGCGGGCGGCCCGGGTGGCGGCCACCTCCGGCGGGCCGGGCCGGAGGGCCTGGCCCGACGTGCAAGCCGCCCGGCGGGGCGGCTTCGACCGGCTGGGCCGTCAGTGCGCGACCGAGCAGCCGTTCGTCGCCGGCGGCAGGGGCGCCGGGGCTCCGATCGTCGGGAGGCCGAGCAGGACGCCCGCCGGCTTCGCCGCCTCGGCGGCCGTGCGCTTCTCCCAGGCGTCGCCCGCGCGGGTGCGGCGGACGGCGGTGGTCGGGCCCTCGGCGAGGAGGTGGTGGGGGGCGGCGTAGGTGATCTCGACGGTCACCACGTCGCCGGGGCGCACGTCCTCGTCGGGCTTGGTGAAGTGGACGAGCCGGTTGTCGGGGGCCCGGCCGGAGAGGCGGTGGGTCTCGCCGTCCTTGCGGCCCTCGCCCTCGGCGACCATGACGTCCAGGGTGCGGCCGACCTGCTTCTTGTTCTCCTCCCAGGAGATCTCCTCCTGGAGGGCGACGAGACGCTCGTAGCGCGCCTGCACGACCTCCTTGGGGATCTGGCCCTCCATGGTGGCCGCCGGGGTGCCGGGGCGCTTGGAGTACTGGAAGGTGAAGGCGTTCGCGAAGCGGGCCTCGCGGACCACGTGCATGGTCTGCTCGAAGTCCTCCTCGGTCTCGCCGGGGAAGCCCACGATGATGTCGGTGGAGATGGCGGCGTGCGGAATGGCGGCGCGCACCTTCTCGATGATCCCGAGGAAGCGCTCCTGCCGGTACGAGCGGCGCATCGCCTTCAGGACCGTGTCCGAGCCGGACTGCAGCGGCATGTGCAGCTGCGGCATCACGTTCGGGGTCTCGGCCATCGCCGCGATCACGTCGTCCGTGAAGTCGCGCGGGTGCGGGGAGGTGAAGCGGACCCGCTCCAGGCCCTCGATCTCGCCGCAGGCCCGCAGCAGCTTGCTGAAGGCCTCGCGGTCGCCGAGGTCGGAGCCGTACGCGTTGACGTTCTGGCCGAGCAGGGTGATCTCGGAGACGCCCTCGCCGACCAGCGCCTCGATCTCGGCGAGGATGTCGCCGGGCCGGCGGTCCTCCTCCTTGCCGCGCAGCGCCGGGACGATGCAGAAGGTGCAGGTGTTGTTGCAGCCGACGGAGATCGAGACCCAGGCGGCGTACGCGGACTCGCGGCGGGTCGGCAGCGTCGACGGGAAGGCCTCCAGGGACTCCGCGATCTCGACCTGCGCCTCCTCCTGGATCCGGGCGCGCTCCAGGAGCACCGGCAGCTTGCCGATGTTGTGGGTGCCGAAGACCACGTCGACCCAGGGGGCCCGCTTGACGATGGTGTCGCGGTCCTTCTGCGCCAGACAGCCGCCGACGGCGATCTGCATGCCGGGCCGGGCGGCCTTCATCGGCGCGAGGTGGCCGAGGTTGCCGTACAGCTTGTTGTCGGCGTTCTCGCGGACCGCGCAGGTGTTGAAGACCACGACGTCGGCGTCGCCGTTGGAGCCCTCGGGGGCGCGGACGTAACCAGCGTCCTCAAGGAGGCCGGAGAGCCGCTCGGAGTCGTGGACGTTCATCTGGCACCCGTAGGTGCGCACTTCGTAGGTTCGCGAAACGCCCACTTCGTCCACTGCTCCGGTCCGGTCGCTGCTGCTGGTCATCCCTCAAGGGTAAGGGGGGCGCGGAGCTGCCCCGCCCGCTCGCCCCACGGCCCCGGGCGGGCCCCGTGCCGGCCCGGCCGGCCCGCGGCCGCGAGCACCGCCGTGAGCTGCGCGGCGAGGCCGCCGGCGGCGGGCCGGACGGTGCCCGCGAAGGCCGCCGAACCGACCGTGAAGGCGTCGGCGCCGGCCTCGGCGAGGGCGTGGATCTGCGCGTCGGTGGTCACCGAGCCCGCGACGACGAGCCGGCCGGTGGTCGCCGCGCGGGCGGCCCGTACCAGGTCGAGCGGGTCGGCCTCGGTGGCGCGGTGGGCGAGCAGGTCGACGCCCGCGCAGCCCGCCGCCTCGGCGCGGCGGCAGTCGGCGGCGATCCGGGCCGGATCGCCGGCCAGGCGGGTGGGGTGGCCGATCGGTTCGCCGACGAACGGGAGGTAACGGACCGGGGTGCCGGCGAGCAGGTCGAGGGTCTCCTCGACCCAGGTGCCGCCCATCAGCCAGTCCACGCCGAGGTCGACGGCGGCCCGGACCGAGTCGAGGGCCTGCTCGCGGGTGGTCGACACGACCTCCAGATAGCTGGCGGCGCCGAGCTCCCGGATCTGCTCGTGGAGGCGGTGCAGGGTCGCGGGGTCCACGCCGACGTCCTTGAAGCCGATGTGGGTGACGCCGAGGTCACGGACGGAGTCGAGGACGTGCAGGCAGTCGGTGACGGTCCGGTCGTCCCGGGTGAGCATGAAGACGAAGTCCATGGGCAGGGGGCCTATTTCTCGGGAGTGAGTCCGGCGGCGTGGCGCAGGGCGGTGAGCAGGCTGGTGTGGTCGGCGGTGCCGGTGCCCGCGAGGTCGAAGGCGGTGCCGTGGTCGACGCTGGTGCGCACGAACGGCAGGCCGAGGGTGATGTTGACGCCGTGCTCCAAGCCCAGGTACTTCACCGGGATCAGCCCCTGGTCGTGGTACTGGGCGACGACCGCGTCGAACTCCCCCTTCCGGGCGCGCAGGAAGACGGTGTCGGCGGGCCACGGACCGCTCGCGTCGATGCCCTCCGCACGGGCGGCGCGCACGGCCGGGGCGATGACGTCGAGGTCCTCGCGGCCGAAGAGACCGTTCTCGCCCGCGTGCGGGTTGAGTCCGGCGACGGCGATCCGGGGCCGGCCGCCGGGGATCCGGTGGGCGAGTGCCTGATGGGCGAGCCGGATGATGTCCAGCTCCCGCTCGACGGTGAGCGCGTCGATCGCCTCACGCAGGGCCTGGTGGACGGTGACCAGGACGACCCGCAGCTCGTCGTTGGCCATCATCATCGCGTAGCGCCGGGTGCCGGTGAGCTCGGCCAGGATCTCGGTGTGACCCGGGTGCGGGATGCCCGCGAGGCGCAGGGCCTCCTTGTTGATCGGCGCGGTGGTCAGGGCACGCACCTGGCCGTCGAGAGCGAGGGCGATGCCCTTCTGTACGTACGCGTAGGAGGCCGCGCCCGCGGTCGCCGCGACCGTCCCGAGCGCGAGCTCCTCGGGCAGCTCCGGCCCGGTGGGCAGCACGTCCAGGACGCCGGGCGTACGGCCGGCCCCGGCCCCGGCCGCGTCCCGTACGGGACGGACCCGGAGGTCCACCCCGGTGACGCGGCACGCGCGCGTGAGGACGCCGGGGTCGCCGATGACCAGGACGGGGGCGGGCAGCCGGGGGTCGGCGCAGGCCCTCACGGTGATCTCGGGGCCGATGCCGTGCGGGTCGCCCATGGTGACGGCGATGGGGCGGGTGCCGGTGCCGGGTCCGGTCATCGGGTCCCTCCCGCGAGGAGCGCGGTGAGGCGCACCAGGGTGCCGTCGTCGCCGAAGCCGCCGGCCTTGACGAGGACGGGGAGGCCGGAGGGGCCGGGGTGTGGGGAAGGTCCAGGGGCCCCACCGTCCGGCTCACCCGCCGACCAGCCGCCGGCTCGACGTTCTCCCGGGTCCGCCCAGTCCACCCAGCCGTCCGCACCCCCCGGCGGCCGCACGCCGTACAGCGTGCCGCGGGCGATGCCCGGTTCCGGTTCGTCGTACAGCTCGATGCCGGTGGCGCCGAGCGCGCCGAGGACGGCCGCGGCGGTCTCGCCGCCGGTGAGGACGAGGCCGTCGGCCCGGGCCTCGGCGACCGTGCGCCGCGCCTCCTCGACGAGCGCGTGCAGCAGTACACCCGGCTCGGGGCCGCGTTCCTCGGGGGTGTGGACGGCGGCGCCGGCCACGGCGCGCAGGGCGGCGAGTTGGCGGCGGCTGGCGGGGTTGGCGCTGCCGACGACGGCCAGGGGGCGGTGGACGGGCGGGAGTTCGGGGCGGGGTGCGGCGGGGGTACGGGGGTGGTGGCGGGCCAGGGCGTCGGCGAGGCCCGGGGAGCCGACCCACAGCACCTCCTCGGGGCGCGGCACGGCGGCCACGACCGCGTCGAGGTCGGCGTCGGTGCGAGCCGAGCAGACGAACACGCCGCCCTTCGCGACCAGTCGGGGCAGTTCGGCGAGCGCGCCGGGTTCGAGGAGTACGGCCTCCGGGAGGAGCCGGGCGAGGTCGGCCGTGCGGACCGGGTGCGCGGGGTCGCGGGCGAAGGCGCTCTCGTCGACCCGTACGCCGTCCACGTACTGCACGCCCGCCACCGTCGTGCGCCCCTCGGTGGGGAAGGCGGGGGCGAGGATCGCGGCGCGGCGGCCCGAACCGGCGAGCGCGCCGCGCAGTTCGGCGGCGACGTGGCCGCGCAGGGTCGAGTCGACCGTCTTGATCAGCAGGTCCGCGCCGGCGTACGCCCCGGCCGCGCGCCGCATCCGGGCCGCGGCCTCGTCGGGGCGGGCGGCGAGCCGGGTGCCGAGGTCGACGGCCGTGACGCCGTCTCCGAGGCGGGCGGGCGGTTGGAAGAGGACCAGGGCGCGGTGGCCGGCCCGGCGGAAGGGGGCGGCGCCGTCGGCGGCGCTGGTGAGGTCGTCGGCGAGGACGACGACGGTGGAAGGCGGCATCGCTGGGTGGGCCCCTCGGGTGGGTGCGGGAGCGGACGGCGGTCAGCAGCGCCGTACGACGACAGGCGGCAGGCGGCAGGGCAGGCGGGCAGGCGGGCGGATTGCAGTCGGCAGGCGGCAGACGGGCAGGTTGCAGGCAGCGGGCGCCCACCGCCGACACCCGCCGTAGGACGGCGACTGTGACGGGATCAACCATCACGCCGCACGAGGTCGCAGGACAAGCGATTCCTTCTCACACACCCTGTGACTAGATTTCACGCATGACCCGGCCGGATCTGCCCCCGCTGACCACCCTGCTGCCCTTCGAGGCCACCGTCCGCCACGCGAGCATGACCCGGGCCGCGCGGGAGCTCCATGTCACGCACGGCGCGGTCAGCCGGCAGGTGCGGAACCTGGAGCGGGCGCTCGGGACCGAGCTGTTCGAGCGCGGCCCGCGCGCACTGCGGCCCACCCCGCAGGCCCGCCGGCTCGCCGCGGCCGTACGGGACGCGCTCGATCTGGTGGAGGAGGCCGCCCGGGAGATCTCGGGCGGCCGGGAGCGCGGCGGCGGGCCGCTCGCCCTGTCCTGCGAACCGACCCTGCTCATGCGCTGGCTCATCCCGCGCCTGCCGGACCTCACGGCGCGCCATCCCGGTCTGACCGTCCATCTGTCGGCGGGCGGCGGGCCGGTGGACTTCGCCCGGGAGCCGGTCGACGCGGCCGTGCGCCGAGACGACTTCCCGGTCCCGGAGGGGGTGAGCAGGGTGCCGCTGTTCGAGGAGTGGATCGGCCCGGTGTGCCGCCCGGACCTGGTGGAACGGCTCCGGGCGGGCGAGCCCGTCACCCTGCTGCACACCGGCACCCGGCCGGCCGCCTGGGCCGACTGGCACCGCCTGACCGGCGAGACACCCGCAGTCCACGGCGAGCAGACCTTCGAGCACTTCTACCTCGCGCTCCAGGCCGCCGTGGCGGGCGTCGGCGTCGCCGTCGGCCCGTACGCACTCGTCCGCGACGACCTCGTACGGGGCCAGTTGGCGGCCCCGTACGGGTTCGTCGCGGACGGGACGGGCTACGGGCTGCTCACCCCGCGCCCGCCGGAGCGCGATCCCCGGCTCGCCGCGCTGCTCGGCTGGCTGCGCGAGCAGGCGGCGGACCTGAACCCGCCCGCCGGGTCGGCCAGTTGAGCGGGGCGGTGCGGAGCGCCCGTACCGAATCGGCGGCAGGCGGGGGCGGTCTTCAGCAGGCCCTTGTCGGAGGAGTGGGCGGCGGAGGCGGCGCCGACCGGGGTGGTGGTCATGGGCCGCTCGGCGGCGCACCGCTGCTTCTCCGCCTCCGCCATCGGCCCCGTGCGCTGGAGCAAGGTCCGGCTTCGCCTACTAGGGAGTAGCCCTGCCCGCGGGCACTCCCGGCACCCCCCGGCATCCCCTTCCCGGCCGGGAACGTGACGTCCGTCCTGGCCAGGACGGGGAGCGAGCTGGCAGGATCGCGGCATGCCCGCCGCACCGTCCCGTACCGCCCGCCGTCGCCTGCTCCAGGTCTCGGCGGCGTTGCTGGTCCTCGCCGGGCTGCTCGTCTGGTGGCTGGTTCCGTTCGGCGCGAAGACGCCGAGCGGGCATGTGACCTTCAGCACCGGGGTGCCCACGGGCGTGTACCAGCGCTACGGGGAGCTGCTGCGGCAGGCCCTCGGCCGCGATCTGCCGGATGTCTCGATAACGCTGAAGGACAGCGAGGGCTCCCAGCAGAACCTCGCCCGGCTCGCCTCCGGCGACGCCGATTTCACGGTGGCGACGGCGGACGCCGTGGGCCAGTACCTGCGGGACCGCAAGCCCGGCTTCGAGAAGCTGCGCGGCTGCGCCCGGCTCTACGACGACTACGTCCAGGTGATCGTCCCCAAGGGCTCGCCGGTGGAGACCGTGTCCGATCTGCGCGGCCTCCGGGTCGGCGTCGGGCAGCCGGGCTCGGGCGTGCGGCTGATCGCCGACCGGGTGCTCGCGGCGGCCGGGGTGACCCCGGACGTCGACGTCGTCCCGGTCTCGGCCGGCATCGACACCATGCCCAAGCTGATGGAGGAGCGGAAGCTGGACGCCTTCTTCTGGTCCGGCGGACTGCCCACCGCAGGCGTCCAGGCGCTGTCCGAGCGGCTCCCGGTCCGCCTGGTGCCGCTGGACGCCGCCCTGGTGGACAGCCTGCACGACGTGGGCGGCTCCACCCGTTTCTACCGCTCGGCGACCATCCCGGGCGACGCCTACAGCCTGGCCCAGAGCGGCAACCCGGTGGACACGGTGGCGGTGGCGAACATCCTGGTCACCACCGAGGACGCCGACCCCGACCTGGTCGAGGGCTTCACCCGTACGGTGATCGCCAGCCGCGACGGCATCGGCAACCAGGTGCACCCGGCGCAGCTGGTGGACCTGCGGACGGCGATCTACACGGAGCCGCTGCCGCTGCACGAGGGCGCCCGCCGCTACTACCGCTCCGTGAAGCCGTAGCCCCTCCGGAACCGCTAGCGGGTGTCCTGGCCCGTCCTCGGGTCCTGGCCCGTCCTCGGGTCCTCGCGCGGCACGCCCACCGTGACCCGCAGTCCGTGCGGCGTGTTCCGGGCGTACGCGATCGTGCCGCCGCCCGCCGCGAGCAGCACGCGCGAGATGGACAGGCCGAGGCCCGAGCCCTTGACGTTCTGGTGCCGGCCGGAGCGCCAGAAGCGGTCGCCGACGCGCTCCAGCTCCTCGTCGGTGAGTCCGGGGCCGCGGTCGGCGACCTCGATCTCGACGGCGGCGCGCTCCGGGGCGAGCCGGACCGCGATCGTGACGTCCTCGCCGGCCGGGGTGAACTTCAGGGCGTTGTCGATCACCGCGTCGAGCGCGCTGGACAGCGCCACCGGGTCGGCCCAGGCGGTGACGGCACAGGTCTCGGCGCTCAGCGTGACGCCCTTCTCGTCGGCGACCGGCCGCCAGGACGCGATCCGCACGTCGGTCAGCGCGCCGATGTCGGTGAGCCGCAGATCGGCGGCGGTGTGCTCGGCGAGCGCGAGGTCGAGCAGGTCGTCGAGGACCTGGGCGAGCCGCTTGCCCTCGGTGCGCACGGAGGCGATCTCCTCGTTGCCCTCGGGCAGCTCCAGGGCGAGCAGCTCGATCCGCAGGAGCAGCGCGGCGAGCGGGTTGCGCAGCTGGTGGGAGGCGTCGGCGACGAAGGCCCGCTGCTGGTCGAGGACGTCCTCGACGTGGTCGGCCATCTCGTTGAACGAGTGGGCCAGGCGGCGCAGTTCGGGCGGTCCGCCGGTGGCGGCGACCCGGGAGTTCATCCGGCCGGTGGCGATGTCGTGGGTGACGGCGTCGAGGACCCGGACCGGCCGGAGCACCCAGCCGGTGAGCCGGAAGGCGGCGCCGACGGCGAGCAGCATGGCGGCGGCCTCGCCGGCGAAGATCAGCAGCCAGCCGTGCAGGATCCGGGACCGCAGGTCCCCTGTGGGCGAGTCGGTGACGACCACGGCGACGACGTCCCCGTCCCGGACGACCGGGGAGGCGACGATCAGGCGTGCGTCGCCCTGCCAGGGCCAGACCTGGGAGGGGTCGTGGCTGCGGCGGCCGAGCAGCGCCTCGTTGAAGGCGCGCCTGGCCTCGCCGTCGTACGGCACGACCCAGTCCTCGGGCGCGACGGCCATCGACCGGTTGTCGCGGTAGAAGATGCCGGCCCGGATGTCGTACACCTCGTGGTAGCTGGCGAGTTCGCCGCTCAGCATGGCGCGCCGCTCGTCGGGCGCGAAGCGGCTCTCGTTGTCGACGAACTGGGCGAGCGCGGCGAACCGGGCCTCGTCGTCGAGCCGGTCGACGACCACCCGCTGCTGCTCGGAGGCGGCGGTGCTGGCGGCCAGCGGGAAGCCGAGGGCCAGCAGGACGCCGGCCATCAGCACGATGAGGAGCGGGAGGAGTCGGGTGCGCACGGGTGGGACGGCCGGGGCTCAAGCGGCGGGTGTGACGAGGCGGTAGCCGACGCCCCGCACGGTCTCGATCAGGGCGGGCATGCGCAACTTCGAGCGCAGGGAGGCGACATGGACCTCCAGGGTCCGGCCGGTGCCCTCCCAGTTGGTCTGCCAGACCTCGCTGATGATCTGCTCGCGTCGGAAGACCACACCGGGCCGCTGGGCGAGGAGGGCGAGCAGGTCGAACTCCTTGCGGGTGAGCGGGACGACCTCGTCGTCGACGCTGACCCGGCGGGTGGGGAGCTCGATGGTGACGGTGCCGAGCCGCAGGGTGCTGTCCTCGCCGGTGCCGCCGCCCTCGTCGCCGCCGGAGCTGCGCCGGCTGACGGCGTGGATCCGGGCCAGGAGTTCGCCGGTGTCGTAGGGCTTGACCACGTAGTCGTCGGCGCCGAGGTTGAGCCCGTGGATCCGGGAGCGCACGTCGGCCCGGGCGGTGACCATGATCACCGGGGTGCTGGTGAGCTTCCGGATGCGCCCGCAGACCTGGTAGCCGTCCTGGTCGGGCAGGCCGAGGTCGAGCAGGATCACCCCGTACGAGGGGCGCTCGCCGTGCGCGGCGGGCAGCACGGCCTGCAGTGCCTCCTCGCCGTTGCGGGCGTGGGTGACGGTGAAGCCGTGGCGGGCGAGGATCGCGGAGAGCGCGGCGGCGACGTGGTCGTCGTCCTCGACGAGCAGCAGTCTCATGGGGCCCTCCTTCGTGATCGCGCGCGGGCTCGTGGGGTGGGTGCGGCGGGTGATGACTATCTGTGTACCAGGGCGTGAACAGCAGGGCCATCCCGTTCACGCAGAGTGTCCGGATGCGACCGTATCGTTATGCTCAAACTTCGCTCAGATGTGGTGACGCTCCGTACGCCCGGTCTCTAGTGTCCTCTCCAACCGAGCAGGACGGAGCGAGAAGCCGATGAGCGGAGTGTCAGTGACCAAGGGTTCGGGTTCGGGTCCCGAGGGCGCCGTACCGGCCACGGACGAGCTGGTCGTGCTGTCCGACGTGAACAAGCACTTCGGCGCGCTGCACGTGCTGCAGGACATCGACCTGACGATCCACCGGGGCGAGGTCGTCGTGGTGATCGGGCCGTCCGGGTCCGGCAAGTCCACGCTGTGCCGCACGATCAACCGGCTGGAGACGATCGACTCCGGCAGCATCACCATCGACGGCCGGCCGCTGCCCCAGGAGGGCAGGGAGCTGGCGCGGCTGCGGTCCGACGTCGGCATGGTCTTCCAGTCCTTCAACCTCTTCGCGCACAAGACGGTGCTCGAGAACGTGATGCTGGGGCAGGTCAAGGTCCGCCGGACGGAGAAGAAGGCGGCGGAGGCCAAGGCCCGCGCGCTGCTCGACCGGGTCGGTGTCGGCACCCAGGCCGACAAGTACCCGGCGCAGCTCTCCGGCGGCCAGCAGCAGCGCGTCGCGATCGCCCGCGCGCTCGCCATGGACCCCAAGGTCATCCTGTTCGACGAGCCGACCTCGGCGCTCGACCCGGAGATGATCAACGAGGTCCTGGAGGTCATGCAGCAGCTGGCCCAGGAGGGCATGACGATGGTGGTCGTCACCCACGAGATGGGCTTCGCCCGCTCCGCCGCCAACCGAGTCGTCTTCATGGCCGACGGCCGCATCGTGGAACAGGCCGCCCCCGACGAGTTCTTCAGCAACCCGCGCAGCGACCGCGCCAAGGACTTCCTCTCGAAGATCCTGCACCACTGAGGACCGCCGAGGGCCACCGAGGACCTCTGAGGACCACCGAGGCGCGACGCCCGGGCCTCCTCGACGCCGGAACTCCTGAGTGACAGCGAGCGACTTGCTGCACACTGACGATCAACCAACCACGACCTGAGGGATGTTCACGATGAAGCTCCGCAAGACCGCGGCCGTGGCCGTCGCCGTGCTCGCCCTGACCGCGACCGCCTGTGGCGGCAAGGAGGGCTCGGCCGGCGACAAGCCCGCCACCAAGCCCGGCGACGTCAGCGCCCCCAAGCTCCCCACGTACACCGTGGCGAGCGGCGTGACCCTGGACTCGGCGACCTTCAAGAAGGCCAAGGAGCGCGGCAAGCTGATCATCGGCTCCAAGGCCGACCAGCCGTACCTCGGCTTCGAGGACCAGGCGACGAAGAAGCGCTCCGGCTTCGACATCGAGATCGCCAAGATGATCGCCGCCGACCTGGGCTTCTCCGAGGACCAGATCGAGTGGAAGACGGTCGACTCCAAGCTCCGCGAGACCGCCATCTCCACCGGCCAGGTCGACTACTACGTCGGCACCTACACGATCAACGACAAGCGCAAGGCGCAGGTCGGCTTCGCGGGTCCGTACTACCAGGCCGGCGCCGACCTCCTGGTCCGCAAGGACGAGACCGCGATCACCGGCCCGGAGAGCCTGAAGGGCAAGAAGGTCTGCTCGATCACCGGCTCGACCCCGCTCCAGGAGATCAAGAAGCCGCAGTACGGCGCGGAGACCGTCGAGCTCGGCAAGTACTCCGACTGCGTGCAGCAGCTGCTCACCAAGCAGGTCGACGCGGTCACCACCGACGACTCGATCCTCAAGGGTTACGCGGCCGCCAACGCCGGCAAGCTCAAGGTCGTCGGCAAGCCGTTCACCAAGGAGCCGTACGGCATCGGCATGAACAAGGACGACAAGGTCCTGCGCGACAAGGTGAGCGACATCCTGGAGACGCACGAGAAGGACGGCACCTACAAGAAGATCTACGAGGCCACCCTCGGCCTCTCCGGCTCGGCCTACACCGAGCCGCCGGCGCTCGTCCGCTACTGATCCGGCGTGAGCGCCCCGTAGTCCCGTCCCCCTCCCCTCGGGGCTGCGGGGCGCCCCGCCTCCCCCTGCCCGTACGCCTGTGCCCTGACGTACGCCTTGCCGTACACCTGCCGCACGCAAGCCCGCCGCCGACTGCCGACGCGGAGTCCTCATGAACGTACTGCTCGACCATTTCGCGGAGTTCCGCAACGGATTCATAGGAACCGTGGAGATCACCGCCGTCAGCTCGGTGATCGCGCTGGTCCTCGGCATCGTCGTGGCCGGCTTCCGGGTCTCCCCCGTCCCCCCGCTGCGCGCCTTCGGCACCGCGTGGGTGACGCTGCTGCGCAACACCCCGCTGACGCTGCTCTTCCTGGTCTTCTTCTTCGTCGTCCCGGAGATCCTCTTCCCGGGCATGAGCCCCTTCGTGCTCGCCTCGCTTGCGCTGGGCTTCTACACCTCCTCCTTCGTGTGCGAGGCCGTCCGCTCCGGCATCAGCACCGTGCCGCTGGGCCAGGCCGAGGCCGCCCGCTCGCTCGGTCTGACCTTCTCGCAGACGCTGCGCATGATCGTGCTGCCGCAGGCCACCCGCACCGTGCTGCCGCCGCTGAGCTCGATCTTCATCGCGCTGACCAAGAACTCGGCCATCGCCGGCGCCTTCAGCGTCACCGAACTCTTCGGCTGGCAGACGCTGATGAGCGAGCAGGGCTACGCGATCATCCCGATCTTCCTCTGGGTGGCCGCCGCCTACCTCGTCATCACCTTCGCCATCAGCGGCCTCTTCCGACTCTTCGAGCGCAACATGGAGGTCGCCCGATGAGCGCCAGCGTTCTCTTCGACGCGCCCGGCCCCAAGGCCAAGGTCCGCAACCGGATCTACGCGGTCGTCGGCAGCCTCGCGATCCTCGCCCTGCTCGCCGTCAGTGTGATGCGGCTGAGCGACAAGGGGCATCTCGCCCCCGAGATGTGGGACATCTTCAACTACGCGGGCATCCGGCAGAACATCGCCGACGCCCTGCTCTCCACCCTCAAGGCCTTCGGCCTGGCGGCCGTCGGCTCCCTCGTCCTCGGCGTGCTGCTCGCCGTCGCCCGGCTCTCCGACCACAACCCGGTCCGCTGGGCGGCCACCACCTTCATCGAGGTCTTCCGCTCCATCCCGCTGCTCATCACGATCTTCGCGGTCTGGGTCGCCTTCCTCACCGACTACTCGATGTGGGCGCTCGCCCTCGGCCTGTCGGTCTACAACGGCTGTGTGCAGGCCGAGGTGCTGCGCGCCGGCGTCAACGCGGTGCCGCGCGGCCAGCGCGAGGCGGCCTACGCGCTCGGCATGACCAAGACCCAGGTGATGACCAGCGTCCTGCTGCCGCAGGCGGTCCGGTCGATGCTGCCGACGATCATCAGCCAGCTGGTGGTGACCCTCAAGGACACCTCGCTCGGCTTCGTGATCCTCTACCCCGAGCTGCTCTACTCGGCCCGGCTGATCGCCTCCAACACGCTGGTCAACGGCCAGTACCCGTACGTGTCCGTGATCGTGGTCTTCGGCGCCATCTACATCGCGCTGTGCCTGGCCCTCTCCGCGCTCGCCACCTGGATCGAGCGGCGCGGCCGCCGGGCGAAGACCGGCATCAAGGTCGCCGACCCGGTCGTGACCGCCGTCCTGCCCGCGCAGGCCTCCGCGGAGGCCGTGGACGCCGCCGACGCGGCGGCGGCCGGTCCGGGCACGGGACCGGCCGCGGGACCCGCCGACGGCCCTGGCGTCACGAAGAACTGACGGCGTGTGACATCATCCGGGGGCAGTGGCGACGCCGCTGCCCCCGCTCACTTGACGCGGGCACCCCCAGTGGGTTGCATACGTTCTGTGATCAAGCTCCGGGCCAGCGCCACACTCTGCTGTGCAACCCGCATGACCGTACGGCCTCGCAAGCCTTCAGGAGCCGCGCCGTGGACCCGGTGATCATCGTGGGCGCGGGGCCCGTCGGCCTCGCGCTCTCCCTCGCCCTGGCCGCCCAGGACGTGCCCAGCGTCGTCCTCGACGAGAGCGCCGGCAAGGAGGAGCCGCGGCCCGCCCGCACCGTGGTGCTCCGCGCCGACATGGCCGCCCTCCTCGAACGCCTCGGCTGCGCCACCCTGCGTGACGAAGGGGTGCGCTGGGTCGGCTGGCGCTCGATGCGCCGCCGTCAGCAGACCCGGCACGTCCGGCTCGACCTGGGCCTGGGCGCGGGCGCCGGCGACGGCGATACGGAGGACCTGGCCGGGGAGCCCGCGGGACCCGCCGCCCCGCTGCACGTCACCCAGCACGCCCTGGCCCGCGGGCTGCGCGACGCCATCGCCCGCCAGGACCTGATCACCCTGGTCGCCGAGTCCCGGGTCGACACGATCGAGCAGGACGCGCACGGCGTCAGCGCCCACACCCGCGGCCCGGACGGCACCTGGTGGCGCGGCAGCCATCTGGTCGGCTGCGACGGCGCCCGTTCCACCGTGCGCAAGCTGCTCGGCATCCGCTTTCCCGGACGGACCGCCGTCGAACGGCACGCGGTCGCCGCGCTGCGCACCGAACTCCCCTGGGCCGGCGAGGCCCTGCTGCACCGTCAGCCGCCGTGGCGGGGCGCCGGCGACGAGATCAGCGCCCGGCCGCTGCCCGACGGGCTGTGGCGGATCGACTGGCTGCTGCCGCCGCGCGGCGAACTGGTCACCCCCGACGCGCTCGTCACCCGCATCCGGGACACCCTGGCCGGCTGGTGCGAGGGCGTCACCCCGCCGTACGACCTGATCGACACCGGCGTCTACACCGTGCACCACCGGCTCGCCCGGCGCTGGCGGGTGGACCGGGTGCTGCTCGCCGGCGACGCGGCGCACCTGCTCGGTGCGGTCGGCACCCAGGGCCTCGACGAGGGGCTGCGGGACGTCGACAACCTGGCCTGGAAGCTCGCGTACAGCTGGCACCACCGGGACGTCTCGCCGGTGCTGCTCGACAGCTACCAGAGCGAGCGCCGGGCCGCCGTCGCCGGGCTGCTGCGCGCGGCCGACCAGGCCCTTCCGGTGCTGCGCGGCGGCGGGGGGCTGCGCACGATCCTGCCCGGCGGCGGCCGGAGCCACGACGTCCTGCTCACCGACGGGCATCTGGGCCGCGGCCCGCTGGGCGCGCTGCCCGCCTATCCGCACTCGCCGCTTGCGCCCGAACCGGCCGAGGGCCGGATCCCGGTGGGCACCCCGGACGGCGGTCCGGTCGAGGACGTCCGGGTGACCGCGCCCGACGGCACGACGGTACGGCTCCGCGACCGCCTCGGGCAGGGCCGGCTCCTGGTGCTCCTGGTCGCCCCGGGCACCGGGGTGTGGGACCGGCGGCACTGGGTGAGCGCGGGCGTGATGCCCCGGCTCGCCGAGGCCGTGGACACCCTCCCGGCCCCGGCCGAGCTCCTGGTCACCGAGTCCTACCCCGGCGCCCCCGCCCACGCGGTCCTCCTGGTCCGCCCGGACGGCCACCTGGCCGCCGCTTTCGCCGGGGTGCGCCCGGAGGAGCTGCACGCGGCGGCCGACGCGGTACGGGGCGGCAGCGCGCCCTCCGAGGAGGAGCCGGTCCTGGGCGACCCCGCCATGGAGGCCGGCCGTCCCGCCTGATCCCACAGCCCCACAGCCCGACAGCCCGACAAAGGGCCTTCGTCCACCGGTCGGAGCCGCGCGGACCCGTTGTTAGGGTTCGCCGCATGAAACGATCATGGAAGCATATCGTCACCACGCTCGTGGCGGGCCTCGCCATCACCGCGGGATCCACGGTGGCGGCCGGACCCGCGCACGCCGCGATGGCGTTCTCGGAGTTGGATCCGGCGACGGTCGGGCAGTTCACCCTTGACCCGGTGTCATCCTTCGACGGGCAGTCGAAGAACTCCTTCGATGTCTACGGCGAGGCGATCAACGCCGTGGAGGCGGGTGGCGCGATCACCCGGCTGAACTCGACCGCGGTGCTCACCTCCGGTGGCCGGACCGGCACTTCCGGCCTGTGCCACGGCACGGGCCTGTCGTCGAGCCTTTCCCCCAGCGGTTTCTGCTGGGACAAGGGTGACGACACGTCCAACTCGTACACCGAGGCGGGCGGCTGGACCCCGCAGGGCCTCACCGGCTCGTACGACGCGCAGCCCGACGGGCTGGTGGACGGACACACCGCCTTCCTCGCCTCCTGGCACTTCAGCCGGAAGATGGGCACCGCCGAGGCCGTCCCGAACGAGTTCGCCCGGGTGAGTCTGGTCAACGCCGACAACGGGAAGATCAGCTACAACCATCTGCTGCTGGTCGAGCCGACCGGATCCGTCGCGGGCGGAGACGGCAACTTCAAGGCGGTCCAGGGAACGCATGCCGACGGTGTCGTCTGGTACGGCAACAAGGTGTTCGTGGCCAACGGGCGCTGGCTCCAGGTCTACGACCTCCAGCACATCTGGAAGGTCAACTCGAGCCAGGAGGCCGTCGGCATCACCGGAGGCGTGTCCTCGGCACGCTGGAGCAGCTACGCCCTGCCCATGATCGGCAAGTACCGGACCACCGGCGCCGACAACCAGGCCTGTGTCGTCACCAGTGGGACGACGCCCTGTCTGAACTCCCTCAGCCTCGACCGCACGGGCCAGGACGGCCTGGTCTCCTCCGAGTACGTCAAGGGCGGGTCCGGTGGGCGCGTCATCCGCTGGCCGCTCAACTACCTCACCGCCCTTCCCACCACCAGCGACCCGTCCGGCCACGGCGTCAGCCACGCCACGCGCGGCTTCGTCTCACCCGTGTGGGACATGGGGGGCGCCACCACCAACGGCACCTACTGGTACATGAGCGGCACCTGCCCGTCGGGCGTGGGCGGCGGCTCGGGCGACCCGAACGCCGACTACTCGTGCATCCACCGGGCCCTGCCCAACGACGCCCCGCACGTCTACACCACGTCCCCGATCTACACCCAGAACCTCGGCTACGCCCCGGTCTCCAAGCGAATCTGGGGCCTCAACGAACGCATCAACAGCACCACCGGCGTCAGGGTGGTCTTCTCCGTCACCGGCTGAGCCAGTAACGGATGAGCCGGTGACGGATGAGCCGGTGACGGATGAGCCGGTGACGGATGAGCAGCCGGCTCAGCGGCCACCGCACATGGCCGCTGAGCTAGAAGGGCTCGTCCAGCCCGTCCGTGTCCTCGCCCTCCGCCTCCAGAGCCTGGCGGACCACCCGTAGGGCCATGCCCTCCGGATAGCCCTTGCGGGCGAGCATGCCGGCGAGGCGGCGGAGGCGGCGGTCGCGCTCCAGGCCTCGGGTGGCCCGGAGCTTGCGGTCGACCAGCTCACGGGCGCGGGTCTCCTCCTGGTCTGAGTCGAGCTGCTCGACCGCCTCCTGGATCAGGGTGGGGTCGACGCCCTTGGTGCGCAGCTCCCGGGCGAGCGCGCGGCGGGCGAGGCCCCGGCCGTGGTGCCGGGACTCGACCCAGGCCCCGGCGAAGGCGGCGTCGTCGATGAGTCCGACGTCCTCGAAGCGGGAGAGCACCTCGTCGGCGATCTCGTCGGGGATCTCCCGCTTGCGCAGGGCGTCGGCCAGCTGCTTGCGCGTGCGGGGGGTTCCGGTGAGCAGGCGCAGGCAGATCGCCCGCGCCCGCTCAGCCGGATCCTGGGACGACAGCTCCTTCTCGGCCCTCGACGAGTCGGGGCTGTCGTCCGGCCATTCGGTGCGGCCGGTCACCGGGTCAGCTCTTGGCCGTGGTGGCCTTGGTCACCTTGCCGGCCTTGGCCGGCGCCGGGACGGACTTGGCGTCGTCGCCCGCCGCGTCCGCGCCGCTCGCCGCGTCCGCGCCCGGCTCGGCCGAGGGCTCCTCGGGCCGCACGCCGACGCCCAGCTTCTCCTTGATCTTCTTCTCGATCTCGTTGGCGAGGTCGGGGTTGTCCTTCAGGAAGTTGCGGGCGTTCTCCTTGCCCTGGCCCAGCTGGTCGCCCTCGTACGTGTACCAGGCACCGGCCTTGCGCACGAAGCCGTGCTCCACGCCCATGTCGATCAGGCCGCCCTCGCGGCTGATGCCCTGGCCGTAGAGGATGTCGAACTCGGCCTGCTTGAAGGGGGGCGCGACCTTGTTCTTGACGACCTTGACGCGGGTGCGGTTGCCCACCGCGTCCGTGCCGTCCTTGAGGGTCTCGATGCGGCGGATGTCGAGGCGCACCGAGGCGTAGAACTTCAGGGCGCGGCCACCGGTCGTGGTCTCCGGCGAGCCGAACATGACGCCGATCTTCTCGCGGAGCTGGTTGATGAAGATCGCGGTGGTCTTGGACTGGTTGAGCGCGCTGGTGATCTTCCGCAGGGCCTGGCTCATCAGCCGGGCCTGGAGGCCGACGTGCGAGTCGCCCATCTCGCCCTCGATCTCCGCGCGCGGGACGAGCGCGGCGACGGAGTCGATGACGATGAGGTCGAGGGCGCCGGAGCGGACCAGCATGTCGACGATCTCGAGGGCCTGCTCACCGTTGTCCGGCTGGGACAGGATGAGGTTGTCGACGTCGACGCCCAGCTTGCGGGCGTACTCGGGGTCGAGGGCGTGCTCGGCGTCCACGAAGGCGACCTGGCCGCCGGCCTTCTGCGCGTTGGCCACGGCGTGCAGGGTCAGGGTCGTCTTGCCGGAGGACTCCGGGCCGTAGATCTCGACGACGCGGCCGCGCGGCAGGCCGCCGACGCCGAGGGCGACGTCGAGGGCGGTCGACCCGGTCGGGATGACCTCGATCGGCTCCTTCGAGCGCTCGCCCATGCGCATGACGGCACCCTTGCCGAATTGCCGTTCAATCTGTGCGAGCGCGGCGTCGAGCGCCTTCTCGCGGTCGGTTCCTGCCATGGGTTCCACCCGGTTTGCTTGAGTCGATCGCTTCATGGGAAAGACGCTAACCCCTGCCACTGACAACGGGCTCCGACGTCCCCTCCGGCCTGTGGAAAACCCGGCCACAACCCCGTGTTCCCAAGGCCCTGCACCCCCATAAGAATGGATGTTCGATTTTCGTGTCAAGCGCACCACGCCGGTGTCCGGCAACGGCTCCCGGCCCGTGCCTATGCTTCGGAACATGCCCCTCAGCCTCCGGTCGCGCGACCTCCGCGACGCGCTCGTGGCGCTGGTCGTGTTCCTCGTCACGGCGGTCTGGACCCTGGTCGTGGCGCGCTACGAGCCGGAGCCGGCCGGGCGCACCGCGCTCGGCTGGGCGCTGATCCTGACCGGCTGCGGCGCCCTCGTCCTGCGCCGCCGGCAGCCCGTGGCGGTCGCCGTGGTCACGCTCCTCGCGTGCGCCGTCTACTACCCGCTGTCCGCCCAGGACGGCCCGCTCCTCATCGCCTTCGCGGTCGCGCTCTACACCACCGCGGCCGAGGGCCGGTTCGCCGCCGCCGTCGCACTGGCGGCCGTCACGCTGCTCGCGGTCGGCCTCGGCGAGATCCGGCAGCGGCCGGGGCACCGGCAGATCGACGACACCTCGCTCGCGATGATGGCCGGCTGGCTGATCAGCCTGGTCGCGGTCGGCCGCGCCCAGCGCAACCGGGTCGCCTATCTGCGCGAGGTGGAGCAGCGCGCCCTCGCCGCCGAGCGGGAGCAGGAGGCCCGGGCCAGGCAGAGCGCCACCGAGGAGCGGCTGCGGATCGCCCGGGAGGTGCACGACATCCTCGGCCACAGCATCTCGCTGATCAACGTGCAGTCCGGCGCCGCGCTGCACCGGCTCGGCAAGAAGCCCGCCGCCGCGCAGGGCCTGGCCGCCGCCGAGGAGGCGCTGCGGGCCGTACGGGACACCAGCAAGGAGGCGCTGCGCGAGCTGCGCGCCACCCTCGGGGTGCTGCGCGGGGCCGGCGAGGCGGCGCCGACCGCCCCGGCCTCCGGGCTCGCGCTGCTGCCGGAGCTGGTGGAGCGGGCGGCGAGCGCCGGTCTGGAGGTGCGCACCCGGGTCGGCGGGACGCCGGTGCCGCTGCCGCCGCCGCTCGACCTCGCCGCGTACCGGATCGTGCAGGAGTCGCTGACCAACGTCACGCGGCACGCGGCGGCCCGCTCGGTGCTCGTGGCGCTCGACTGGGGCCCGGACGCGCTGCGGCTGCGCGTCGAGGACGACGGCGGGGGCGCGCCCGATGACCGGCCGGCGGGCAGCGGCATCCGGGGCATGGCCGAGCGGGCCCGCGCCTTCGGCGGCGAGCTGACGGCCCGTAACATTCCCGGCGGCTTCCGGGTCGACGCCCGGCTCCCGTTCCCGCCGTCCGCGCCCACATCCGCGTCCGCGCCCGCGCCCGAAATCGCTCCCGAGGGGGACTCCGCATGATCCGCGTCGTGCTCGCCGACGACCAGACCCTGGTCCGGGCCGGCTTCCGGTCGATCCTGGCCGACGAGGACGACATCGAGGTGGTCGGGGAGGCCGCCGACGGCGAGCGGGCGGTGGCGCTCGCCCGCGAGCTGCGCCCGGACGTGGTCCTGATGGACGTCCGGATGCCGGTCCTGGACGGCCTGGAGGCCACCCGCCGGATCACGGAGGAACCGGCCCTCGAAGGGGTGCGGGTGGTCATCCTCACCACCTTCGACGTCGACGACTACGTGTACGGGGCGCTGCGCGCCGGCGCGAGCGGCTTCCTGGTGAAGGACACCGAGCCGGAGGAGCTGCTGCACGGGGTCCGGGTGGTGGCGCGCGGCGACGCCCTGATCGCCCCCGCGGTGACCCGCCGGCTGATCGCCGAGTTCGCGGGCCGCGCGCCCCGCCCGGACCCGAGCCCCCGGCTCAACGCGCTGACCGAGCGGGAGCGGGAGGTCATGGGCCTGGTCGGGGCGGGCCTGTCCAACGACGAGATCGCCCGGCGGCTCGTGCTCTCCCCGGCGACCGCCAAGACCCATGTCAGCCGGATCATGACCAAGCTGGACGCGCGGGACCGGGCGCAGCTGGTGATCCTGGCGTACGAGTCGGGGATGATCACCCCCGGCTGGCTGGCCTGAGCATCCCCTAGGGGACCAGGCCCGGCGGCCGCAACCACGGGGGTACGCGCCCGGCCGGGGCCGCAACCCGAGGGGTAGGACGGGTGTCCACCGGCGGGCGACGCGGCGCCCCTGGCCGTACCCCGACGCTGGGCGCGTGGATCCCGACGTACTCGATCTCGCGCGGCTGCAGTTCGCCCTCACCGCGGGCGGACACTTCCTCTTCGTCGCCCTCACCCTGGGCCTCGCGACGGTCGTCGCCGTGCTGCAGACCCGGGCGACCTTCTCCGGCAGGCCGCTGGACGCGCGTCTGGTGCGCTTCTGGGGCCAGCTGTACGTGATCAACTACGCGGTCGGGATCGTCACCGGCATCGTGATGGAGTTCCAGTTCGGCATGAGCTGGAGCGGGCTCACCCACTACGCGGGGAACGTCTTCGGCGCCTCGCTCGCCGTCGAGACGATCGTGGCCTTCTTCGTCGAGTCGACCTTCCTCGGCCTGTGGATCTTCGGCTGGCACCGGCTCAACCGCTGGGTGCACCTGGCCGCGATCTGGATCGTGGCGCTCACCGCGTATCTCTCCGCCTACTGGATCCTGGTCTCCAACGGCTTCCTCAACCACCCCGTCGGCCACCGCACGGAGGACGGGATCCTGGTCCTGGACGACCCGGTGGCGGTGCTCACCAACCCGTCCGCGCTGCTCGCCTTCGGGCACGTGGTGGCCGGGGCGCTGCTCACGGCGGGCTTCTTCATGGCGGGCGTGAGCGCCTACCACCTGTTCCGGCGCTCCCCGGAGTGGGAGTTCTTCGGGCGCAGCCTGCGCATCGGGGTGTTCCTGTCGTTCCCGGCGCTGATGGTGACGGCCGTCTTCGGCGGACTGCAGCTCTCCGCGCTCAGCACCTTCCAGCCGATGAAGTCGGCGGTGTTCGGGCAGCGGACCGCGGAGATCGCGCGCCTCCAGGCGGATCTGGTCGCCCGCTTCGGCCCCGGGGACTACGTCCCCTCGGTCGGCCTGACCCGCGGTGCGGGGCTGATCATGCTCATCTGCTTCGCGCTGATGATGTATTTCAGCTTCGCGGGTTTGATCCTCGCCTGCTTCAGAAGAGCCGTCTTCCGCTTCCGGCTCTGGCACCTGGCCCTGATGGCCGCGGTGCCGCTGCCGTATGTCGCCATGATCAGCGGCTGGGTGTTCCGCGAGGCGGGCCGCCAGCCCTGGGTGGTGTACGGCCTGCTGAAGACCGAGGACGCGGTCTCCGGCCTCTCCCCCGGCGCGATGCGCCTCTCGCTCGCCGTGTTCACCACGCTCTTCGGGCTGCTTGCCGTCCTCAACGCCTGGCTGCTCGCCCGGCACGCCCGGCGCGGCCCCGTCGAGGGCGGGCTCGGCCACGACGAGCGGGCCGGCGGCGACGCGCCGGACCCCGCCGACGCGCTGCCCGCCGCCCGCTACTGACCTCACAGCCCCTCCTGGGAAGGAGCCGCAAGCCCGTGGACACCCTCGCCCTCGCCCTGCTCGCCCTCTTCACCGCCGGCTGGTTCGTGCTGGGCGGCGCGGACATCGGCACCGGCATGCTCACCCCGTACCTGGGCCGCGACGCCCGCGAACGGCGGCTCGTGATCGCCTCCTTCGCGCCGTTCTTCCTGGCGAACGAGGTGTGGCTGGTCGCCCTCGCGGGCGTCCTCGCCGGCTGCTTCCCGGAGCTGGAAGGCCGGCTGCTCACCGGTCAGCTCCCGGTGCTCGTCGTGCTGCTCGCCGCCCTGGTCGTACGGGACCTGGGCCTGTGGACCCGGCAGCGCGGCCCCGGCCCGCGCTGGCGGGCGCTGTGTGACGGCGCCGTGACCGCCGGCAGCTGGGGCCTGGCGCTCGCCACCGGCTGGCTGCTCGCGGCGCTCCTCACCGGCCGCCCGTACGAGCCGGCCGGCGGGCCCGTCGCCGTGCTCACCGCCCTCGCGGTGGCCGCGCTGCTCGCCGCGCACGGCCTCGGCTTCGCCGCCCTGCGCCTGACGGGAGTGCCGTACGAGCGGGCCCGGCGGCTCGTCGGGCGGGCGGGCGGGCCCTGGCACCCCTTCGCGCTCACGGCGGTGCTGCTCGGCGGGCTGCCGCTCGCGGCCGGGAGCGTCCTGGCCCCGGGCTCCCACGCCGCCGGCCCGGCCACCCTGCGGCTGCTCGTCCCGGTGCTGCTCGCCGTCACCGTGCCGATGCTGGGCGTCCAGGTCTGGATCCGGCGCCTCTTCGGGGACCGGGTGACCGGCCCGTCCTACTTCTGAGCGCCTTCGCCCGCGGTGGCGCCGTCCGGTTCCGGCCCGGCGTCCCGTCCCGGCTGCTCCTTCTTGGCGTGCAGCGCCTTCTGGAGCCGGGCGACGACCGCCTCGCCGTAGCGCCGGTGGCCGTGGACGCGGGGGTCGTCGGTGACGTCGTACCGCTTCACATAGGCGCCGAGGAAGGCCTGCAGGGTGGCGACGGCGGGGATGGCGATCAGCGCGCCGACCGCGCCGAGCAGCGCGGTGCCCGCGATCACCGAGCCGAAGGCCACGGCCGGATGGATGTCCACGGTCTTCGAGGTCAGCTTGGGCTGCAGCATGTAGTTCTCGAACTGCTGGTAGACCACGACGAAGACCAGCACCCACAGCGCGTACCAGGGGTCCACGGTGAAGGCGATCAGCATCGGCAGGGCGCCCGCCAGATAGGTGCCGATGGTCGGGATGAACTGCGAGACGAGACCCACCCAGACGGCGAGCGCGGGCGCGTAGGGCACGCCCAGGATCTCGAAGAGCACGAAGTGCGCGACACCGGAGATCAGCGCCATCAGTCCGCGCGAGTAGAGATAGCCGCCGGTCTTGTCGACGGCGATCTCCCAGGCGCGCAGCACCTCGGTCTGCTTGGCCGGCGGGAGCACCGAGCACAGGGCGCGGCGCAGCCGGGGCCCGTCGGCGGCGAAGTAGAAGGCGAAGAGGAAGATCGTCAGCAGCTTGAAGAGCCCGCCGAGGAGCGTCGCGGAGACGTCGAGCACACCGGAGGCGCTGTTCTGCACGTACTTCTGCAGCCAGCCGGAGCGCAGCACGCTGTCCTGCACCTCGAGCCGGGACAGCTCGGTGTGGAAGTGCTGGTTGGCCCAGTTGATCAGCGAGTCGAGGTACTTGGGGAAGTTCTCGACCATGTCGACGATCTGGCCGGCGAGCATCGAGCCGAGGAGCACGACGAAGCCGACGCCGAAGACCAGGACGCCGAAGAAGACGATGAAGGTGGCGAGCCCCCGGCGCATCCCGCGCGCCGCCATCCGTCCGACCGCCGGTTCGATGGCGAGTGCCAGGAAGAAGGCGAGCAGGACGTTGACGAGCAGCCCGACGAGCTGGTGGAAGGCCCAGCTGCCGAGCTGGAAGCAGGCGTAGAGGGCGAGCGCGAGGACCAGGGCGCGGGGCAGCCAGCGCGGCATCCGCGACGCGGGACGGCCGGCGCCGGCGGCCGGGGCCGCGGGATCGGCAGGGGTCGCGGGGGTGGTGAGGGTGGTGGGCTCGGTGGGTGCGGTGCGGGCACCGGGGGCGGTGCGCGGGGTGCCGGGATCGATGGGGTCGTCCGTCTCGTCGGTCTTCTCGTCGTTCACGTCAGTCGGGGCCACTCCGCCAGTCTCGCGCACCGCGCGGACATTCCGTCCCGGAGCCGTCACATCATCTGTTCTCGGCGGGCACGCCGACGGCCGCGCAGACCGCCCGCCAGACGTCCTTGGCCTCCCAGCCCGCGTCGAGCGCCTGGTGCACGGTGCGTCCGCCCAGCTCCGCCATCACGTGGTCCCGGGCGAAGGACTCCACATAGGACGAACCGAAGTGTTCGGTCATCCGTTCCCAGAAAATCGTCAACCGCATGACCCCAGTATCCCGCCCGACGAGTGCAGCCCGGGCCGAAGCCCTTGTCAGCCGCGCTTTTCCTCCTACGGTCGGAACATGGCCGGAAATCCTCCAGAAACCCCCGCTCCGTCCGCGTCGCAGCCGTCTCCCCTGGCGCGGGCCGAGCAGTTCGTCTGGCTGACTGCCCGCGTGCTCGAACAGCGCCGGTTCGCCTACCACTTCCTGCGCGGCGGCGCCGACCCCGTCGAGACCGCGCTCAGCGCCTACCTCAACGAGGACGGCGGCTACGGCCACGCCCTCGAACCCGATCTGCGCGGTCCGGTCAGCCAGCCGCTGCACACCGCGCACGCGCTGCGCGTGCTCGACTCCATCGGCCGCTGCGGCGGGCTGCGGGTCGAGCGGATCTGCCGCTATCTCACCGAGGTGTCCACGCACGACGGCGCCCTGCCCGCCGTCCACCCCTCGCAGCGCGGCTACCCGACGGCCCCGTTCGTCCCGGTCGTCGACGACCCGCCGAGCGAGCTCCTCACCACCGGGCCGGTGGTCGGCCTGCTGCACCGCAACCAGGTCTGGCACGCCTGGCTGTTCCGCGCCACCGAGTTCTGCTGGGCGGCCGTGGACGCGCTCGAGAAGTCGCATCCGTACGAGATCCAGGCCGCCGTCGCCTTCCTCGACGGGGTCCCGGACCGGGCCAGGGCCCAGGCGGCGAGCGACCGGCTCGGGCGGCTGGTGCGCGAGGGGGGCCTGGTGGTGCTCGACCCGGACCGGCCCGAGGACTACCCGGTGGCCGAGGGCTACGCGCCGGGCGAGCGCCACTACCCGTACGACTACGCGCGCGTGCCGGACTCGCTGGCCCGCCGCTGGTTCACGGACGAGGAGATGGCCCGCTCCCTGGACCACCTCGCGGCGGCCCAGGAGGAGGACGGCGGCTGGCCGGTCAACTGGCGGCAGTGGGCGCCGGGCTCCGCCCTGGAGGCCCGGCCGGTGGTCACCGTGGAGGCGCTGCGCACGCTGCGGGCGCACGGCCGGTCCATCGGCTGACGCCTGAAGGTTGCGGTGGTCCAGGGGTCCGGGGCGGGGTCAGCCGCCGAGGGCCCGGACGCCGGCCGTGACCGCGACGGCCGCGCCGACGACCACCAGGAAGGGCGCGCGCAGGACGAGGGCGACGGCCGCGGCGGCGAGCCCGGCGGCGCGGGCGTCGACGGTCAGCGCGCCCTGGCTGCTGAAGGTCTGCTGGGCGGTGAGCGCGGCGAGGAGGGCGACCGGGACGAGCGCGGCGAGCTTGCGGACGAGCGGGCGCTCCAGGGTGTCGGCGGGCACGAGCAGGCCGAGCAGCTTGACCAGGTAGCAGCCGCCGGCGGTCAGCGCGATGGCGATCCAGACGTTCATCGGGCGTCCTCCTGTCGCTGCGAGGTCTTCGACGTCTTCGACCGGCCGCGGAAGCCGCGGAAGAAGAGCACGGCGGGGGCGGCGAGCGCGGCGGCGAGCACGGGCACGCCGGCCGGCAGCACCGGGAGCAGTCCGAGGCCGAGGAGTACGGCGAGGGCGGCGGTGGCCCGCTCGGTGGTGCTCTTCAGCATCGGCGCGAGCAGCGCGAGGAAGACGGCGGGCCCGGCCGCGTCCAGGCCCCAGGCGTCGGTGTCGCCGATGGCCTCGGCGCCGAGCGCGCCGAGCAGCGTGGTGACGTTCCACAGCAGGTAGAGGGTGAGGCCGGTGATGGTGAAGCCGATCCGCGCGGTGCGGCGGTCCGGCTGGGCGAGGGCGACGGCCGTGGTCTCGTCGATCACCCACTGCGCGGCGAACGGGCGGGCGAACCGGCGCAGCGCGAGCAGCTGGGACAGGCGCAGCCCGTAGAAGGCGTTGCGGGTGCCGAGGAAGAAGGCCCCGGCGGCGGCCGTGAACGGGTTGCCGCCCGCGGCGAGCGCCCCCACCAGCGCGAACTGCGAGGCGCCGGTGAAGACGAGCAGGCTGAGCGCGCAGGTCTGGAGCAGGCTGAGCCCGGCGCCCGCCGAGGTCACGCCGAAGGCGAAGCCGGAGAGCCCGACCGCGCTCCCGACCCCGAGCGCGTCCCGGACGACGGCGGCGTCGCTCTTCGTGTCGGCTGTGCCGAGGGTTGCCGGTGCGGTTGCTGGTGGGGTTGCTGTCTGTTCTGCCACGTCGGCGACGGTACGGGGCGGGGCGGCGGCCGGTCTTGTACGTTCTTGCGCCCCCCCGGGCGGCCTCAGCGCAGGCCGCGGGCCCGCTGGTAGGCCCCCGGGGGCACCCCGACGCTGCGGGTGAAGTGCCGGTTGAGGTGCGGCTGGTCGGTGAAGCCGACGGCGACGGCGGCCTCCGCCGGGGGCGTGCCCGTGTCCAGGAGGCGGCGCGCCCGCCGGACCCGGGCGTCGGTGAGCCAGGTGTGCGGCGGCATCCCGTACGCGGCGCGGAAGGCCCGCAGCAGCGCGAAGGGGCTGGTGCCGAGCTCGGCGGCGAGCCGCTCCAGGGTCGGCGGATCGGCCATCCGCTCCTCCAGGACGGCACGCGCGCGTGCCGCGTCCCGCGCTCCGGCGGCGAGCGGGGCCAGCGGCGTCACCCGGCCGCCGTGGCTGCGCAGCATCCGCGCGGTGACCAGGCGCAGCAGGCTGTCGGCGGCCAGCGCGTTGCCCTCCTCGGCGGCCCGGTGCACGCCGACGACGAGCCGGGCGGCGTACGGGTCGTCCACGACGGGCTGCGTGAATCCGGCGTCGCCGCGCAGCGCGAGGGTGTCGGCGGCGATGCCGCGGATCAGTTCGGCGTCGGGGTAGATCGTGCGGTAGGTCCAGCCCTCGGGCACGCCCGCGTGCCCGGTGTGCGGGGTGTCCGGATTGACGAGCGCGATCTGGCCCGGCCCGGCGTGCACGAGGTCGCTGCCGTAGTGGAAGGCCTCGACGCCCTCGGTGATCGCGGCGAAGACGAAGCTCTCGTGGGTGTGCCGGGAGAAGCTCTTCCGCACGTAGTGCGCGTGCAGCAGGTCCACCCCGGGCAGCCCGTCCGGCCGCCAGTACCGCGCCCGCTCCCCGGCCCGCCCGGAGGCGGCGGCGGGAGCCCCGCTGAGGTCACCCTCGGCGACGGCATGCCCACGCGGACCGCCGGCGCGGGCACCCTCGGCGGCGCCCTGTCGTGACTCGCGTGCCGGCCGGTCACCGACCGCGCCGGTGGCCCGGGAGCTCCCGGACGTCCCGGCGACGTCCGCCCGGCGGCCCGCGGCGGTGCCCGTCGGCGGGTTCGGCGCGTCGGGAGTGCTCATCTCCCCATTCTGCGCCCCTCCCCCGGGCCCGCCACCAGCGGGTTTTCCCAGGTCCGGGCCGTTGTCAGTGGTGGGGTGCACGATGGGGGACATGGTCAGGTCCGCACTCGACTCGTTCTCGCCCGCGACCCGGGGCTGGTTCACCGGGGCCTTCCACGCGCCCACCGCCGCTCAGGAGGGTGCCTGGAAGGCCATCGGCGCGGGTTCGGACGTGCTCGTCGTGGCACCGACCGGCTCGGGCAAGACCCTGGCCGCGTTCCTGGCCTCGCTCGACCGGCTGGCGGCGGTGCCGCCGCCCGCCGACGCGAAGAAGCGCTGCCGGGTGCTGTACGTGTCGCCGCTGAAGGCGCTGGCCGTCGACGTGGAGCGGAATCTGCGCTCGCCGCTGACCGGCATCCGGCAGGAGTCGGTCCGGCTGGGGCTTCCCGAGCCGGACGTGAAGGTGGGGATCCGGTCCGGCGACACCCCGCCGGCCGAGCGCCGGGCGCTGGCGACCCGGCCGCCGGACATCCTGATCACCACGCCCGAGTCGCTGTTCCTGATGCTGACCTCGGCCACCCGCGACGCGCTCGCGGGCGTGGAGACGGTGATCCTGGACGAGGTCCACGCGGTCGCCGGCACCAAGCGCGGCGCGCATCTCGCGCTCTCCCTGGAGCGGCTCGACGAGCTGCTGCCGCGCCCGGCCCGCCGGATCGGGCTCTCCGCGACGGTGCGGCCGGTGGAGGAGGTCGCCCGCTATCTGTCGCCGCAGCGCAAGGTGGAGATCGTCCAGCCGCCGTCGGGCAAGGAGTTCGACCTCTCGGTCGTCGTGCCGGTCGAGGACATGGGCGAGCTGGGCGGCTCCCCCGCCTCGGACGCGGGCGACGGCGGCGACCGGCCGTCGATCTGGCCGCATGTGGAGGAGCGGATCGCCGACCTGGTGCAGGCGCACCGCTCGACGATCGTCTTCGCTAACTCGCGTCGGCTCGCCGAGCGCCTCTGCAACCGGCTGAACGAGATCGCGTACGAGCGGGCCACCGGCGAGGCCCTGCCCGACGACAAGCCGCCCGCCGAGATCATGGCCCAGTCGGGCGCGGCCCGTGGGGCGCCGCCGCTGCTCGCCCGGGCGCACCACGGCTCGGTGTCCAAGGAGCAGCGCGCCCAGGTCGAGGAGGACCTGAAGGCGGGCCGGCTGCCGGCGGTGGTGGCGACGTCCAGCCTGGAGCTGGGCATCGACATGGGCGCGGTGGACCTGGTGGTGCAGGTCGAGTCGCCGCCCTCGGTCGCCTCCGGGCTGCAGCGGGTGGGCCGCGCGGGGCACCAGGTGGGCGCGGTGTCGACGGGCGTGGTCTTCCCGAAGTACCGGGGCGATCTGGTGCAGTCGGCGGTGGTCACCGAGCGGATGCGGTCCGGCTCCATCGAGTCGCTGCGGATCCCGGCGAACCCGCTGGACGTGCTCGCCCAGCAGCTGGTGGCGATGGTCGCCCTGGACTCCTGGCAGGTGGACGACCTGCTCGCGACGGTGCGCCGGGCGGCGCCGTTCGCGGCGCTGCCCGAGTCGGCGTTCACGGCGGTCCTGGACATGCTGGCCGGGCGCTATCCCTCGGACGCCTTCGCCGAGCTGCGCCCGCGCGTGGTGTGGGACCGGGTCGCGGGCACGGTCACCGGCCGGCCGGGCGCGCAGCGGCTCGCGGTCACCTCGGGCGGCACGATCCCCGACCGGGGCCTGTTCGGGGTGTTCCTGGCGGGCGCCGACCCGAAGAAGGGCGGCGGCCGGGTCGGCGAGCTCGACGAGGAGATGGTGTACGAGTCGCGGGTCGGCGACGTGTTCACGCTGGGCACCACGTCCTGGCGGATCGAGGACATCACCCGCGACCGGGTCCTGGTGTCGCCCGCGCCGGGCGTGCCGGGGCGGCTGCCGTTCTGGAAGGGCGACCAGCTGGGCCGCCCGCTCGAACTGGGCCGGGCGCTCGGCGCGTTCCTGCGCGAGGTGGGGGCCCTCGCGCCGGACGACGCCCGGCTGCGGCTGCTCGCCGCCGGGCTCGACGCCTGGGCGGCGGACAACGTCATCGGGTATCTCGCGGAGCAGCGCGAGGCCTGCGGCCATGTGCCGGACGACCGGACGATCCTGGTGGAGCGGTTCCGGGACGAGCTGGGCGACTGGCGGGTGGTGGTGCACTCCCCGTTCGGCGCGCAGGTGCACGCCCCGTGGGCGCTGGCGCTCGGCGCCCGGCTCGCCGAGCGGTACGGGATGGACGCGCAGGTGATGCACGCCGACGACGGCATCGTGCTGCGGCTGCCGGACGCGGATCTGATGGGTCTCGACCTGCTCGACAGCGAGCCGGTGGATCCGAGCCGGCTCGCCGACACCGTCTTCGACGCCGACCAGGCGCCGGTGGGCGCCGCCGACGCCGTCTTCGACCAGGGCGAGGTCGAGCAGATCGTCACCGACCAGGTCGGCGGCTCGGCGCTGTTCGCCTCCCGCTTCCGCGAGTGCGCGGCGCGCGCCCTGCTCCTTCCCAAGCGTAATCCGGGCAAGCGCACCCCGCTGTGGCAGCAGCGCCAGCGCGCGGCGCAACTGCTGCAGGTGGCGAGCGAGTTCGGCTCCTTCCCGATCGTCCTGGAGGCGGTCCGCGAATGCCTCCAGGACGTCTTCGACGTCCCCGGCCTGCGCGAACTGATGGGCGACATCGAGTCCCGCCGGGTGCGCCTGGTGGAGGTCACCACCCCGGAGCCGTCGCCGTTCGCCCGCTCCCTCCTCTTCGGCTATGTCGCCCAGTTCCTGTACGAGGGCGACTCGCCGCTCGCCGAGCGCCGGGCCGCCGCCCTGTCCCTGGACTCCCGGCTGCTCGCCGAGCTCCTCGGGCAGGCGGAGCTGCGGGAGCTGCTCGACGCCGACGTGCTGACGGAGCTCGAGCGGGAACTCCAGTGGCTGACCGAGGACCGGCGGATCAAGGACGTGGAGGGCGTCGCCGACGCCCTGCGCGTCCTTGGCCCCCTGACCACGGCCGAGCTGGCCGAGCGGGGCGCCGAGGCCGGCTGGGCCGAGGAGCTGTCCCGGGCCCGGCGCGCGATCCGGGTGCGGATCTCGGGCGCCGACCACTGGGCGGCGATCGAGGACGCGGGCCGGCTGCGGGACGCGCTGGGCACGGCGCTGCCGGTGGGCGTGCCGGAGGCGTTCACCGAGCCGGTGAAGGACCCGCTGGGCGATCTGCTCGCCCGGCACGCCCGCACCCACGGCCCGTTCACCTCCTCCGAGGCCGCCGCCCGCTTCGGCCTGGGCCCGGCGGTCACCGACGGCGCGCTCCAGCGCCTGGCCGCCGCCGGCCGCGTCGTACAAGGAGAGTTCCACCCCTCGGGCATCGGCCAGGAGTGGTGCGACGCCGCCGTCCTCAGACGCCTGCGCCGCCGCTCCCTCGCCGCCCTGCGGCACGAGCTGGAGCCGGTCCCGCCGGCCGCGCTCGCCACCTTCCTGCCCCAGTGGCAGCACCTGGGGAGCAACGGCCTGCGCGGGATCGACGGCCTGGCGCGGGCGATCGAGCAGCTGCAGGGCGCCCCCGTGCCCGCCTCGGCCCTGGAGAAGCTGATCCTGCCGTCCCGGGTGCGGGACTACTCCCCCGCACTCCTCGACGAGCTGACCACCACCGGCGAGGTCCTGTGGGCGGGCGCCGGATCGCTGCCCGGCAAGGACGGCTGGATCTCCCTCTATCTCGCGGACGCGGCGCCGCTGCTCCTGCCGCCACCGCACCCGCTGGAGCTGACCGGCCTCCACGAGTCCGTCCTCGGCATCCTCTCCGGGGGGTACGGCCTGTTCTTCCGCCAGATCGCCGACCAGGTCCGGGCCACCACCCACCCGGACGCCACCGACCCGCGGCTCGCCGACGTCCTCTGGGACCTGGCCTGGTCCGGGCGGCTCACCAACGACACCCTGGCCCCGCTGCGCTCGCTGCTCGGCTCGGGCCGCACGGCCGGCTCCACGGCGCACCGCGCCCGCCGCACGGTCCCGCGCGGGCGGTACGGGACGCTGAGCGCCGCCGCCCGTCCGGCCTCCCGCACCGGGCCGCCCACGGTGAGCGGCCGCTGGTCGCTGCTGCCGCCCCTGGAGCCGGAGCCGACCCACCGGGCGCACGCCCTGGCCCGTACGCTGCTCGACCGGCACGGCGTCGTCACCCGGGGCGCGGTGGCCGCCGAGGGCGTGGAGGGCGGCTTCTCCGCCACGTACCGGATCCTGTCCGCCTTCGAGGACAGCGGGCAGGCCCGCCGCGGCTATGTGGTGGAGGGTCTGGGCGCGGCCCAGTTCGCCATGGACGGGGCGGTGGACCGGCTGCGGGCCGCCGCGAACGCCCGGGACCGGGGCGCCGAGGAGGGCGCGGGCCCGAAGGCGGTGTTCCTGGCGGCGGCCGACCCGGCGAACGCGTACGGGGCGGCCCTGTCCTGGCCCGAGCCGCCCACCGGCGCCGGCCACAAGCCGGGCCGCAAGGCGGGCGCCATGGTGGTCCTGGTCGATGGCGAGCTGGCGCTCTACATGGAGCGCGGCGGCAAGACGCTGCTCTCCTGGCCCGCCGAGCCGGACTCCCCTGCGCTGAAGGCCGCCGCGGAGGCCCTGGCCGCCGCGGCCTCGGCGGGCTCGCTCGGCACGGTCACGGTGGAGCGGATCAACGGGGCGACCGCCCTGACCTCTCCGCTCTCCCGCCCCCTGGAGGCGGCCGGCTTCCACGCCACCCCGCGCGGCCTGCGGCTGCGCGCCTGAGCCCCGGCCGGGCCGGACGCCTGGCGCCCCTGAAGACCGCTGCCCCGGCGCCGGGCGCGGCATGATGGGCGCATGCCCGAAGGAGACAGCGTCTGGTTCGCGGCCCGCCGGCTCGACGAGGCACTCGCCGGCCGGGTGCTGACCCGCTCCGACCTGCGCGTCCCCCGGTTCGCGACCGCCGACCTCACCGGCCGCCGGGTCCTCGACGTCACCCCGCGCGGCAAGCATCTGCTCGCCCGGATCGAGGGCGGTCTGACCCTCCACTCCCATCTGCGGATGGACGGCGCCTGGCGGATCTTCCCCACCGGGGAGCGCCCGCGCGGCGGCCCGGCCCACCAGATCCGGGCGATCCTCGGCAACGCCGAGTTCACCGCGTACGGCTACCGGCTGCCGGTCCTGGAGCTGATCCGCACGGCGGAGGAGCCGAAGGCGGTCGGCCATCTCGGCCCGGATCTGCTCGGCCCGGACTGGGACCCGGCGGAGGCGGTGCGCCGGCTGTCCGCCGACCCGGCCCGCACTCTCGGCGAGGCCCTGCTCGACCAGCGCAATCTCGCGGGCATCGGCAATGTCTACAAGTCGGAGCTGGCCTTCCTGGCCGGCGTCACCCCGTGGCTGCCGGTCGGCGAGCTCGCCGAAGGTGTGCCCGAGCGGCTCGTCGCGACGGCGCACCGGCTCCTGGAGGCCAACAAGGACCGCCCGGACCGCCGCACCACCACGACCGGCCGGACCGGGGAGCGCCTGTACGTGTACGGCCGGGAGGGCCGCCCCTGCCCCCGCTGCGGCGGCCCGGTGCGGCGCGCGGAGCTGGGCGACCGCGTCACCTACTGGTGCCCGGGCTGCCAGCGCGGCCCGGACGGCAACAACCACCCCCGCACCAATTGACGATCCGTCAGATCCGGTCGTACGGTCCGGACATGACCCTCACCGTCCGCACGGCGTACGACCTCACCGGCCGCACCGCGTTCGTCACCGGCGCGGCGAGCGGCATCGGCCGGGCGACCGCCGTGCTCCTCGCCGAGGCGGGGGCGAGCGTGCACTGCGCGGACCGCGACGAGCCCGGTCTGAAGGAGACGGCGGCGCTGATCGCCCGCCGGGGCGGCACCGCGCACCTCCACCCGCTCGACGTCGCCGACCGGGCCGCCCTCGCCGCCGCCGTACGCGCCGCGGGCCCGCTGCACGTGATGGCCGCGGTCGCCGGGATCATGCACACCAGCAGCGTCCTGGAGACCCGCGACGAGGACCTCGACCGGATCCTCTCGGTGAACTTCAAGGGTGTGCTCTACGCCTGCCAGGAGGCGGCCCGCTCGATGATCGAGCACGGCGTGCCGGGTTCGATCGTCACCATGGCCTCCGGCGCCATGGACACGGCGAGCCCGGGGCTGCTCTGCTACAGCGTCGCCAAGGCGGCCGTGGTGCAGCTGACGAAGACCCTGGCGGCCGAGGTGGGCCGGCACGGCGTCCGGGTGAACGCGGTCGCCCCGGGCTGGGTGCGCACCCCGATGACGGACCGCCACGAACCGGCCGCCCAGGAGCAGGCCGAGGCGGCGATGGTCCGGGTGTCCCCGCTGGGCCGGGTCGGCGAGCCGGCCGACATCGCCCACGCGGTGCTCCATCTGGCCTGCGACGCCTCGTCGTTCACGACGGGTCAGATCCTGCGCCCCAACGGCGGCGTCGCGATGCCCTGGTGAACCGCGCCCTCGCGCCCGCGCGGCGCCGTGACGAGGCGGCCACGTGCACCGGCAACAGGCTCAGCCCCCAGCCGCCCGCGGCCACCGCCCCCTCGACCGGTCCCGTCTCCCCCGGCACCAGCAGCAGGCGCACCACCGCCCACCACCAGAGCCCACCGGCCACCAGTCCTGCCGCGACCAGCATGAGCGTCACCAGCGGAACCCGTCGCCGTACCATGGCCGCCTCCTCCGGTCGACGCTAGTCCCGCAGGATCACCCGGCGGGAGGGCGCACAGGAGGCAGACCCGGCGCACGGCTCGCGTATCGCCATGGTCCGGATTCCTTCCGATCGCTGCGCAGGCCGCCCGCGCGGCCCCGGCCCAGTCTCACCCGACCGGGCCGCGCCCGCATCCAGAGAAGCACTCACGCGGACGCGGAGCGTACGCACGGGTACGGGAAAGCCCCGGCCGGCGCCCCTTCCAGGGACCGACCGGGGCTCACCCCACTTCGCTTGCGTGCTGCCGCTCGGCTCAGGCCGCGACGACGTCGACCGCCTCGGCGGGCGCCTTGATGGTCACCCGCTCGGTGGACACACCGGCCACCGACGTCACCGACACCGAATTGAGCATCGGCCGTACCGGCGCCGGCACCGGTTCGCTCGCCGCTGCCGACTCGGCCAGTTCGGCCAGCGACAGCTCGTCGCTCACTTCACGCATGAGCTCGGACATCCGTACGTCCAGCGCGTCGCAGATCGCGGAGAGCAGCTCGGAGGAAGCCTCCTTCTGCCCCCGCTCCACCTCGGAGAGATAGCCGAGTGAGACTCGGGCGGACGAGGAGACTTCGCGCAGAGTACGGCCCTGGCGCTGGCGCTGCCGACGCAGCACGTCACCCAACAGGCGACGGAGCAGAATCATCGGTGGCTCCCTCCTCGGACCGCGTAGCCGCATCCTTCACGCCCCACCGTACCGCCTCGCGCCGCGGCCGTGCGGGGAGCGATGTCGTGTTCACTCATGGCTGCAAACATCAATCTCCCCCGTTCTGTTCCGTATCCTGTGCCCGCGCATTTTCCGAGTGTTCGTCGCGGAGCAGTTCCCACAGCAATTCGAGCACGCTCCGTACACTCTCTCTACGGATTTCCGCTCGGTCGCCGTTCAACCGCAACGCGGCCACCTTGCCCGCCCGGGCGGCCCCCGCGGCCTCGCGCGCGGGCCCGGCGACGGCCACGTACACGGTCCCCACCGGCTGTCCGTCCTGCGGTTCGGGACCCGCGACACCGGTCGTGGCGATGCCCCAGTCGGCGCCGAGCCGGGCCCGCACGCCGGCCGCCATCTGCAGCGCGACCTCGGGGTCGACCGCCCCGCGCTCCGCCAGAAGGGTGCCGTCCACCCCCAGGAGCTGCTCCTTCAGGGGCGTGGCGTAGGCCGTGACGGAGCCGCGGAAGGACTTCGAGGCACCGGGGACCCCGGTGAGCTCCGCGGCCACCAGACCGCCCGTGAGGGACTCGGCGACGGCCAGCGTGTGACCACGCAGCGCGAGCAGCTCGAGCACCCGGGCGGCGCCGTTCATCGTGACTCGGCCCCCGCGCCCGTCGTCGCGGCCGCCTCGGCGGCCTTCGCGGCCCGCTCCGCGGCGAGCCCCTTGCGGCGCAGGACCACCGCCTGTCGCACGTAATCCAGACCGGTGACGACCGTCAGCACGACGGCGATCGCCATCACCCACCAGCGCAGGGTGGCGAGTGGACCGACGAGCGCGAGCACGTACATGCCGACCGCCGTGCCCTGCGCGAGGGTCTTCATCTTCCCGCCGCGACTGGCCGGGATGACCCCGTGCCGGATCACCCAGAACCGCATCAGGGTGATGCCGAGCTCGCGGGCGAGGATCACGCCCGTCACCCACCACGGCAGGTCGCCGAGATAGGACAGCGAGATCAGACCGGCCGCCATGATCGCCTTGTCGGCGATCGGGTCGGCGATCTTCCCGAAGTCGGTGACCAGGTTGTACGTGCGGGCCAGGTGCCCGTCGAAGACGTCGGTGATCATGGCCACCGCGAACGCCGCCCACGCCCAGGCGCGCCAGGCCGGGTCGTGGCCGCCGTCCTGGAAGAGCAGCACCACGAAGCCGGGCACGAGCACCAGGCGGATCATGGTGAGGATGTTCGCGATGTTCCAGAGACTGGCCTGATTGACGGCCGCAGCCCCCAGCTTGCCGCGGGGCGCCGGCCTGCTACCGGTCCCGCCCGTCGCGGATGCCGGGACTCCGGTCATCTGCCCGCCTCCTCGATAAGACACTCGGCCACCAGGTCGACGCCCTCGGTGGCGACGACCTCGGCCCTGACCATACGTCCCGGGGCCAGGTCGGCGTCGTCGGTCGAGTCCATGGTGAGGATCACCTGGCCGTCCGTCTCCGGCGCCTGGTGCGCCGCGCGGCCGATCCAGCCGTCCTCCTCGTCGAAGGATTCCACCAGTACTTCCAGGGTCTCGCCGATCCGCTCCTCCGCGCGCTGGGCGGTGAGCTCCTCGGCGAGCCGGGACAGGTGGGCGAGCCGCTCGTCGACGACCTCCTGGTCGAGCTTGTGCTCGTAACCGGCGGCCTCGGTGCCGTCCTCGTCGGAGTAGCCGAAGACGCCGATGGCGTCGAGCCGGGCGTGCGTGACGAAGCGTTCCAGCTCCTTGAAGTCCGCCTCGGTCTCGCCAGGGAAGCCGACGATGAAGTTGGACCGGGCACCGGCGAGCGGCGCCTTGGAGCGGATGGTGTCGAGCAGCTCCAGGAAGCGGTCGGTGTCGCCGAAGCGGCGCATCGCCCGCAGCACGTCCGGCGCGCTGTGCTGGAAGGACAGGTCGAAGTACGGGACGACCTTGTCGGTCGAGGTCAGCACGTCGATCAGGCCGGGGCGCATCTCGGCGGGCTGGAGGTAGCTGACCCGGACCCGCTCGATGCCGTCGACGGCGGCGAGCTCGGGCAGCAGGCTCTCCAGGAGGCGGATGTCGCCCAGGTCCTTGCCGTAGGAGGTGTTGTTCTCGGAGACCAGCATGACCTCCTTGACGCCCTGCTCGGCCAGCCAGCGGGTCTCGTTCAGCACGTCCGAGGGACGGCGCGAGACGAAGGAGCCGCGGAAGGACGGGATGGCGCAGAAGGAGCAGCGGCGGTCGCAGCCGGAGGCCAGCTTCACGGAGGCGACCGGGCTGGTGTCCAGACGGCGGCGCAGCGGCGCGCGCGGCCCGGAGGCGGGCGCGAGGCCCTCGGGAAGGTCCGTCAGGTCGGCGGGCGTCTCCTCGGCGGCCGCGGGCGCCTCGGCGCCGTCGCCGTGTCCGGGCAGGGCCACGGAGGCGGCGGCCTGCTGACGCTCGACCGGCGACAGCGGCAGCAGCGTGCGCCGGTCGCGCGGGGCGTGCGCCTCGACGTTTCCGCCGCTGAGGATGGTCTGGAGGCGGCTGGAGATGTCCGCGTAGTCGTCGAAGCCGAGCACGCCGTCGGCCTCGGGAAGCGCGTCGGCGAGCTCCTTGCCGTAGCGCTCGGCCATGCAGCCGACGGCGACGACGGCCTGGGTCCTGCCGTGGTCCTTCAGATCATTGGCTTCGAGGAGGGCGTCGACGGAGTCCTTCTTGGCGGCCTCGACGAATCCACAGGTGTTGACGACGGCGACATCCGCGTCCTCGGCGTTCTCGACGAGCTCCCAGCCGTCCGCTGCCAAGCGGCCTGCGAGCTCCTCCGAGTCCACCTCGTTACGGGCGCAGCCAAGAGTGACAAGGGCGACGGTACGGCGTTCGGGCATGGACTCAAGACTACTTCGTCCCGGCCGTACCTCCGTCGCGCAGGGTTCACCTGCGCGACGGCCGTCACACACGGCGACGGAGGCGGGCGGAAGACCGGGCCGGGCCGGGCGGGCCGGCCGGGGCTCAGCCGGCCTGCGGGTCGCCCTTGGTGTACGACAGGCGCTCGACCTGACCGGACTCGAAGGTGTCCTCGACCTTCTTGCCGTTGACGTACAGCTCGATCGGCCCGGCGTTGCCGAGGATGAGGTCGATCCGCTCGTCGTCCTGGAAGGTCTTGGACTCGCCCGCGAGGAGCAGCCCGTCGAAGAGCAGCTTGCCGTCGTGGGCCTTGGCGGAGATCCAGCTCTTGTCGTCGGTCGCGGTCAGCTTGACGGTGACCTTGTCCAGCGGGGCCGCCGCGATGGCGGACTCGGAGGGCACGGGCTTGGGTTCGGGCTTGACCGGCTTGGGCTTGGCCGGGGCGGTGGTCTTGGTGGCGGGGGCCGGGCCCTCCGCCGCCGCGCCCGCCTGGCCGGCGCCGTCGTTCCCGTTGAACATCGTGAAGCCGACGAAACCGACGACGGCGACGATCGCCGCGACCATGGCGGCGGTCCAGTTGGGCCGGCGGGGCTCGGGGCGGATCCGCTCCGCCTCGAACAGCGGGGCGGCGGGGGTGGGCGACGGGCGGCCGCCGTGCTCGGCGTCGTACTGCTCGATCAGCGATGCCGGATCGAGCCCCACGGCGCGCGCGAGCGTGCGGATGTGCCCGCGGGCGTAGACGTCGCCGCCGCAGCGCGAGAAGTCGTCCTCCTCGATCGCGTGCACGATCGGGACGCGCACGCGGGTGGAGGCGCTGACCTCTTCAACGGTGAGACCGGCGGCGACACGGGCCTGCTGAAGGGCACGACCGATCGAATCCCGGTCATCTGCCGGGAAGTTCCGGTCGTCCTCGGGGGATTCGGGGGAGTTGCCGATGGACACGAGAGCGCCTTTCGAGCGTGTAGCCACCTGCTGGATGTTCAGTCTATGGGTGGTACGAAAGGGTGGGGCAACCGGGCGGGCGTCGTTTGTACGCCATGAGGCTGGGACAGGGTCCTGTCCCTCCCTCCAACTTGACGTACGCCCAAGGGAAACGGTTGCCCACTTTCCCTTACGAGTGAGTCTCGGCCAGGTCTCGATCAAGGTGCAGCTGCCCGGTCGGGCCTGCTCGGGCGGGTTCGTCCGGACGGGCCTGCCCGGCCGGGGTCCCTACTCCCCGCCGCGGATCCGGTCGAGCACCTCGTCCAGCTCGTCCGGCTTGACCAGCACGTCGCGGGCCTTGGAGCCCTCGCTCGGGCCGACGATGCCGCGCGACTCCATCAGGTCCATCAGCCGGCCGGCCTTGGCGAAGCCGACGCGCAGCTTGCGCTGGAGCATCGAGGTGGAGCCGAACTGGGTGGAGACGACCAGCTCCGCGGCCTGGCACAGCAGGTCGAGGTCGTCGCCGATCTCCTCGTCGATCTCCTTCTTCTGCTTGGTGCCGACCGTGACGTCGTCCCGGAAGACCGGCGCCATCTGGTCCTTGCAGTGTTGGACGACGGTGGCGACCTCGTGCTCGGTGACGAAGGCGCCCTGCATGCGGACCGGCTTGTTCGCGCCCATCGGCAGGAACAGGCCGTCGCCCTTGCCGATGAGCTTCTCGGCGCCGGGCTGGTCGAGGATGACCCGGCTGTCGGCGAGCGAGGAGGTGGCGAAGGCGAGCCGGGACGGCACGTTCGCCTTGATCAGACCGGTGACGACGTCCACCGAGGGCCGCTGGGTGGCGAGCACCAGGTGGATGCCGGCCGCGCGGGCCAGCTGGGTGATGCGCACGATCGCGTCCTCGACGTCCCTCGGCGCGACCATCATCAGGTCGGCGAGCTCGTCGACGATCACCAGGAGGTACGGGTAGGTCTTGAGCTCGCGCTCGCTGCCCGGCGGCAGCTGGACCTTGCCGTCCCGGATGGCCTGGTTGAAGTCGTCGATGTGCCGGAAGCCGAAGGCGGCCAGGTCGTCGTAGCGCAGGTCCATCTCGCGCACCACCCACTGCAGGGCCTCGGCGGCCCGCTTGGGGTTGGTGATGATCGGGGTGATCAGGTGCGGGATGCCCTCGTAGGCGGTGAGCTCGACCCGCTTGGGGTCGACGAGCACCATCCGGACGTCCTCCGGGGTCGCTCTTATCATCACCGAGGTGATCAGGCAGTTGATGCAGGACGATTTGCCGGAGCCGGTCGCGCCGGCCACCAGGATGTGCGGCATCTTCGCCAGGTTGGCCATCACATAGCCGCCCTCGACGTCCTTGCCGAGCGCCACCAGCATCGGGTGGTCGTCCTCGGCGGCCTCGGCGAGGCGCAGCACGTCGCCGAGGTTGACCATCTCGCGGTCGGTGTTGGGGATCTCGATGCCGACCGCGGACTTGCCGGGGATCGGGGAGATGATCCGCACGTCGGGGCTGGCCACGGCGTACGCGATGTTCTTGGTGAGCGCGGTGATCTTCTCGACCTTGACGGCCGGGCCGAGCTCTACCTCGTACCGGGTGACCGTCGGGCCGCGCGTGAAGCCGGTGACGGCCGCGTCGACCTTGAACTCGGCGAAGACGTTGGTGAGCGACTCGACGATGGCGTCGTTGGCGGCGCTGCGGGTCTTGCCGGGGCCGCCGCGCTCCAGGAGGTCCATGGAGGGCAGCGAGTACGTGATGTCGCCGGAGAGCTGAAGCTGTTCGGCGCGCGGCGGCAGGTCGGTCGGCTCGGGCGCCGGCTTGGTGAGGTCGGGCACCCCGCCGCCGGACCGGTCGCGGGCGGTGCCGCGGGCGGTGGGCACGGGCGCGCCGGGCCGCGGGTCCACCTCGGCCTCCGCGGCGTCGGCGGCCGAGGCGGCCACGGCGGCGGCCCGCTCGGCGGTGACGTCCCGGGTGAGGTCGGCGACCAGCGGGGACGGCGGCATGCCGTTGAGGACGGCGCCGTCGAGCGCGGCGGCCGCGGCGGCGGCCACGTCGACCGGGTCGAGTCCGGTGGTGTCGAAGGAGGACGCGGACGGGGCGGTACGGCTCCGCCGGCCGCGCCGCTCCAAAGCGGCGGCCTCGGCCCGGTCGGGGTCGTAGTCCGGGCCCGCGCCGGGCGCGCGCCGGCGCACGGGCCGGGCGGTGCGGGGCGCGTCCTCGCGCCACTCGTCGTCGTAGTCCTGCGCCCCGGCGGCCTCCTCGGGCCCGTACTCGGGCTCGACCAGGCCGAGCCGGGCGCCGAGCGCGCGCAGCCGCTGCGGGATGGCGTTGACGGGGGTGGCGGTGACGACGAGCAGTCCGAAGACGGTGAGCAGCACCAGGAGCGGCACCGCGAGGACCTCGCCCATCATGAAGATCAGCGGCTTGGATGCGGCCCAGCCGATGAGCCCGCCGGCGTCCTGCATGGCGTCGGTGCCGTCGCCGCGGCCGGGCGAGCCGCAGGCGATGTGCACCTGTCCGAGCACGCCGATGACGAGCGCGGACAGGCCGATCACGATCCGGCCGTTGGCCTCGGGCTTCTCCGGGTAGAGGATCAGGCGTACGGCGATGGCGCCGACGAGCAGCGGGACGAGCAGGTCGAGCCGGCCGAAGGCGCCGGTGACCAGCATCTCGACCAGGTCGCCGACCGGGCCCCGCAGATTCGACCAGGTGCCGGCGGCGACGATCAGGGCGACGCCGAGCAGCAGCAGCGCGAGGCCGTCCTTGCGGTGGGCCGGGTCGAGGCCCTTGGCGCCCCGCCCTATCCCCCGGAACATCGCCCCGACGGCGTGCGCGAGTCCGAGCCAGAGGCCGCGCGCCAGCCGGTAGACGCCCCCGGTGGGGGACGGTGCCGGGCGGGCCGCGGGCTTCTTCGCCGCCGTCTTGCGCGCGGGCGCGCGCTTGGCGGGCGCGGACTTCCTGGCCGGAGCCTTCTTCGCGGGGGGTTTGGCGGGCGACTTGGCGGCCGTCGTCTTCTTCGCGGCACCGCCGGCACCGCTCGTACGGCCGGCGGCCCGTGGTTTCGCGGTGCCCGCCGTGCCCTGGGAACCCTTGCCGGACGTACGTGAGGCCATGGTGCTGAGGTTACCTGCGCAACCCGCCGGGGAAACAGCGCTGTCCGCGCTCACCCGTTCGTGTCGCCCTTGCCGGGGCGTGAAACTGACGCCCGCTCACGGCGGGCGTCGGGCCCGGCCCGCTCCGGCCCGCTCCGGTGAGCGTGTGTCAGTTCTGCGCGGGCAGGGAGGGCGCGCCGCCGGTGCCGGGCTCGAGCGCGTCGAGCGCGCGGCGCAGTCCGGTCAGCTTGCGCTCCAGGTGCGCGGCGGTGGCGACGGCCGCGGCGTCGGCGGAGTCGTCGTCGAGCTGCTTGGACAGCGCCTCGGCCTGCTCCTCGACGGCGGCCAGCCGGGCGGAGAGCTCGGCGAGCAGCCCCGGGGACTCCTTGGGCTGGCCGGCGCCGCCCTCCAGCTGGAGCCGGAGCAGCGCGGCCTGCTCGCGGAGCTGGCAGTTCTTCATGTACAGCTCGACGAAGACGGAGACCTTGGCGCGCAGCACCCACGGGTCGAACGGCTTGGAGATGTAGTCGACCGCGCCCGCCGCGTACCCCCGGAAGGTGTGGTGGGGGCCGTGGTTGATGGCGGTGAGGAAGATGATCGGGATGTCCCGGGTCCGCTCGCGCCGCTTGATGTGCGCTGCGGTCTCGAATCCGTCCATGCCGGGCATCTGGACGTCCAGCAGGATGACCGCGAAGTCGTCGGTCAGCAGCGCCTTGAGCGCTTCCTCCCCGGACGATGCCCGCACCAGTGTCTGATCGAGCGCGGAGAGAATGGCCTCCAGCGCCAGCAGATTCTCCGGCCGGTCATCGACCAGGAGGATCTTGGCCTTCTGCACCATGCCCCGTCCTCCTCGCCCCGGCACTGGCTCGCTCCGGCTCTGCGTGCCGGGGGAAGCACCGGGCGCCGCCCCAGAAGACGACTCCCATGCGCCGTCCGTCCTTGTGCCGGTCATCGTAGCCGCACCCCACCCGTCGCCACACCCTGTCACCGCATTGTCACAGAACACGCAATCCGTGCCCGTACATCGAACGCGGCGGGAGACCAGAAGGTTCCCCGTCCGGCGGGCTCTCACACCCGGTTGGCGAGGGCCGGCCTCGGAGGGGTGCCCCGGCTCCGGCCGCGGGGCCGCCGCCGGAGCACCTCTCCAGGACCTTTCCTAGCGTCCCTCCCCGCGCATCCACTGCTCCATCACCGACAGCAGATAGTCCGGGTCGACCGGCTTGGTCACGTAGTCCGAGGCCCCGGACTCGATGGCCTTCTCCCGGTCGCCCTTCATCGCCTTGGCGGTCAGCGCGATGATCGGCAGCCCCGCGAACTGCGGCATCCGCCGGATCGCGGTGGTCGTGGCGTAGCCGTCCATCTCCGGCATCATGATGTCCATCAGCACCACCGAGACGTCCTCGTGCTGCTCCAGGACCTCGATGCCCTCGCGCCCGTTCTCCGCGTAGAGCACCGCGAGCCCGTGCTGCTCCAGGACGCTGGTCAGGGCGAACACATTGCGGATGTCGTCGTCGACGATCAGCACCTTCTCACCCGCGAACGTATACACCGGGCGCGGCGCGGCCTCCGGCCGCTCCTCCTCGGCGGCCGGCTGCTCGCCCTTGGGCGACTGGCCCGGGAGTTGCGGCCACTGCTCGGCCGTCTTGCGGCGGTGCCGGAACAGCGCGCCGGCCCCCGATCGGGCCTCGGTGTGCACCGGTGCGGGCGCGAAGTGCACGAACCCCTCGCCCAGCTCGTCGCCGGCCCCGGGACGCTCGTCCGGGTCCTGTGCGTCCGCCCCGTGCGCCGTCGCCGGCGCGACCGGGCTCAGCGGCAGGTAGAGCGTGAAGGTCGAGCCGCGGCCCGGCTCGCTCGCCGCGTAGATCTCGCCGCCGAGCAGCCGCGCGATCTCCCGGCTGATCGACAGGCCGAGGCCCGTACCGCCGTACTTCCGGCTGGTCGTGCCGTCGGCCTGCTTGAACGCCTCGAAGATCACCCGCATCTTGCCGGCGGCGATGCCGATGCCGGTGTCGGTCACCGAGAACGCGATCAGCTCGGCCTCCGGGTCGCGCATCGTCCCCGCCTCCAGGAGCTGTTCCCGGATCGACTGCGGCACGTCCGCCCCGGCCGGCCGGATCACCAGCTCCACGGCCCCGGTGTCGGTGAACTTCACCGCGTTCGACAGGAGGTTGCGCAGCACCTGGAGCAGCCGCTGCTCGTCGGTGTGCAGGGTCGCGGGCAGCTCCGGGGAGACCCGTACGGAGAAGTCGAGGCCCTTCTCGGCGGTGAGCGGCCGGAAGGTGGCCTCCACGTAGTCGACCAGCTGCACGAGGGCGATCCGGGTCGGCGAGACGTCCATCTTGCCCGCCTCGACCTTCGACAGGTCGAGGATGTCGTTGATCAGCTGGAGCAGGTCGGAGCCGGCGCCGTGGATGGTCTCGGCGAATTCGACCTGCTTGGGCGTCAGGTTCGTGTCCGCGTTGTCGGCGAGCAGCTTGGCCAGGATCAGCAGCGAGTTGAGCGGGGTGCGCAGCTCGTGCGACATGTTCGCGAGGAACTCCGACTTGTAGCGCATGGAGACCGCGAGCTGTTCGGCGCGCTCCTCCAGGACCTGCCGGGCCTCCTCGATCTCGGTGTTCTTCACCTCGATGTCCCGGTTCTGCCGGGCCAGGAGTTCGGCCTTGTCCTCCAGCTCCGCGTTGGAGTTCTGCAGCTCCTTCTGCCGGTGCTCCAGCTCCGCCGACCGCTCCCGCAGCTGCTCGGTGAGCTCCTGCGACTGCTGCAGCAGCACCTCGGTGCGGGTGTTGACGCTGATGGTGTTGACGGTGGTCGCGATCAGCTCGGCGATCTGGTTGAGGAAGTCCCGCTGGATCTGGGTGAACGGCTGGAAGGACGCCAGCTCGATCACGCCGAGCACCCGCCCCTCGAACAGCACGGGCAGCACGATCACATGGGCCGGGGCGGCCTCGCCCAGACCGGACGAGATCTTCAGATAGCCCGGCGGCACGTTGACCTGGATGGTCCGCTTCTCCTCGGCGGCCGTCCCGATGAGCGTCTCGCCCGGCCGGAACGAGGTCGGCATGGAGCCTGCGGAGTAGCCGTAACTGCCGCGCATCCGCAGCTCGTACGCGCCCTCGCCCTCCCCCACGGGTTCGGCCTCGCCGTGCGCGGAACCGGTCGGCATGGCCACGAAGAAGGCGCCGTGCTGGGCCGAGACGACCGGCGTCAGCTCGCTCATGATGAGCGAGGCCACGTCCTCCAGGTCGCGGCGGCCCTGCATCAGACCGGAGATGCGGGCCAGGTTGCTCTTGAGCCAGTCCTGCTCGTCGTTGGCGAGGGTGGTGTCGCGCAGGTTCGCGATCATGGTGTTGATGTTGTCCTGGAGCGCCTGGATCTCACCGGCCGCGTCCACACCGTCGATCTTGACGTTGAGGTCGCCGCGGGTCACCGCGGTGGCGACGGCCGCGATGGCGCGCACCTGCCGGGTGAGGTTCCCGGCCATCTCGTTCACGGACTCCGTCAGGTCGCTCCAGGTGCCCTCCACGTCCCGGACCCGGGCCTGGCCGCCGAGCTGTCCGTCGGTGCCCACCTCGCGGGCCACCCGGGTGACCTCCTCGGCGAAGTTCGACAGCTGGTCGACCATGGTGTTGAGGGTGTTCTTCAGCTCCAGGATCTCGCCGCGCGCGTCGATGTCGATCTTCTTGGTGAGGTCGCCCTTGGCGAAGGCGGTGGCGACCGCGGCGATCTGCCGCACCTGACCGGTGAGGTTGTCGGCCATCGAGTTCACCGACTCGGTGAGGTCCTTCCAGGTGCCCGAGACGCCCGGCACCCGGGCCTGACCGCCCAGGATGCCGTCGGTGCCCACCTCACGGGCCACCCTCGTCACCTCGTCGGCGAACGAGGACAGCGTCGTCACCATCGTGTTCACGGTGTCGGCGAGCTCGGCGACCTCGCCGCGCGCCTCGACCGTGACCTTCTTCGTCAGGTCGCCGTTGGCGACCGCCGCGGACACCCGGGAGATGTTCCGCACCTGGCTGGTCAGGTTGTTGGCCATCAGGTTGACGTTGTCGCTGAGGTCCTTCCAGATGCCGGTCACCCCGCGCACCCGGGCCTGGCCGCCGAGGATGCCCTCGGTGCCCACCTCACGGGCCACCCGGGTCACCTCGTCGGCGAAGTTCGACAGCTGGTCCACCATCGTGTTGACGGTCGTCACCAGCTCCAGGATCTCGCCCTTGGCGTCGACGGTGATCTTCTTGGACAGATCGCCCTTCGCGACCGCCGTGGTGACCTCGGCGATGTTCCGGACCTGGAAGGTCAGGTTGTTCGCCATCATGTTCACCGACTGGGTGAGGTCCTTCCAGGTGCCGGAGACCCCCTGCACCTCGGCCTGACCGCCCAGGATGCCGTCGGTGCCCACCTCACGGGCCACCCTCGTCACCTGCTCCGCGAACGCCGAGAGCTGGTCGACCATCGTGTTGAGGGTGTTCTTCAGCTCCAGGATCTCGCCGCGCGCGTCCACGTCGATCTTCTGCGACAGATCACCCCGGGCCACCGCCGTCGCGACCTGCGCGATGTTGCGCACCTGCGCCGTCAGGTTCCCGGCCATGCCGTTCACCGAATCCGTCAGGTCCCGCCACACACCGGCGACGCCCGGCACCACGGCCTGCCCGCCGAGCCGCCCGTCGGTGCCCACCTCGCGCGCCACCCGGGTCACCTGGTCCGCGAACGCGGACAGCTGGTCGACCATCGTGTTGATGGTGTTCTTCAGCTCCAGGATCTCGCCGCGCGCGTCCACGTCGATCTTCTGCGACAGATCACCCCGGGCCACCGCCGTCGTCACCTGGGCGATCTGCCGCACCTGCGAGGTCAGGTTGCCGGCCATGAAGTTCACCGAGTCGGTGAGCTCCCGCCAGCGCCCCGACACGCCGTCCACCCGCGCCTGACCGCCCAGCCGGCCCTCGGTGCCCACGTCCCGCGCCATCCGCGTCACCTGGTCGGCGAACGACGACAGCTGCGACACCATCGTGTTGACGGTGTTCTTCAGCTCCAGCATCTCGCCGGCCACGTCCACCGTGACCTTCTGCGACAGATCACCATTGGCCACCGCCGTGGTCACCTGCGCGATGTCCCGCACCTGACCGGTCAGGTTGCGGAACGCGGTGTTCACCGAGTCCGTCAGGTCCTTCCACGTCCCGGCCGCGCCCTGCACCTGCGCCTGACCGCCGAGCCGGCCCTCGACGCCGACCTCCCGGGCCACCCGGGTCACCTCGGAACCGAACGCCGAGAGCTGGTCCACCATCGTGTTGACGGTGTTCTTCAGCTCCAGCATCTCGCCGGCCACGTCCACCGTGACCTTCTGCGACAGATCACCATTGGCGACCGCCGTGGTCACCTGCGCGATGTCCCGCACCTGTGTGGTGATGTTCCGGAAGACCGTGTTGACCGAGTCCGTCAGGTCCTTCCACGTCCCCGCCGCACCCGGTACCTGCGCCTGACCGCCGAGCAGACCCTCCGCGCCGACCTCGCCCGAGACACGGGTCACCTCGTCCGCGAAGGTCCGCAGCGTCTCCGTCATCTGGTTGATGGTGTCCGCCAGCTGCGCGATCTCGCCGCGCGCCGACACCCGTACCTTCTGCGACAGGTCGCCGTTCGCGACCGCCGTGGTGACCTCGGCGATCCCCCTCACCTGATTGGTGAGATTTCCCGCCATCGTGTTGACGGAGTCCGTGAGGTCCTTCCACACACCGGCGACCCCGGCCACCTCGGCCTGACCGCCCAGCTCGCCCTCCGTGCCCACCTCGCGGGCCACCCGGGTCACCTCGGACGAGAACGAGGACAGCTGGTCCACCATCGTGTTGACGGTGTTCTTCAGCTCCAGCATCTCGCCGGCCACGTTCGCCGTGACCTTCTGCGACAGATCACCGTTGGCCACCGCCGTCGTGACCAGCGCGATGTCCCGCACCTGCGCCGTCAGCTGGTTGGCCATGGTGTTGACCGAGTCCGTGAGGTCCTTCCACGAACCGGACATGCCGCGCACCTGCGCCTGACCGCCCAGCTTGCCCTCGGTGCCCACCTCAAGGGCCACCCGGGTCACCTCGTCGGCGAACACCGACAGCTGGTCCACCAGGTTGTTCACGGTCCGCGCGACCTTCAGGAACTCCCCGCGCAGCGGCCGCGTCGACCCGTCGCCGCCCTCCGAGCGCAGCTCCATCCGCTGCCCGAGATCACCTTCGGCCACCGCGGACAGCACCCGCCCGACCTCGGACACCGGCCGCGCCAGCTCGTCGACCAGCGCGTTCGCCGCCTCGATCGTCGCCGCCCAGGAGCCCTCCGCGGCACCCGCCTCAAGGCGCTCCGACAGCTTGCCCTCGCGGCCCACCACCCGGCGCACCCGCGTGAACTCCCCGGTCAGATGCGACTGCCGGTCCGCGACCTCGTTGAAGACGGCGGAGATCTCCGCCATCATCCCGTCGCCCGAGACCGTCAACCGCTTGCGGAAGTTGCCGTCCCTCATCGACACCAGGGCGGCCAGGAGCCGCTGCAGCGCGGCAGCGTCCACCTGCACCGTGCCCCCGCCCCGGGACCGGCCGCCGCCCTTCGGCCGCGAACCGCCACCGCGCCGCGTCGTCGTGCCAGACTCCACCGTGTCCCTCCCGAAGGGGTCGACCGTACGCTCGGTCTCTCGCTATCAGCCTGCCCAAGTACAACCTGCCCAGTGTTTCACCGGGTCGGAACCAGGCCATAACAGTTCGGCACCTTCGCACAACGTCCCCACGTCCGGGGGACGGATCCGCGTGACCGGCATCCGCTGGGACAGCGAAGGTAAGTAACCTGGCATCCGGCTGTCCAACCGCCCCGGTCCGCCCGGCGGGGGCGGGACGGCGCGAGAAGCAGCACCGGGCAGCGGGAGGGGCAGACCGACCATGGCAGAGCCGGGCGTCGAGACGCGTACGAGGAGTTCAGTGATCACCGCGCGGGCGGCTGCCAGTTTCGAACCGATGGGCCGGTCCGTCGCGACCGCCCGCGCCTTCGTCCGGGACACCCTCCAGGGCTGGGGACACAACGAGATCGTCGACGACGCCGTCGTCCTCACCAGCGAACTCGTCACCAACGCCGTCGTCCACGCCGGCACCGCCGCCGACGTCCTGTGCCTGCGCGGCGACGACGGCGTCCGCATCGAGGTCGCCGACCGCTACCCCGAACGCGAGATCCCCCTCCAGCAGCCCCGCACCATGAGCAGCCCCGACCGCGAGAACGGCCGGGGCCTGCTGCTCTGCGCCGCGCTCGCCACCCGCTGGGGCGTCGACTACAGCCCCACCCGCAAACACGTCTGGTTCCACCTCGACCTCCCCGACCGCCCCGTCGGCACCCGCTCCGCGGGCCCCGTCCTGCCCGACCCGCTGCTCCCCGTCACCGACAGCCGGGTCCGCGTCGCCGTCGTCCAGATCGACGCCACCGGCGCCATCTCCGCCTGGAACGAGGACGCCGAGGAACTCTTCGGATACGGCTCCGAGCAGGTCACCGGCAAACCCCTCGGCGACCTCGCCGCCTGGCCCCACACCCCCGGCATCGGCACCGGCCTCGCCGAGGCCCTCCGCCTCTCCCGCTGGGAGGGCAGCTACGGCATCCGCTGCGCCGACGGCCGCGTCATCCCCGTCTACGCCTCGCACCTGCGGGTCCGCGACGCCCAGGGCGAACCCTCCACCGTCTGCCTCCTGGTCCGCGAGCACGAGCGCGCGGTCCTGCAGACCCCGCAGCGCCCCGCCGCCGAGACCGGCGCCGAGAGCCGCGGCACCGCCGCCGACCCCTTCGAGGTCTTCATCGGCTCCCCCGCCCCCGACGACCTCGACGGACTCCTGCAGCGCACCGTGGAACGCGCCCGCGACATGCTCGACGGCGACTCCGCCTTCCTGCTCCTCGCCACCGACGACGAGACCGAACTCGAGGTACGGGCCACCACGGGCCTGCCCTCCGCCCGCCAGCGCTTCGCCCGCGTCCCCGTCGAGACCGGCGCCAGTCGCTACGGCTCCGCCCGCATGCCCGCCGTCCACGAGGACCTGGCCGCCGTCCCCGGCGCCGTACCGCTCCTCGAAGGCACCGGCATGCGCTCGGTCGTCACGGTCCCGCTCAAGGTCGAGGGCCGCCTCACCGGCTCCCTCGGCGTCGCCGCCGAGAGCGCCAACCGCTACTCCAACGAGGAGGCCCTGCGCCTCCAGTTCGCCGCCGACCGCATCGCCCTCGCCGTCGAGTCCGCCCGCCTCGGCGAACTCGAACGGCTCCGCCGCGGCTCCCTCAGCTTCCTCGTCGAGGCCTCCGACCTCCTGGCCGGCACCCTCGACCGCGACCAGACCCTGGCCCTGATGGCCCAGATGACGGTCCCCACCCTCGCCACCTGGTGCGCCGTCTACACGATCGCCGACCAGGCCTCCGACCCGTACCTCTCCTATGTCCTGCACGAGGACGAGGACCTGATCGACGGTCTGAAGGCCCTGCTCGTCTCGATCTCGCCGCCCGACCCGGTGCCCACGCCCGGCGCCCGCGTCTGGACCGCCCCGGGCGAGGCCGCCCACCGCGCCGCGCTCAGCGCCTCCATGCGCGAACTCGGCGGCCCCGGCAGCCCGGTGTCCTCCGGCATCAACACGGTCCTGGCGACCGCGGCGGCCGTCGGCGGCGAGACCGTCGTCCTCCCGCTCGTCGCCCGCAACCGCGTCATCGGCATGCTCACCCTGGGCAAGCCCACCGACGACCACTTCCGCCAGGAGATCCTGGAGCTCGCCGAGGACCTCTCCCGCCGAGCCGCCCTGGCCCTCGACAACGCCCGCCTCTACTCCGAGCGCATGGCCATCAGCCGCTCCCTGCAGCGCAGCCTGCTGCCGCCCGGCCTGCCCGACGTCCCCGGCGTCGAGGTCGACGTCATCTACCGCGCCGCCGGCGAGGGCAACGAGGTCGGCGGCGACTTCTACGACCTCTTCCCCATCCGCGACGGCTCGTACGGCTTCGCCATCGGCGACGTCTGCGGTACGGGCCCGGAAGCGGCCGCCGTCACCGGCCTCGCCCGGCACGCCCTGCGCCTCCTCGCCCGCGAGGGCTTCGGCGGACCGGCGGTCCTGGAGCGCCTCAACGCGGCCATCCTCGACGAGGGCGCCCGCAGCCGCTTCCTCACCCTGCTGTACGGCGAGCTGCGCCCGCAGGACGACGGCTCGGCGGTCCTGAAGGTCGTCTGCGCCGGCCACCCGCTGCCGCTCCGCCTCAGCCAGGACGGCACGGTCCGCCCGGCCGCCGACCCACAGCCCCTGCTCGGTGTCATCGACGACCTGGAGCTGTACGAGCAGACCGTCACCCTCGACCCGGGCGACGTCCTGCTGTGCGTCACGGACGGCGTCACCGAACGCCGCGAGGGCACGAGGATGTTGGGCGACGACGGCCTCACCGAGGTCCTCAGGTCGTGTACGGGCCTGACGGCCGGCGCGATCACCTCGCGCGTGCTGCGGGCGGTCGAGCGCTTCGCCCAGGAGCCGGCCTCCGACGACATGGCGATCCTGGCCCTGCGCATCCCGGAGCCGCACCGGCCCTGAGGACGGGAAGAAGCCGAGCCGGCCCCTTCGGGGGCCGGCTTTGTGCAGGTCCTGAAACGCAAAAAGGCCCCCGCCTGGTGGCGGGGGCCTTTTCTCTGAGCCCTTTAACGGAATCGAACCGTTGACCTTCTCCTTACCATGGAGACGCTCTACCGACTGAGCTAAAAGGGCGGGTTGTTCGGCGGCGTCCTACTCTCCCACAGGGTCCCCCCTGCAGTACCATCGGCGCTGAAAGGCTTAGCTTCCGGGTTCGGAATGTAACCGGGCGTTTCCCTAACGCTATGACCACCGAAACACTATGAAGTTGAACTCAACCGGTATAGGGAGTTCGTTACTTCAGAACTAACACAGTGGACGCGAGCAACTGAGGACAAGCCCTCGGCCTATTAGTACCGGTCAGCTCCACCCATTACTGGGCTTCCACATCCGGCCTATCAACCCAGTCGTCTACTGGGAGCCTTACCCTCTCAAGGAGGTGGGAATACTCATCTCGAAGCAGGCTTCCCGCTTAGATGCTTTCAGCGGTTATCCCTCCCGAACGTAGCCAACCAGCCATGCCCTTGGCAGAACAACTGGCACACCAGAGGTTCGTCCGTCCCGGTCCTCTCGTACTAGGGACAGCCCTTCTCAATATTCCTGCGCGCACAGAGGATAGGGACCGAACTGTCTCACGACGTTCTAAACCCAGCTCGCGTACCGCTTTAATGGGCGAACAGCCCAACCCTTGGGACCGACTCCAGCCCCAGGATGCGACGAGCCGACATCGAGGTGCCAAACCATCCCGTCGATATGGACTCTTGGGGAAGATCAGCCTGTTATCCCCGGGGTACCTTTTATCCGTTGAGCGACGGCGCTTCCACAAGCCACCGCCGGATCACTAGTCCCGACTTTCGTCCCTGCTCGACCCGTCGGTCTCACAGTCAAGCTCCCTTGTGCACTTACACTCAACACCTGATTGCCAACCAGGCTGAGGGAACCTTTGGGCGCCTCCGTTACCCTTTGGGAGGCAACCGCCCCAGTTAAACTACCCATCAGACACTGTCCCTGATCCGGATCACGGACCGAGGTTAGACATCCAGCACGACCAGAGTGGTATTTCAACGACGACTCCACAACCACTGGCGTGGCCGCTTCACAGTCTCCCACCTATCCTACACAAGCCGAACCGAACACCAATATCAAACTGTAGTAAAGGTCCCGGGGTCTTTCCGTCCTTCTGCGCGAAACGAGCATCTTTACTCGTAGTGCAATTTCACCGGGCCTATGGTTGAGACAGTCGAGAAGTCGTTACGCCATTCGTGCAGGTCGGAACTTACCCGACAAGGAATTTCGCTACCTTAGGATGGTTATAGTTACCACCGCCGTTTACTGGCGCTTAAGTTCTCAGCTTCGCAACCCCGAAAGGTCACTAACCGGTCCCCTTAACGTTCCAGCACCGGGCAGGCGTCAGTCCGTATACATCGCCTTACGGCTTCGCACGGACCTGTGTTTTTAGTAAACAGTCGCTTCTCGCTGGTCTCTGCGGCCACCCCCAGCTCACGGAGTAAATCCGATCACCAGGTGTGGCCCCCCTTCTCCCGAAGTTACGGGGGCATTTTGCCGAGTTCCTTAACCATAGTTCACCCGAACGCCTCGGTATTCTCTACCTGACCACCTGAGTCGGTTTAGGGTACGGGCCGCCATGAAACTCGCTAGAGGCTTTTCTCGACAGCATAGGATCATCCACTTCACCACAATCGGCTCGGCATCAGGTCTCAGCCTTAACGTGTGACGGATTTGCCTACCACACGGCCTACACCCTTACCCCGGGACAACCACCGCCCGGGCTGGACTACCTTCCTGCGTCACCCCATCGCTTACCTACTACCACCTTGGTTCGCCGGCTCCACCACTTTCCATTCCCCGAAGGGTCCGGAACGGCTTCACGGGCTTAGCATTAATGGGCTCGATATTGGGCGTTTCAAAGCGGGTACCGGAATATCAACCGGTTGTCCATCGACTACGCCTGTCGGCCTCGCCTTAGGTCCCGACTTACCCTGGGCAGATCAGCTTGACCCAGGAACCCTTAGTCAATCGGCGCACACGTTTCTCACGTGTGTATCGCTACTCATGCCTGCATTCTCACTCGTGAACCGTCCACAACTCGCTTCCGCGGCTGCTTCACCCGGCACACGACGCTCCCCTACCCATCACAGCGGGCGTTGGCCCTCATGCTGCAATGACACGACTTCGGCGGTACGCTTGAGCCCCGCTACATTGTCGGCGCGGAATCACTTGACCAGTGAGCTATTACGCACTCTTTCAAGGGTGGCTGCTTCTAAGCCAACCTCCTGGTTGTCTCTGCGACTCCACATCCTTTCCCACTTAGCGTACGCTTAGGGGCCTTAGTCGATGCTCTGGGCTGTTTCCCTCTCGACCATGGAGCTTATCCCCCACAGTCTCACTGCCGTGCTCTCACTTACCGGCATTCGGAGTTTGGCTAAGGTCAGTAACCCGGTAGGGCCCATCGCCTATCCAGTGCTCTACCTCCGGCAAGAAACACACGACGCTGCACCTAAATGCATTTCGGGGAGAACCAGCTATCACGGAGTTTGATTGGCCTTTCACCCCTAACCACAGGTCATCCCCCAGGTTTTCAACCCTGGTGGGTTCGGTCCTCCACGAAGTCTTACCTCCGCTTCAACCTGCCCATGGCTAGATCACTCCGCTTCGGGTCTTGAGCGTGCTACTGAATCGCCCTGTTCGGACTCGCTTTCGCTACGGCTTCCCCACACGGGTTAACCTCGCAACACACCGCAAACTCGCAGGCTCATTCTTCAAAAGGCACGCAGTCACGAGATACAAGCAAGCTTGTATCCGACGCTCCCACGGCTTGTAGGCACACGGTTTCAGGTACTATTTCACTCCGCTCCCGCGGTACTTTTCACCATTCCCTCACGGTACTATCCGCTATCGGTCACCAGGGAATATTTAGGCTTAGCGGGTGGTCCCGCCAGATTCACACGGGATTTCTCGGGCCCCGTGCTACTTGGGTGTCTCTCAAACGAGCCGCTAATGTTTCGTCTACGGGGGTCTTACCCTCTACGCCGGACCTTTCGCATGTCCTTCGACTACATCAACGGTTTCTGACTCGTCCTGTCGCCGGCAGACGACAGAAGAGAGATCCCACAACCCCGCATGCGCAACCCCTGCCGGGTCTCACACGCATACGGTTTGGCCTCATCCGGTTTCGCTCGCCACTACTCCCGGAATCACGGTTGTTTTCTCTTCCTGAGGGTACTGAGATGTTTCACTTCCCCTCGTTCCCTCCACATGCCCTATGTGTTCAGGCATGGGTGACAGCCCATGACGACTGCCGGGTTTCCCCATTCGGAAACCCCCGGATCAAAGCCTGGTTGACGGCTCCCCGGGGACTATCGTGGCCTCCCACGTCCTTCATCGGTTCCTGGTGCCAAGGCATCCACCGTGCGCCCTTAAAAACTTGGCCACAGATGCTCGCGTCCACTGTGTAGTTCTCAAGCAACGACCAGCCACCCATCACCCCACCACTACGTGGCGAGTTCACTGGGGCCGGCATCGCGAAGGCAAGACCTTTCGGCCGTACCCTCAGATACCCAACAACGTGCCAAGCGTGAGCACCGTCCGTGCCGTTCCGTTCCACGCCGAAGCAGTACTAGGAAGACCATCAGGCCACTCACGCCAACTAATCAACGTTCCACCCATGAGCTGACCGTGCGAGACGTTTGCTCGCAATCGGTACTGTGCTCCTTAGAAAGGAGGTGATCCAGCCGCACCTTCCGGTACGGCTACCTTGTTACGACTTCGTCCCAATCGCCAGTCCCACCTTCGACAGCTCCCTCCCACAAGGGGTTGGGCCACCGGCTTCGGGTGTTACCGACTTTCGTGACGTGACGGGCGGTGTGTACAAGGCCCGGGAACGTATTCACCGCAGCAATGCTGATCTGCGATTACTAGCAACTCCGACTTCATGGGGTCGAGTTGCAGACCCCAATCCGAACTGAGACCGGCTTTTTGAGATTCGCTCCGCCTCACGGCATCGCAGCTCTTTGTACCGGCCATTGTAGCACGTGTGCAGCCCAAGACATAAGGGGCATGATGACTTGACGTCGTCCCCACCTTCCTCCGAGTTGACCCCGGCGGTCTCCTGTGAGTCCCCATCACCCCGAAGGGCATGCTGGCAACACAGGACAAGGGTTGCGCTCGTTGCGGGACTTAACCCAACATCTCACGACACGAGCTGACGACAGCCATGCACCACCTGTATACCGACCACAAGGGGGCACCCATCTCTGGATGTTTCCGGTATATGTCAAGCCTTGGTAAGGTTCTTCGCGTTGCGTCGAATTAAGCCACATGCTCCGCTGCTTGTGCGGGCCCCCGTCAATTCCTTTGAGTTTTAGCCTTGCGGCCGTACTCCCCAGGCGGGGAACTTAATGCGTTAGCTGCGGCACCGACGACGTGGAATGTCGCCAACACCTAGTTCCCAACGTTTACGGCGTGGACTACCAGGGTATCTAATCCTGTTCGCTCCCCACGCTTTCGCTCCTCAGCGTCAGTAATGGCCCAGAGATCCGCCTTCGCCACCGGTGTTCCTCCTGATATCTGCGCATTTCACCGCTACACCAGGAATTCCGATCTCCCCTACCACACTCTAGCCTGCCCGTATCGGATGCAGACCCGGGGTTAAGCCCCGGGCTTTCACACCCGACGTGACAAGCCGCCTACGAGCTCTTTACGCCCAATAATTCCGGACAACGCTTGCGCCCTACGTATTACCGCGGCTGCTGGCACGTAGTTAGCCGGCGCTTCTTCTGCAGGTACCGTCACTTTCGCTTCTTCCCTGCTGAAAGAGGTTTACAACCCGAAGGCCGTCATCCCTCACGCGGCGTCGCTGCATCAGGCTTTCGCCCATTGTGCAATATTCCCCACTGCTGCCTCCCGTAGGAGTCTGGGCCGTGTCTCAGTCCCAGTGTGGCCGGTCGCCCTCTCAGGCCGGCTACCCGTCGTCGCCTTGGTGAGCCGTTACCTCACCAACAAGCTGATAGGCCGCGGGCTCATCCTTCACCGCCGGAGCTTTCCAGTCTCGAAGATGCCCTCGAGACTCGTATCCGGTATTAGACCCCGTTTCCAGGGCTTGTCCCAGAGTGAAGGGCAGATTGCCCACGTGTTACTCACCCGTTCGCCACTAATCCACCCCGAAGGGCTTCATCGTTCGACTTGCATGTGTTAAGCACGCCGCCAGCGTTCGTCCTGAGCCAGGATCAAACTCTCCGTGAATGTTTACCGGTAATCCGGTGCAACACACACGAGAGCGGAACAGTCATGCCGGAATGTGGCCGACTGTTCACAGCGTCCTCGCTGTGCGCCTTCCTCGCGGAAGGACTTTTTCAAAGGAACCTCGACCATCCGAAGATGGACGGGGTATCAACTAATCTGGCGTTGATTTTTGGCACGCTGTTGAGTTCTCAAGGTGCGGACGCTTCCTTTGTACTCACCCTCGCGGGCTTTCCTCCGGGCGCTTCCTTCGTTTCCGACTCTATCAGATCTTTCCGATCCGATTTCCTCGGTGCTTTCCGGTCCCGATTACTTTCGTTTTCGAGGCCTTCCGGCGCGTTCCGACTTTATCAGAAGTTCTGAGTCGGAATTTCCGCCTCCCGGTTCATCCTCCAGGCACGCACTGGTGCCCGGAGCTTCCCCTCTGGCGGAGCCGTAAACGTACTGGAGGGGGGCGCCCCGATGCAAATCGAGGCGCCCCCCTCCCGGCCGTACGCGACGGGTCGTCAGACCTCCACGACCACCGGGAGGATCATCGGGCGGCGGCGGTAGGTGTCGGAGACCCACTTGCCGACCGTGCGACGGATCAGCTGCTGGAGCTGGTGGGGCTCGACCACGCCGTCCTGGGCGGACTTGTTCAGGGCCTGGTCGATCTTCGGGAGCACCGCGTCGAAGGCGGAGTCCTCGATGCCGGAGCCCCGGGCGTGGACGTTCGGGCCGCCCACGATCTTGCCGGTGGAGGAGTCCACGACGATGAAGACCGAGATGATGCCCTCCTCGCCGAGGATGCGGCGGTCCTTGAGGGATGCCTCGATGACGTCGCCGACCGAGAGGCCGTCCACGTACACGTAACCGGCCTGGACCTTGCCGGTGATGCGGGCGCGGCCGTCGACCAGGTCGACGACGACGCCGTCCTCGGCGATGACGATGTGGTCCTTCGGGATGCCCGTCATCGCGCCGAGCTCGGCGTTGGCGCGCAGATGGCGCCATTCGCCGTGGACCGGCATGAGGTTCTTCGGCTTGCAGATGTTGTAGAAGTACAGCAGCTCGCCGGCCGAGGCGTGGCCCGAGACGTGGACCTTGGCGTTGCCCTTGTGGACGACGTTGGCGCCCCAGCGGGTCAGGCCGTTGATCACGCGGTAGACCGCGTTCTCGTTGCCCGGGATCAGGGACGACGCCAGGATCACGGTGTCACCGGGGACGATCCGGATCTGGTGGTCGCGGTTGGCCATCCGGGAGAGGGCGGCCATGGGCTCGCCCTGGGAACCCGTACAGACGAGCACGACCTCGTCGTCCGGCAGGTCGTCGAGGGTCTTCACGTCCACGACGAGGCCGGCGGGGACCCGCAGATAGCCGAGGTCGCGGGCGATGCCCATGTTGCGGACCATCGAGCGGCCGACGAAGGCGACCCGGCGGCCGTACTCGTGGGCGGCGTCCAGGATCTGCTGGATGCGGTGCACGTGGCTGGCGAAGCTGGCCACGATGATGCGCTTCTGGGCGTTGGCGAACACGTTGCGCAGGACGTTGGAGATGTCGCGCTCGTGTGCGGTGAAGCCCGGGACCTCGGCGTTCGTCGAGTCGGTGAGCAGGAGGTCGATGCCCTCCTCGCTCAGCCGCGCGAAGGCGTGCAGGTCGGTGAGGCGGTTGTCCAGCGGGAGCTGGTCCATCTTGAAGTCGCCGGTGTGGACGGCCATGCCCGCGGGGGTGCGGATGGCGACGGCCAGGGCGTCGGGGATGGAGTGGTTGACGGCGATGAACTCGCAGTCGAAGGGGCCGAGCCGCTCACGGTCCCCCTCCGCCACCTCGAGGGTGAGCGGACGGATCCGGTGCTCCTGGAGCTTGGCCTCGATCAGGGCGAGGGTCAGCTTGGAGCCGATGAGCGGGATGTCCTGCTTCATGCGGAGCAGGTACGGCACACCGCCGATGTGGTCCTCGTGGCCGTGGGTCAGGACGATGCCGACGATGTCGTCGAGACGGTCCTGGATGGTGGTGAAGTCCGGCAGGATCAGGTCGACGCCGGGCTGCTCCTCCTCGGGGAAGAGGACGCCGCAGTCGACGATGAGCAGACGGCCGTCGTACTCGAAGACCGTCATGTTGCGGCCGATCTCACCGAGGCCGCCGAGCGGCGTGACGCGCAGGCCGCCCTTGGCCAGCTTCGGCGGGGCGCCGAGTTCGGGATGCGGATGGCTCAAAAGACTCTCCTCACCACACGCGCCACGTACCGCTCGGGCACGTGGCGCGCATGACATTCGTGCACTTGCTGTGTGTGTCTTCAGTTACGAGTGTTCATTTACGCGTGTTCAGTTACGGATCTTCGGTTGTGAAGTCTGTTGTCAGAGCTGTACCCCGCCGGCGGCCAGATCGACCTTGAGCTGGGCGGTCTCCTCGGCGGAGAGCTCGACGAGCGGCAGGCGCAGGGGGCCGGCCGGGAGGCCCTGGAGGGCAAGGGCGGCCTTGGTGGTCATGACTCCCTGGGTGCGGAACATGCCGGTGAAGACCGGAAGCAGCCGCTGGTGGATCTCGGTGGCCTTCTGGACGTCACCGGCGAGGTAGGCGTCGAGGAGGGCCCGGAGCTCCGGGGCGACGACGTGGCCGACGACGGAGACGAAGCCGCAGGCGCCGACGGAGAGCAGCGGCAGGTTGAGCATGTCGTCGCCGGAGTACCAGGCGAGGCCGGATCGGGCGATGGCCCAGCTGGCCCGGCCGAGGTCACCCTTGGCGTCCTTGTTGGCGACGATCCGCGGGTGCTCGGCGAGCCGGACGATGGTCTCGGTGTCGATCGGGACGCCGCTGCGGCCGGGGATGTCGTACAGCATCACCGGGAGCTCGGTGGCGTCGGCAATGGCCGAGAAGTGCCGGTACAGGCCCTCCTGCGAGGGCTTGTTGTAGTACGGCGTGACGGCGAGCAGGCCGTGTGCGCCGTCGCGCTCGGCGGCGCGGGCGAGCTCCAGGGTGTGGTGGGTGTCGTTGGTTCCGATGCCGGCGACGACGTGGGCGCGGTCGCCGACCGCCTCCAGTACGGCCCGTACGAGCTGCGATTTCTCCGCGTCGGTGGTGGTCGGGGACTCGCCGGTGGTGCCGTTGACGACGAGACCGTCGTTGCCGGCGTCGACCAGATGGGCGGCGAGTCGCTGGGCACCGTCGAGGTCGAGTGCGCCGTCCGCCGTGAAGGGCGTGACCATGGCGGTGAGGACCCGCCCGAAGGGGGTCTGCGGAGTGGAGATCGGAGCCATGGGTAACACGCTACTCGCTGCTCAGCGCCGGGGGTCCCCTCGGGGGACGCGATAAGGGGAGCCCGGCACTGCCTGCTCGGGGGTTCAAGCAGTGCCGGGTCCGTTTGATCAGCCTAGATGAACTTCACGAAACGTCGCAATACGGACACTTCGCCGGAGATGTTCGTACTTATGTGCGCCCCCGGCGTGCGCCCCCCGGTCACGGGTTACGGCGCGACCCGGCCGTTCTTGTTGAAGGCGGCGTGGGTCAGCGGCATCAGCCGGGCCCACTGCTCCTCCATCTTCTCGCCCACCATCTCGATCTCCCGCTGCGGGAAGGACGGCACAGCGGCCAGCTCGTGCTGGGTGCGCAGACCGAGGAAGTGCATCAGCGAGCGCGCGTTGCAGGTGGCGTACATCGAGGAGTAGAGACCCACCGGCAGGACCGAACGGGCGACCTCGCGGGCCACGCCGGCGGCCAGCATCTCCTGATAGGTGGCGTACGCCTGGCGGTACGAGTCCTCCATGGCGCGGCCGGTCAGCTCGTGCTGCGCCTGGGTGCCCTCGACGAACACGTACTTGCCCGGGCGGCCCTCCTGGACCAGCTTGCGGGACGCGTCGGGCACGTAGAAGACCGGCTGGAGCTCCCTGTAGCGGCCGGACTCCTCGTTGTACGACCAGCCCACCCGGTGCCGCATGAACTCGCGGAACACGAAGATCGGGGCGCTGATGAAGAAGGTCATCGAGTTGTGCTCGAAGGGGCTGCCGTGGCGGTCCCGCATCAGGTAGTTGATCAGGCCCTTGGAGCGCTCCGGGTCCTTCTGCAGCTCTTCGAGGGACTGCTCGCCGGCCGTGGACACCCGGGCCGCCCAGAGGACGTCGGAGTCGGCCGCGGCGCTCTTGACCAGCTCGACGGTGACGTCGCTCCTGAGGTCGATCTTCGCGTCGTGCTCGGTGGGGGTGTCGGTCACCAGCGGTCCTTCCCGGCGGGGCTCGTTGCAGTCGCCCACTCTATCCACCTACGTCTCAAGGATGAGATTGGGCCGCTTTGATGAAAAATCGGCACCAAAGCGCCCGATCGCTCGTCTGTACCTGTGACACACAGACGAACCCCACAACCCAGAGGAGAGTGCCCCATGCTGCGCCGGCGAGAGGCCGTCCCGTTCGCGTTCGTCGCGGAGTCCGACCACTTCCGCAGTAACGTCACTCCCCCGCCGAAGGAACGTCTCACCGCCTCCCAGTACCTCGGCCGCGGCCTCCTCGGTCTCACCGTCGTCGCGGGCCTCGTCGGCTCCCTGGTCTTCGGCATGCCGGCCCTCGGCGGCGGGGACGCGGGCGGCCGGCAGCATCAGTCCGAGGCATCCGACGGCCGCTGAGGTAGCCTCACCGGGCACAGCCACCGAACGTGCTTGTGAGTGAGGACCTGTCGTGCCCCTGCCCTTCCTGACGGCCGACCGCGACTTCGACGCGGCCGAGGACATCGCGCTGCCGTTCGTCGACCACGACCAGTGGCGGCGTCCGTACCGGCCCGGGCCGTGGCGGGTGGGGCTCGCCGCGCTCGCGCTGCTGCTCGCCTCGTTCGTGCTGCTCGCCGCCGTGATCATCGCCGCCGCGGGGGCGCCCGGCGGGGCCATGTTCACCTTCGGCTTCGCCGCGGTGATCATCGCCGCCGCGCTGCGCAGCCTGCGCATGGGCGTCTGGGTCAGCCGGGCCGGCCTGCGGCACGTCCGCTTCTTCACGACGAGCACCCTGCCCTGGCACCAGGCGGACGGCGTGCGCACCGTCCAGCAGCCCGTGCGCTGGCTGGGCCTCCCCCGCACCGTCCAGGGCCAGGCCCTGATCCTCGTACGGCGAAACGGCGAGCAGACGCCGCTGCTGACCGACCACAACGCCGACTTCCTCTCCCGCGTCGAGGCGTTCGACCGCGCGGCGGACACGGTCGAGGCCTGGAACGCGGAGTACGCGGGCGCGCGCTAGGACGTCGCCCGCGCCGCGTCGTGCAGCGTGATCGCGCGCTGCATCGCCTTGCGGGCGCGCGGGGTGTCGCGGGCGTCGTGGTAGGCGACCGCGAGGCGGAACCAGGAGCGCCAGTCGTCCGGGGCGTCCTCCGTCTCGGCCTTGCGACGGGCGAAGACCTCGTCGGCCGAGTCGCGGTCGATCCGGCCGCCCTGGGTGCGCTTCAGCTCGTCGACGGGCAGTCCGCCCTCGGCCTCCAACTCGGCGGCCAGCCGGTTGGCGCGGCGCGCGAAGCGGGTGTTCTGCCACAGGAACCAGGTGCCGACGACCGGCAGCAGGAACGCTATGGCGCCCATGCCCATGGCGGCCGGCTCGCCGGTGAGGAGCAGCAGGACGCCCTCCATGGCCACCACCCCGAAGACCAGCACCAGGATGGTGGCGAGGAAGACGTACGTGATCTTTCCGCCCATGGTCGTCAGCCCAGGTCCAGGAAGTGTTCCAGACCGAAGGTGAGGCCCGGGACGGTGGTCACGCGGCGGGCGGCCAGCAGGATGCCCGGCATGAAGCTGGAGTGGTGCAGCGAGTCGTGCCGGACGGTGAGGGTCTCGCCCTCGCCGCCGAGCAGCACCTCCTGGTGGGCCAGCAGGCCCCGCAGGCGTACGGCGTGCACCGGGACGCCGTCCACGTCCGCGCCGCGCGCCCCGTCCAGGGCGGTGGTGGTCGCGTCCGGCTGGGCGCCCAGGCCGGCCTCGGCGCGGGCCGCGGCGATCAGCTGGGCGGTGCGGGTGGCGGTGCCGGAGGGGGCGTCCACCTTGTTCGGGTGGTGCAGCTCGACGACCTCGACCGACTCGAAGTACGGCGCGGCGAGCTGCGCGAACTTCATGGTGAGGACCGCGCCGATGGAGAAGTTCGGGGCGATCAGGACACCGGTCTGCGGGAACTGGGCGAGCCAGTCCCGCAGCTGCGCGAGGCGCTCCTCGGTCCAGCCGGTGGTGCCGACGACCGCGTGGATGCCGTGGCGCACGCAGAAGTCGAGGTTGCCCATGACCGAGCCGGGGGTGGTCAGCTCGACGACGACCTGGGCGCCCGCCTCGACGAGCGTCTCCAGCTTGTCGCCGCGGCCGAGGGCCGCGACCAGTTCCATGTCCTCGGCGGCCTCGACCGCTCTGACCGCCTCGGAGCCGATCCGGCCCTGGGCTCCGAGGACCGCCACGCGCAGCTTGCTCATTGCTCTTCCTTACTCGTACTCGTACTCGTACTCGTCGAGGGACTCGGCGGTCAGGAGACCGCTTCGTGGAGGCGGCTCGCCTGCTTGTCCTTCAGCGGGCCTATCACCGAGAGCGAGGGCCGCTGCTCCAGTACATCGCGCGCCACCTCACGCACGTCGTCGGGGGTGACGGCGGCGATCCGGGTCAGCATGTCGTCGACGGACATCTGGGTGCCCCAGCACAGCTCGCTCTTGCCGATGCGGTTCATCAGCGCTCCGGTGTCCTCCAGGCCGAGGACCGTGGAGCCGGAGAGCTGGCCGATGGCGCGGGCGATCTCGTCGTCGGTGAGACCGTCGGCGGCCACCTTGTCGAGCTCGTCCCGGCAGATCTTCAGCACGTCGTGGACCTGGCTGGGGCGGCAGCCCGCGTACACGCCGAACAGGCCGCAGTCGGCGAATCCCGAGGTGTACGAGTAGACGCTGTAGGCCAGGCCGCGCTTCTCCCGGACCTCCTGGAAGAGGCGGGAGGACATGCCGCCGCCGAGGGCGGTGTTCAGCACGCCGAGGGCCCAGCGGCGCTCGTCGGTGCGGGCCAGGCCCGGCATGCCGAGGACCACGTGCGCCTGCTCGGTCTTGCGGCCGAGCAGCTCGACCCGGCCGGCCGTCCGCAGGGTGCGCCGGCCGTCGCGGGGGGCGATCGGCGCGGCGCCGTCGCGGCCGAGGGCGCCGGCCTGTTCGAAGGCGCGGCGGACCTGCCGTACGACGGTGGCGTGGTCGACGTTGCCCGCGGCCGCGACCACCAGGTGGGTGGGGTCGTAGTGCTTCTTGTAGAAGCGGGCGACCTGGTCCCGGGTGAGCGCGTTGATGGTGTCGACGGTGCCGAGGACCGGGCGGCCCAGCGGGGTGTCGCCGAACATGGTCTGCGCGAACAGGTCGTGCACCATGTCGCCGGGGTCGTCCTCGGTCATCGCGATCTCCTCGAGGATGACGCCGCGCTCGGCGTCCACGTCGGAGTCGAGGATGAGCGAGCCCGTGAGCATGTCGCAGACGACGTCGATCGCCAGCGGCAGGTCGGTGTCGAGGACCCGGGCGTAGTAACAGGTGTACTCCTTCGCCGTGAAGGCGTTCATCTCGCCGCCGACCGCGTCGATCGCGGCGGAGATGTCGAGGGCGGAGCGCTGCTTGGTGCCCTTGAAGAGGAGGTGCTCCAGGTAGTGGGTGGCGCCGTTCAGCGCCGGGGTCTCGTCGCGGGAGCCGACATGCGCCCAGATGCCGAAGGTGGCGGAGCGCACCGAGGGCAGGGTCTCGGTGACGACGCGGAGACCGCCGGGGAGGGTGGTGCGGCGGACGGTGCCGATGCCGTCCTTGCCGGGCAGAAGCGTTTGGGTACGGGCGACGGCCCGCCCCTCGGTGGAGGGGCGGGCCGTCGTCGCGGAACTGCGGGACGTCACTGGTCGGTGTCGTCCTTCTTCTCGTCCTCGCCCTCGATCACGGGGATGAGGGAGAGCTTGCCGCGCTGGTCGATCTCGGCGATCTCGACCTGGACCTTGGCGCCGACCGCGAGCACGTCCTCGACGTTCTCCACGCGCTTGCCACCGGCGAGCTTGCGGATCTGCGAGATGTGCAGCAGGCCGTCCTTGCCGGGCATGAGCGAGACGAAGGCACCGAAGGTGGTGGTCTTGACGACCGTGCCCAGGTAGCGCTCGCCGACCTCCGGCATGGTCGGGTTGGCGATGCCGTTGATCGTGGCGCGGGCGGCCTCGGCGGCCGGGCCGTCGGCGGCACCGATGTAGATGGTGCCGTCGTCCTCGATCGTGATCTCGGCGCCGGTGTCCTCCTGGATCTGGTTGATCATCTTGCCCTTGGGGCCGATGACCTCGCCGATCTTGTCCACGGGGATCTTGACGGTGATGATCCGCGGGGCGTTGGGGGACATCTCGTCCGGGGTGTCGATCGCTTCCATCATCACGTCGAGGATGTGGAGGCGGGCGTCGCGGGCCTGCTTGAGGGCCGCGGCCAGGACGGAGGCCGGGATGCCGTCCAGCTTGGTGTCGAGCTGGAGGGCGGTGACGAACTCCTTCGTACCGGCGACCTTGAAGTCCATGTCGCCGAAGGCGTCCTCCGCACCGAGGATGTCGGTGAGGGTGACGTAGTGCGTCTCGCCGTCGATCTCCTGGGAGATCAGACCCATGGCGATACCGGCGACGGGGGCCTTGAGCGGCACACCGGCGTTCAGCAGCGACATGGTGGAGGCGCAGACCGAGCCCATGGACGTCGAGCCGTTGGAGCCGAGGGCCTCGGACACCTGGCGGATCGCGTAGGGGAACTCCTCGCGGGTCGGCAGGACCGGCACGAGGGCGCGCTCGGCGAGGGCGCCGTGGCCGATCTCGCGGCGCTTCGGGGAGCCGACGCGGCCGGTCTCGCCGGTGGAGTACGGCGGGAAGTTGTAGTTGTGCATGTAGCGCTTGCGGGTCACCGGGGAGAGGGTGTCCAGCTGCTGCTCCATGCGGAGCATGTTGAGGGTGGTGACGCCCAGGATCTGGGTCTCGCCACGCTCGAACAGGGCGGAGCCGTGCACGCGCGGGATGGCCTCGACCTCGGCGGCCAGCGTACGGATGTCCGTGACGCCGCGGCCGTCGATGCGGACCTTGTCCTTGATGACGCGCTCGCGGACCAGGGCCTTGGTGAGGCTGCGGTAGGCGGCGGAGATCTCCTTCTCGCGGCCCTCGAAGGCCGGGAGGAGCTTCTCGCCCGCGAGGACCTTGACGCGGTCCAGCTCGGCCTCGCGCTCCTGCTTGCCGGCGATGGTGAGCGCCTGGGCCAGCTCGCCGCGGACGGCGTCGGAGAGAGCGGCGTAGACGTCGTCCTCGTAGTCGAGGAAGATCGGGAACTCGCCCTCGGGCTTGGCGGCCTTGGCGGCGAGGTCGGACTGCGCCTTGCAGAGGACCTTGATGAACGGCTTCGCGGCCTCGAGACCGGCGGCCACGATCTCCTCGGTCGGCGCCTCGGCGCCGCCCTTGACGAGCTCGATGGTCTTCTCGGTGGCCTCGGCCTCGACCATCATGATCGCGACGTCGCCGTCCTCCAGGACGCGACCGGCGACCACCATGTCGAAGACGGCGTCCTCGAGCTCGGTGTGCGTCGGGAAGGCGACCCACTGGCCGTTGATCAGGGCGACACGGGTGCCGCCGATCGGGCCGGAGAAGGGCAGGCCGGCCAGCTGCGTGGAGCAGGAGGCGGCGTTGATGGCGACCACGTCGTAGAGGTGGTCGGGGTTGAGCGCCATGATCGTCTCGACGACCTGGATCTCGTTGCGCAGGCCCTTCTTGAAGGACGGGCGCAGCGGGCGGTCGATCAGGCGGCAGGTGAGGATCGCGTCCTCGGAGGGCCGGCCCTCGCGGCGGAAGAAGGAGCCGGGGATCTTGCCGGCGGCGTACATCCGCTCCTCGACGTCCACCGTGAGGGGGAAGAAGTCGAGCTGGTCCTTGGGCTTCTTCGACGCGGTGGTCGCGGAGAGCACCATGGTGTCGTCGTCCAGGTAGGCGACGGCGGAGCCGGCGGCCTGGCGGGCCAGGCGGCCCGTCTCGAAGCGGATGGTGCGGGTGCCGAAGGCGCCGTTGTCGATGACGGCCTCGGCGTAGTGGGTCTCGTTCTCCACTAGCGGTTTCTCCTACGTTTCGTCTTTGCGTCCGCGGGCCCGTGTGGCGTGCGGACGGTGCGGGAGAAGCGGTGTCGTGGCGGGCCGGTCTTCGATCGAAGCTCCCGGGAACCATGCCCGGGGGCCACTACCGAGGACCGGCGGCGTGCCGGCTGCTTCTCGCGCGTGGATGTGGCGTTGTGTGACCAGACTAAGTGCCGGGAGGTACATCGCGCACGTACAGCAAAGGGAGCGGCCCCCTGAAAGTGGGAACCGCTCCCTTCACAGCGACTTACTTGGCGCCGGCCGCACCGCGGCGGATGCCGAGGCGGTCGACCAGCGTACGGAAGCGCTGGATGTCCTTCTTGGCCAGGTACTGCAGCAGGCGGCGACGCTGACCGACCAGGATCAGCAGACCACGACGGGAGTGGTGGTCGTGCTTGTGGGTCTTGAGGTGCTCGGTCAGGTCCGAGATGCGGCGGGAAAGCATCGCGACCTGGACCTCGGGGGAGCCGGTGTCGCCCTCCTTGGTGCCGAACTCGGCCATGATCTGCTTCTTGACAGCGGTGTCGAGAGCCACGCGGATCTCCTCTGGTTCGTGCGCCCGCGAGTGCCCCTGGTCTTGGTCTCAGGGGAAGCTTCGGTGACTCGGGGGCGAAGGTCCGATGAGCGCTGCTTCCCGATTCCCGTGGGGTTCCGGAAGCGCGTACACAAACGGCCGTCACACAGCGTACCAGGTCACCTCAGGGTCCCTTAGGTGACCTCAGCTGGTCAGCGAGCGGGCCCGCATGAAGACGTCGAGGACGGCGAGGCACAGCGGGACCAGGGAGAGCAGCACGAAGCCCTCGGTGAGGTCGAGCAGCCGGCCCCAGAAGGGCGAGAGGCCCTTGCGGGGGATGATCAGGCCGATCGCGGTGACCAGGGCGGCGCCGGCGGCGACGGCCGCGGTCAGCCAGATCGTACGGATGTCGAGGCCGCCGCGGTCCCCGTACATCAGGAGGTCCGTCACCAGGTCGACCGGCGGGTTCAGGGACAGGCCGAGGACCAGCAGGGCGATCGCGGCGAGGCCGGCGACCAGGACGCAGGCGACCTGCGAGGTGTAGCGGAAGAGGCGGGCGCGCAGCAGCATCGCCAGGCCGGCGGCGAGGGCGAGCAGCTGGCCCCACATGTTCCCGGCGAAGCCGAGGACGGCCGAGGCGCCGACGACGACGGCGGCGCAGCCGCCGACCAGGCCGAGCAGCATCTCGTGGCCTCGGCGGGCCTGGAGCGCGATCCGCTCGCCGTCGACGGGCTGCGCGTCGGGGGCGGCCGGCTGGTGCGGGTCGGCGAGGAACTCTTCGTCGGCGGCGCTGCGCGGGGAGGCGTAGCCGATGGGCAGCCGGGCGAAGCGGGCGGACAGGCTCGGCAGGAAGGCGACCAGGCCGATCGCGACGGGCACGCAGACGGCGGCCGTCTGGGTGGCGGAGGCCTCGGTGAGGATCGCGACGAAGGTGGCGAGGGTGCCGACGGTGGCCAGGAAGGTCGCGGCGACGAACGGGGCGTCACCGCTGGGGGTGAGCGCGACCAGGGCGACGGAGGCGACCAGGACGGTGACGCAGCCCATCAGGAACTGCAGCCGGCCGGGTCCCTGGCCGGCGTCCGGGGCGAGGATGCCGGAGCCGGCGATCAGCAGCAGCGGCAGCGCGCCGAGGCCGAGACCGACGGCGGTGGCCCGGTCCCCGTACACCCGGGCGCGGACGCCGGCGAAGGCGGTGAGGAGCACGCCGGCCGCGCCGGCGATGACGCCGGGCAGGCCGTGCATGTCGTGCCGGACCGGGTCGGCGAACCAGAGCACGAAGCCCATGAGGACGAGGAGCAGCACGCCGCCGACGAGTCCGGCGCCGCGCAGCAGGTCGTCGCTCCACAGGTGCCGGTCGCGGGTGACGGCGGAGGCGACGGCGTCGGACACGTCGTCGAAGACGGCCGGCGGGAGGGACTGCGCGAAGGGGCGCAGGCTCAGCACCTCGCCGTCGAGGACCTGTTGGGCGGCCAGCGTGCGGGCGCCGTCGAGGACGGTGCCGTCGCGGCGCACCAGGTGGTATCCGGTGGGGGCGCCGGCCGGCTGGCTCTGCCCGGTGAGCCGGAGGATCTCCGGGTAGACGTCGGCGACGGCGATGTCCTCGGGGAGTGCGACGTCGATGCGGCTGTCCGGCGCCACGACGGTGACGCGGCAGAAGCCGGTCGCTGCGGTCGTACTCACGTGTCTGGACCCCCTGATTCGCGGTTGCGCACACTGCGGCGACACCCTACCGGGGACCACCGACAGTGGCTGCAAGTAGGATCCTGCTCTCACGGGGGAGTCCGCATCGAAACACAGTCGACGGGGGCGCTGGTGCGGTGAATCCTCCCCGAGCCCGCCCGTAACGAGGGATTGATGCGCCGGTGAGCCAGATCGTCGTCAAACGCCCGCCGAGGTCTCTTCCTCCGGAAGTACCCGGTGAGCAACTGGTCCTGGAGTCCCCGCCGGAACTGCCGCGGGGGCAGCAGGAGTCCGCGTTGATGCAGCTCCTGCCGATGCTCGGCATGGGTTCGTCCGTGGTGTTCTTCTTCATGACGCCGTCGCCGATCATGCGCATCATGGGCACCCTGATGCTGGCGTCGACGGTCGGCATGGCCATCGCCCAGTTCGTCAGATTCCGCCGTGGGTCGCAGGGGCAAATGGCCGATGTGCGGCGGGACTACCTCAAATACCTCGCGCAGACCCGGCGTACGGTGCGGCGCACGGCGCGCAAGCAGCGCGACGCGCAGCTGTATCTGCACCCGGCGCCCGAGCAGTTGTGGTCGGTGGTCGCGGAGGGCTCTCGGGTCTGGGAGCGGCGGGTCGGCGACCACGACTTCGCGCAGGCCCGGATCGGGCTCGGCGCCCAGCAGTTGGCGACTCCGCTGGTGGCGCCGGACACGGCGCCGGTGGACGAGCTGGAGCCGCTGTGCGCGGGGGCGATGCAGCAGTTCCTGGCGGTACACGGAACGCTGGACGGGCTGCCGATGGCGGTCTCGATGCGCGCCTTCTACCACGTGACGGTCTCCGGCGATCCGGAGTCGGCGCAGTCCGCGGCGCGCGGTCTGGTGGCGCAGCTGGTGACCCTGCACTCCCCCGACGACCTGATGGTGGCCGTGGTGGCGGCGCGGGGCGCGCAGGAGCGCTGGGACTGGACGAAGTGGCTGCCACACACGCAGGTGCCGGGCACGGTCGACGGGGCGGGCACGAAGCGCCTGTTCGGCGACGACCTCGGCGAGCTGGAGCAGCTGTTGCGCTCTCGTCTGGAGGGCCGGCCGCGGTTCAGCCGGGAGAGCCAGCCGGTCCTGGACCAGCCGCATGTGGTGGTGGTCCTGGACGGCGGGCTGGTGCCGCCGGACTCGCTGCTCGCGGCGGCCGAGGGCCTGCAGGGCGTGACCATCGTCGAGGTGGTGTCGGGCGAGCTCGACGAGCCGCGCGGCGGTCTGTCCGTGGTGGTGCGGCCCGGGCGGCTGCGCCTGGAGTCGGGCGGCGGTTTCGCGTACGAGGGCGTGCCGGACGGCATGTCGCCGCAGGCCGCGGAGGCGTTGGCCCGGCAGCTGGCGCCGCTGCGGATGGGCGGCGGTGACGACGACGAACCGCTGCTCGCCAACCTGGACTTCACGGATCTGCTGAGCCTGGGCGACGCTGCCTCGGTGGACGTGGCGCGCACCTGGCGGCCGCGTTCGGTCGCGGAGCGGCTGCGGGTGCCGATCGGTGTCGGCGAGGACGGCTCGCCGGTCATGCTGGACCTGAAGGAGGCCGCGCAGGAGGGCATGGGCCCGCACGGTCTGTGCGTGGGTGCGACGGGTTCCGGAAAGTCGGAGCTGCTGCGCACGCTGGTGCTCGGTCTCGCGGTGACGCACTCCTCGGAGACGCTGAACTTCGTCCTCGCGGACTTCAAGGGCGGCGCGACCTTCGCGGGCATGTCGCAGATGCCGCACGTGGCGGCGGTCATCACCAACCTGGCGGACGACCTGACGCTGGTCGACCGCATGGGCGACGCGATCCGCGGAGAGCTGCAGCGGCGGCAGGAGCTGCTGCGCTCGGCGGGCAACTACGCCAACATCCACGACTACGAGAAGGCCCGGGCGGCGGGCGCTCCCCTTGAGCCGCTGGCCTCGCTCGTCCTGGTCATCGACGAGTTCAGCGAGCTGCTGACCGCCAAGCCGGACTTCATCGACATGTTCATCCAGATCGGCCGCATCGGCCGCTCGCTGGGTGTGCACCTGCTGCTCGCCTCGCAGCGCCTGGAGGAGGGCAAGCTGCGCGGCCTGGACACGTACCTCTCGTACCGGATCGGTCTGCGGACCTTCTCGGCGGCCGAGTCGCGCACGGCGATCGGCGTGCCGGACGCGTACCACCTGCCGTCGGTGCCGGGTTCGGGCTATCTGAAGTTCGGTACGGACGAGATGACCCGCTTCAAGGCGGCGTACGTCTCGGGCACGTACCGTACGGGCGGGCCGCGGCTTGAGGCCGGCAGCATGCCGATCGAGCGGCGGCCCGCGCTGTTCACGGCCTCGCCCGTGCCCGTGGTGTACGCGGCGCCGGACCCGGCGTATCTGACCGCGCGGCGCGACGACGAGGACGAGGCGCTCGCGGACACCGTCCTCGACGTGATCGTGCGCCGTCTGGAGGGCCAGGGTGTGCCGGCCCACCAGGTGTGGCTGCCGCCGCTCGACCAAGCGCCGTCGCTCGACCAGCTGCTTCCCGGGCTCGCGCAGACCGCGGACCGGGGCCTCACGGCGACCGAGTACACCCGGCCGGGCGGGCTCACCGTGCCGCTCGGCCTCATCGACAAGCCGTTCGAGCAGCGCCGCGAGGTGCTGTACCGGGACTTCTCGGGGGCGGCGGGCCACATGATGGTGGTCGGCGGCCCGCAGTCCGGCAAGTCGACCCTGATGCGCTCGCTGGTCGCGTCGTTCGCGCTCACCCACACCCCGGCCGAAGTGCAGTTCTACTGCCTCGACTTCGGTGGCGGCGGCATGTCCTCGCTGGCCGAACTGCCGCACGTCGGCGGGGTGGCCTCGCGCCTCGACCCGGAGCGGGTGCGGCGCACGGTGGCCGAGGTGCTCGGCGTGCTGAACCGGCGCGAGGAGTTCTTCCGCTCGCACAACATCGACTCGATGACGACCTACCGGCGCAAGCGCGCGGCGGGCGAGCTGCCGAACGAGATGTGGGGCGACGTCTTCCTGGTCATCGACGGCTGGGGCGGTTTCCGCACCGAGTACGAGGGCCTGGAGTCCGTCATCTCCGACCTCGCCTCGCGCGGACTCGGCTACGGCATCCACGTGGTGATCACCGCGGCCCGCTACATGGAGGTCCGGGCGGCGCTCAAGGACCAGATGCTGGGCCGGCTCGAACTGCGGCTCGGTGACGTCATGGACTCCGAGTTCGACCGCAAGGTCGCGGCGAACGTGCCGACCGGCGTGCCCGGCCGCGGCCAGGTCCCGGAGAAGCTGCACTTCATGGGCGCGCTGCCGCGCATCGACGGATCGAGCTCGGCGAGCGACCTGTCGTCAGGCACGGCGGCCTTCGTCGAGGCCGCCCGCACCGCCTGGCAGGGCCCCGGCGCCCCGGCCGTCCGGCTGCTGCCGCACAAGCTGCCGGCCGAACAGCTCCCGAAGGGCTTCGAGTTCCCGCAGCACGGCATCGCGATCGGCATCGACGAGACGCGCCTGGAGCCGGTCTTCGTCAACTTCGAGACCGACCCGTTCCTGCTGATCTTCGGCGAGAGCGAGTCCGGCAAGACCAATCTGCTGCGGCTCATCGCCAAGCAGATCGGCGAGCGCTACTCCCCCGACGAGGCGAAGCTGGTCGTCGGCGACTACCGGCGTTCGCTGCTCGGCGCGCTGCCGGAGGAGCACCTCCTGGAGTACGCGCCGATGGCGAGCTCCATGCAGATGCACATGGAGGCCCTGTCGGGCGTCTTCGCCCGCCGCCAGCCGCCGCAGGACGTGACGCCGCAGCAGCTGCGGGACCGCAGCTGGTGGTCGGGCCCGCAGGTCTTCATCATCGTCGACGACTACGACCTGGTGGCGACCAGCGCCGGCAACCCGCTGGCCCCGCTGGCCGAGTACCTGCCCTTCGCCCGCGACACGGGCGTCCGCTTCATCATCGCCCGCAACAGCGCGGGCGCCTCCCGCTCCCTGTACGAGTCCTTCATGCAGCGCATCAAGGAGCTGGGCGCCCAGGGCGTCATCCTCTCCGGCGACCCCTCCGAGGGCGACCTCGTCGGCACCGCCCGCCCCCGCCCGATGCCCCCGGGCCGCGGCTACTTCGTGGGCCGCCGGGGCCAGGCTTCGCTGGTGCAGACGGGGCGGCTGCCGGAGCGGTAGACCGCGGGTGCGGAGGGTGCGGAACTGCGCCGCACCCTCCCTACGTCTCCAGGCAAGGCGAGTGAGAGCGACGAGACGGACGCCCAGAAGCACGAAAGGTTCGGCAGGACATGAGGACCCGCGAAACCCTCGCCTTGCGCCCACCGCGACCCCCGCGCGCCCAGGTCGCGTGTGCCGCGGTGATCGTGGCCGCAACCGCGCTGACCGGATGCGGTGTGGTGCACGAGACGAACGACGAGATGCGTACCACGTCCTTCCACTCCTCCGGCGGCACGACGGCATTCGCCGGCGGATGGCAGGAGATGTGGTGGAACCCTGACCAGGGACTGCGGCTCAAGGCCACCTGGGTGGGCGGCTCCGGCGAGATGTACTGCAAGGACGGCACGACGTACACGAGTGCCGCGCTCCTCGCCGACGGGCTGGCGGAAGAGGGCCGGTCGACCACTCTGCCGGACCGGCTCACAGGGATGTTCGTGGTGTCCGAACTGCCCGACGACGCGGACTGCGACACGTACTTCAAGATCCCCGACCAGGCCGAACGCGCCTCCGACAACGATCGCACGTTCCAGGGCAGGGCCACCAAGGCCTTCACCATCGAGGCGGCACCCGACGCCACGGACACCTACTACGTGGCGACCGACACCTCACGCCTCGTCCTGCTGCAGTCGGAGCGGAACGGACGCTCCAGCACGACGACGTACGACTCGTACGGGGAGAAGTTCACGATCAGTCTGCCGGCGGCAGAGAAGACGATGCCGCTGGAGGAGTTCCGTAACCAAGCCCCGGAAGGATGATCCATCGAGTGAGTTCTCGGACACGGCGGATATCGCACATGTGGCCCTGAGCGGGCCGGAAACGGGGAGGGATCATCATGGGTTTCGACGAGGAGTGGGCCGCGCTGCGCGCTCAGGCGGCTGAGCGGCAGGAATCGAGCATGCGGCTGAACCAGGTGCCGGCCGATCCTTCAGGGCCGACGCCCGGAGGCGGTCCGGGTGTCTTCGGCTCGTCTCCGGCGGAGAAGCAGGCAGCGGCCAACACGATCGAGAACGAGCTCGAAGACAGCACGAAGAGGTCCACCGACTGGGCCGACGAGTCGTCCAACGCCGCCATCAAGGCTTTCGACGGCTGGCAGACGGCCGCGGGTCTGAAGAAGGTCCAGGAGACCTGGGACCAGCAGGTCAAGACCCTCATGGGCCGGCTGTCGTCGGAGAAGAACGCGCTGCGCGGGGCGTCCGGCTACTTCGTGCGGAACGACCTGGACATCCGGGGCCAGTTCGCGCCCTTGGCGCCATCCGGGATCGACGGCATAGAGCCGCCGCGATGACGGCGCAGCACACCGACGGGGGGAGAACCACATGCTGACGTACGCAGAAATCATGACCACCGACTTCGGGGCACTGACGACCTCCGCCGAGAAGTGGGAGTCGATGGCGGGCGAGATCAAGAAGGTCGAGGACCGCTACGGGGAGACCGTTCAGAAGATCACCATGGGTGGGACTTGGCTCGGCGCCAGCGTCGGCGTCGCCCACACCAACTTCGCCGGAACCCGCTACGAGTACGCCGCCGCCCAGACGCAGGCGAAGGCCGTCGCGTCCCTGCTGCGCGATGCCCACACGCAGTTCGTCGACCTCAAGGGGAAGCTCGACTCCGCACGGGCCGATGCCGTCGAGGCCGGGATGAGTGTCTCGGAGCAGGGAAACGTCACCTTCGACTACGCCCGGCTCTCCGAGGCCGACCGCCGGGCCTACACCCACGACCCCGACGGTCAGAGGTTCATTCGCGAAGGCATCGCCAAGTGGCAGAAGCACATCGATGATCGCGTGAAGGCCGTTTCGGACGCCGACGAAGGCGTCAAGATCGCTCTCAACGCCGTCGTCGTCGACAGCAACAAGGACATCGGCGGCAAGGGCGACGACCAGTTCAACGGCTTCAACGCCGGCGCCAAGGGCGACATCGAGCTCTACGAGGCCGAGAACGCCAAGGACATCGCCACCCGCATCAACAGCGGCGACAAGGTCTCCGCGGCCGACTACGCCGAGCTCAGCCGCTCCTTCCGGGACAACGCCGACAACAAGGCCTTCAGCCAGACCTTCATCGGAGGCATGGGTGCCGACGGCACCATCAGGCTCACGCAGCGTCTCAACCACAGCGCGGTGGACTCCGACAAGAAGAACAAGGATCGCTACCTGGACCTGGAGAAGGGACTCGCCAACACGCTGGCGAACGCCACGGAGGTGCCGGGCAAGGTCTCCGATGCGCCCCCCGGTTCGAAGGCCTTCAAGGAATGGCTGGACAGCCCCGACGGCACGTTCTACCGGGAGTTCACCGACGGTCTGAGCAAGGCCGGGATGAAGAGCGACGACAGCGAGACCGGCAATCCGCTCTACGGCTACCAGTCCTTCGTGAGCCTCATGCAGCACGCGGACACGAAGTACGACGACCAGTTCCTGTATGACCTGGGTGACGACCTGATCGCCGCGGAGAAGAAGCAGCCGGGGATCTTCACCATGTGGGGCCGCGGTCACGCGGGCGTGGAGACGGACGCCATCGACGGTCTCCTCGGTGTGATGAGCAAGAACCCGGAGGCCGCGACGGCGTTCTTCGACGCCAACGGCAACGGCACGGCAGGCGACAAGGTCACGAACGACCACCTGCACTACCTGGCGGGCAGCGGCGACGGAACCCGCGACTGGCCCCGCAACACGATCCTGGGCTACGCCGTCACGACTCTGGACGACCCCACCAGCCGCATCGGCCTCGGCGCCGCCCTGGAGGCGGCGACGACGGGCCACCCGCCGCTGGGCGCCAACCAGGACCCCTGGCCCACGGTGCCGCACACCGAGGCGCAGGCCCGGGTGATGCACGACGTCATCGGCGAGATCGGGCCCTCCCAGAGCATGCACGCGAACCTGCGCGAGCCGCTGTCGCGTGCCCTGGCCACGTACACCGAGGACACCCATCAGATCCTGGGAGGCATGGGCGACGGAAGGTATGTCACCTCGGCGACGGGCGACGGCTTCTTCCGGGACGGCGACAAGACGCATATGGCCGTGACGCAGAAGGACCTGGTCCAGTTCATGAGGGGGCTTTCCGACGACCCCGAGGCCTACGCGAACCTGCACAAGGCGGAATCCCGCTACATCAGTCTCGAGATGGAGAAGATCCCCAACGGGGCCGGCGGCTTCGAGCAGAGCAACCCGCTGAGCAACGCCGGCGCGACCCTGGGCGCGTACAGCGCTATCCGGGAGGACGTCATGAACGACGACCGCATGGCGGCGTACAGCAAGGCCGACTGGCAGTCGAAGATCGCCTATCACATCATCGGCGGCATCGTGACGCCGATGACCATCCCGACCGCAGGCGGCTCCATCGTCGTCGGCGACGCGCTGCAACGTGGTGTGGACACCTGGGCCTGGCAGTTCGGCAACGGGTTGAAGGCCGAGGCTGACACCAAAGCCAATGTCGAGATCGCCGACCACTATCTCAACGCCACCAACCAGATGCAGGTCATGGTCGACTCCTGGGCGGACGGACGACAGGACATCGACAAGAACGAGCGGGCCGGTCTGAAGAACTCGATCCTCGACGGTCACGACCGTGGAGCGAACGCCGCTCAGAAGTATCTGACCGACACCACCAACTGACGCGGACCGGAGGTTGAGCAGCAAGCCATGCGACAGGAGACCAATGGCCGGAAGTTTTCGGCCAGGACGCTGATCGTCATCGCGGCGTGCCTGGCCGTACTGGGCGGAATCGGAGCATGGCTGCTGTTCGGCCGCGAGACGGCCGAGCCGTGCAACGGCGTGCCCGGGAACGAGCGCGTACAGAAGTCGATGGGCAAGGCCGTGCAACCCGACATGAGTTGTGCCGCGTTCGGTGAGGCTCTGGTGAAGGCGACGGTCGGCGACAAGCCCGGGCACCATACGCAGCAGCAGGCCCAGGCGCTGAAGGACGTGCTCTTCGCGCTGGGGTTCACGCAGCCTGACGACTTCACGCTCGATCCGGCGCTGCGGCTCCCGCTCGCCACCGCGTTGGCGGACTACGCGCCCGATGTCCACGAGACGCTCGCCGGCCTCGACAGCAAGTACATCGTCGAGTCGGACCAGGAGGACCCGCCGTGGGAATCCGGGGGCACGTATCACCTCGCGGTCTACAACACGTTCTTCCGGGACATCCTGCGCGCGATCTCCGAGAATCCTGACGCCTACGCTCTGCTGCGCGTGGTCGAGACCAGGCAGGTGGCGCAGGAACTGGACGCTGTCCCCAGTGATGCCAAGGACGCGGCCTTCCGGTTCCCCCCGAAGAAGGGTGCTCGCGCCCTCGGTGTCCTTGACGGCGTCGCCTCCGTCGTCGTGAAGCACCAGGACGAGGACGAAGCGCGGACTTGGCGGACGACGGTCGTGGACGCCCTCACTCGCGGCCTCGGCACGCCGGTCGAGGTGAAGGAGTCTCCGAGCGGGCGTCTCACGAGTGCCTGGCTGCGGGACTTCGAGAAGACCGGCGAGGAGGAACGTTTCGATCGTCTGAGTGATCAGGGCGTCGACCTCGCCCGCATCTGGCTGAAGAGCAGGAACACCGACGCGACGACGCAGCAGGGCCTACTGGCGGAGGTGGCGGACAGCGCACTCGGCGGCTCTCGCGAAGTCACCTGGTGAATCGACGCCGCGTCGTAGACCGGCGCTCCGGCCTTGCGACACCGCCCGGCCCTTCACCGTGCTCTGCTCCGGGCCCGGAGCACGAAGGCCCAACCGAGCGAAGAGAGATGATGCACACGATGAGGAAGTCCGTCGGCGCAGCGACCCTGGCCATCGCTCTGGTCGGTCTGGTCGGGTGCCAGAGCGGTGAGTCAGGCTCCGGTGACCACGACGCTCTGAGCGTGGAGCGGCTGGCGCTGCTCGCCGATGGCGTGGGAAAGGGCAGTTCCAAGGACTGTCCTCTTCCCTACGACGTCGCAAAGGCTGCCGCGAAGGTCGGCCTCGGCAACGACATCGTGCCGGGTGCCCCCGACGACCAGGACGCCGTGGTGGCCACGGCGGAGAACGGCACGCAGCCCGAGAAGGACAGCGCCTGGGCCGCCAATCCCGGCGCCCTGGTCCGTTGCACGTACCACGTCGGCGAGGACGCTCTGAAGATCTACACCATCGGTGGCCGGAAACCGGGCGTGGTATCTCTCCTGGTGCCCGTCATGCAGCAGGCGGGCGGCATGGACGTCTCCAGCGAACTGGCTCCCTACGTCGAGGAGACCAAGAAGGCGGCGCCCGGAGAGGCGGTGCAGAGCGCGGGAGGGAACGTGGTGACCGTCCCGCTCAGCACTGACGACGCAGACCATGTCGCGATGGTCCTGACGGTCGGGAACATGGGGAAGACCTCGCTGAAACCCGGGCAGATACTGGAGCTCGCGAAGACGTTCGCCGCGCAGGCCGAGTGAACCGGTGGGGCTGATGTAGTCCTCACTCGACCACGACACCGTGCTGCGGCACACAATGGCGCGGCGCGCCCGAACACAGGGACGGAGGCCCGACGATGGGTCTGCTGGACAGGTTCACCGGAACCCAGCACCCGGACAGGGGCGTCACACCGCTGTCCGCCATGGAGGTCCGTGAGGCGCTGCTCGCCGTGAACAGCGCGGACAAGCCGTACGTCGTACGCAACGCACGCCCAGCGGAGAAGGCCGACCTCGTAGCGGAGTTGCGGGTCCTGGAGCCCGCCTGGCGGGCCTTCTTCCTCAGGTCCCGGCTGGACCGGACCCTCAAGATCAAGATGCGTCTGGACGCCGACAAGCACGAGGTGCGGGCTCTCGACGAGCAGCTGGAGATCAGCTGGGTCGGGGACACGCCCAGGCCGGCCACGTCGGCCGAGTTCAGCCATGGGCAGGTGACCACGACGTCCAGGCGGTGGACGATCGAGCGGGGTGCCGACGGCCGCCGGCATCTGGTCGGGGACTTCGCCTTCGACACCCAGCAGCTGAAGAATCCCCTGCGCGAGGCGGTCCTCGGCGCGGGGTGGACCTGGCGGGGAATGCTCGTCAGGCTGTGATCGGCCCAAGGAAGTACTTCATGACTCAAGGAATCGGCCGAGACGAACCTGAGGGGTGATTCTGGGCACGCTGAGCGCGAGCGGAGAGGACACATGGCACCAAGGCAGGCACCAACGATCTCCAACATCGAAGCCGGCCGGTTCGGGATCAGCGAGGAGCGGCCGCGGCGCCTCGCGAGCATCTACGAGTGCACGGACACCGAGCTGATCGACGCGCTGGCAGCGATGACAGGCGGGGCAAGGCCGGCTGGTGGGACGAGTACCGGGACAAGATCCCTCCGGGGTTCCTCGACGTCTCGGAGATCGAGCACGACGCGGTCCGGCTCAGGACCGTCCAGACAGCACACCTGCCCGGTCTGTTCCAGACGGAAGACCATGCGCGGGCGACCTTCGCGCTCCCCATCCCGCCGCTGCCGCGGTTGGAAGTGGAACTGCGGGTCGCGCACCGCCTCGCCGGACAACGAGTGATCAGCGGCCCGAGCCCTGTCCCGTACGTCGGGATCGCCCACGAAGCCGCACTGCGCATGCAGTTGGGCAGCTGCGAGATCACACGCGCTCAGCTCCTCCATCTCGCAGAGTCGAGTGAGCGCCCCAACGTCACGCTGCTGGTCATCCCCTTCGGGGCCTGCGGCTTTCCGCTGCTGGACTACTCCGTCCTGTACGCCGAGGCCCCGACCAGCCTTCTGGACACGGTGCAGATGGACTCACCGACCGGCGCGTTGTTCATCGACTCGCCCACGCAACTGATCAACTGCCGCACACGACTGGACATGTCCGAGGAGGTCGCGTTGACTCCCACCCCTTCGAGGGATCTCATCAACGCCATCCTCAAGAAGCTGTGACGGTGTCGTATGCGGACGGTCCGACCTGGGTCAAATCCTCCTACTTCGACAGCGGCAACGACTGTGTCGAGCTGCCCACTGGGGCGACGGCAGCGCGGCCGTCCGGGACAGCGCGTTTCCCGCCCGGGTGATCCCGGTCCGCCGGGCCGCGCTCGCAGCCTTCGTCGCCGGGGTACGCGATGGTCTGCCCGACGGTTCGCCGAGCGCGTAGGGGCAGGGTGATTCCGCAGGATCCGGGTGACAGGCAGACCCGTCAGCACCCATGATTGACCTGCAAGGACGCCGTTCCATCGCAGTATGAAGGAGCAGAGCCAGATGGGCACTCAGCAGGAGAAGGACGAGCTGTACGCGCTCGACATCAGCGACGTCGAGTGGCAGGGCGCCCCGGGCACGAGCGCGGACGAGGAGCGCGTGGAGATCGCCCATCTGCCGGGCGGCGGGATCGCGATGCGGTCGTCGCTCGACCACGAGACGGTGCTGCGGTACACGAAGGCGGAGTGGGACGCGTTCGTACTCGGCGCGAAAGACGGGGAGTTCGACCTCCGCTAGCCGGCCGGCCAGAGCATGAGAAGGGCCCGCTCCGGGAGGAGCGGGCCCTTCTCATGGACCGGGTCGGTCAGTACGACTCGGTGAAGAGGCGCGAGGCCTTCACGTCGGTGGCGCGGTAGCTGTCCTTGCCCTGCTCGACGATCTGGGCGATCTTCTCGAGGCGGGCCTTCATGTCCTCAGCGCGCTTCTTGTACTTGCCCTGAAGGATCTCGTACTCGCGGTGCGCGTCACCGTCCCAGGTGTCGGTCACGGTACGGAGCGCCGTGTCCATCGTCGTGAGGTCGTTGACGATCTGCTGCGAGACCGCGCGGATGCGGTTCGCCATCTCCTGAACGCTTTCGTACCGGACCTTGGTCCCGTTGGCGTCGACAGACATGTTGATCCCCCTTTTCGTCAGATGTTGTTGAGCGACGAGTGGTTGACGGCGGCGAAGGTGGCGCGCACATCGTCGTCGTTCGCGTTGCTGAGGTTCTTCGTCTCGCCCACGGCGTTGAGGAGGACGTTCAGCAGACGACGGATGGTGTCGTGGTCCTCGTTGAGGTTCGTCTGAGCCGTCTTGAAGCCGATCGCACCGACACCGGTCCAGCCGGCGGCGCAGGTCTCGAGGATGTTGGCGAGCTCGCGCGCCTGCTTGGAGACCGCGCTACCCGTCTCGATGATCTTGTTCTTGGCCTGAGTGATCGGATCGTCTGCGAGTCCGAACCCACCAGCGGGAGTGCTCATGTGATGCTCCTCTTGTTGTCGATGCTGCAGTTGTTCATGCGTCTGTCGACGCTCTCCTGCGTACTCCCGCCACGACGCCGAAGCCGATCAGGGCGACGACTGCGACGGCACTCGCGGCGATGGCCCAGAGCGGAAAACCGCCCTCGTCGGGCTCTGCGGCCTGGTTGTTGTCCTTGGCCTGGCCGTTGCCGCTTGCCCCCGTGTTCTCAGGAGAGGGGGAGGTCTGGGATGCGTTGGATGGCTTCGATGTCGGCGCCTTGCTCGCTCCCTGCGCGGCGAGCAGCGGGTCGACGTTGGGGTCGCCCGGGTTGCCCTTGCCCTCCAGGAGGACCTGGGCCGGGCGGATGGTTCCGTAGCCGATGTACTTCGAGGGGACGGGTCCGTCGTGGCCGGCCGTCTCCATCATGACCCGGAGGACCTGGTTCCTTGTCCAGTCGGGGTGAGCGGACCAGATGAGCGCGGCGGTACCGGAAGCGATGGCCGCGGAATGACTGGTGCCCCAGAAGCCGCAGAATTTGTTCTTGTCATTGGGGCAGCGCCCCGGCATTTCGATACCGGGAGCGACGAAGTCGACGTAGGAGCCGTAGTCGGAGAACTTGGCGACTTTGCCCTTGGTGTCCACTGCGCCTACTGCAACCACACCAGGAACGGAGGCAGGGTAGACGTTGCGCCGCTCTCTACCGTCGTTGCCGGAAGCGGCAAAGATCAGTGCGCCTTTCTGCACCGCGTAGTCGACAGTGCTCTGCCACTCGCGGGCTTCGGCTTCGTCCGCCACACCACCGGACGAGATGTTGATCACCCGAGCTCCGTTGTCCACTGCGTAACGGACGCCCTGGAGCATAGTTTTCCACCCGTTGAAGGCGTAGTCGCCCGTCTTGACCGGCAGGATCCCCGCTCCGGGCGCGATGCCCTTCACACCACCGTCGACCCCAGTCCCTGCGATAGCGAGGGCCATGTTCGTGCCGTGACGGTCCCTATCCTTCTCATCCACACGGCCAAGCCCTCCCGTGTCGAAGTTGCGTCCGGGCAGAACCTTTCCACGCAGCTCCGGCAGCGTCGAGTCGACGCCGGTGTCGAGCACCGCCACGGTGATGCCCTTGCCCGTGGCCACCTTCCACAGCTCGTCGGCCTTCATCGCGTCCAGGTACCACTGGCGCGACCGCATGTCGTCCGCCGTCGCGGCCGGCGCCGCGACGGTCCATGTCGCGACGACGGCCGACATGGCACCGAGCAGGGCTGCTGCGCGGCGCCCGGCGACCCGGGTGAGGGGGGACATCAGGGAAGTGCTCCTAGTCGATGACGGGCGGGACGATCTGGCGCTGGCCCGAGGTCCACGTCTCCTCGTCCTCGGACAGATAGTCGGGGCGGTGGCCCGGCTGACGCCGTTCCTCCCCCTCGTGCTGCGACGAAGCGGGCGGACGCACCAGACCCGTGCCGCCGGGCGTGAAGGCCGAGCGTCCACTCACACCGGACGCCGTGGGCGCACCCACGGTTCCACCCGGCTGGCTCGCCAGACGACGGCCTGCGCCGCCCTGGCCGCCGGTCTGGCCGCCGTGCATGCCGCCGGCGCCCGGGCCGTGCATGCCACCCGCGCCACGGCCGTACGGCATCGAGGTCCGCTCCTCGCCGACGACCATGCCCTTGGGCATGCGGCCCATCTGCTGGTTCGTCAGCGGACGGCCGGGCACCTGACGGCCACCGGTGATGCCCTCGGTACGGCCCATCGGGCCGAGCGTGCTCGGACCGGGCAGCCCGGTGCGGTTCGCGGTGCTCGGCAGGCCGGTGATCGGCGCCTTGGGCAGCTGGTAGCCGCTCTGCTGGCCCATCGGCGGCGCCGTGGGCGGCAGCGGCAAGGGCATCGGGTTGGTGGTGACCGGCGGCGTCCCGGTGGTGGTCACCGGCGGCTGAACCGGCGGCCGGTTCGTCGTCTCCGGCGGCGGCGTCAGCGTCACGGAGTCGAGGTTGGTGTCCACCTCGGACTCCGGCGGGAGCGCAGGCGGGGTCGACGGCGGGTTCACCGGGTCGACGATCTGCCGATGCGTGCTGGTCGGGTACGACACATCAGCTCGCTGGAGTGTCGTGTGCCCGGCCGGAGCACTGCCTGTACCAGAACCCGAACCCGAATACGTCCCGGAGCCGGTACCGCTCTCCGAGCCGTACTCGTTGTATCCACCGTCCCAGCGGCCTTCCACAGGCTTGAACTCCGGCTGCCGCTCCGCCGCGAGACGCTCACTCGTCGTGTCGTAATACGACGAGAGCCGCTCCATCTGCTGGATGGCTTCCTGCAGCTTCGGGCCGGTCTCCGCCTCAAGGCGGGCCTTCTCCTTATCCGGGTCCGCGAAACACATGCCCGCCGGCTTTGGCACAGCCGACTTCGCCTCGGACAGCGCGTTTCCCGCGCGCTTCATCTCCTCTGACACGACCTTGGTGAAGTCACCGAGGACGAGTGTCTCCCGAACCATGCCCTCGCCCCACAGGCGGAAGGCATCGCCGCCCTCACCATCCCAGTGCACGTGGGAGATGTAGTGCCTCAGGTCCGTGGCGATGTCGAGAATCTTCGGCACCGCCGCCGCGAGCGCCGTACCCGCGCCGACAACCTCTTCGGGCTTGGCCGACGCGATCATCGCGTACAGAGCGTCCAGGGACTTCCCCTCGAACTCTCCAGACATCGTGTTGTCCTCCCCCGTTTAGCTGAAGCCGCCGGAATCAGTGGCGCTGGGCGCCGGCTTGGCCGGGTCCTCGACACTCGTTTCGGTGTGCTTCTCGTAGTCCTCTTGCGTGCTCTTCTGGATCTGCTGGAAGCGGTCCCGCTGTTCCTGGTTCACGCTGTCGTAGCCCTTGTCGGCGATCTGCGCGCGAATCCCCATCGCCTCGATCGTCTCGCCGAAGATCTTCGTCAACTCTTCGAGCCGCGTGTGCACCTTCTCGTACGCCCCGTGCAGCTCACTCGCCGCGCTGAAGCCCGTGCCGTACGACGCGGCCGTGACCTTCTGCTCGCCGATCTTCGTGTGCTCGGCCGGCGAACCTTTCAGGTCGTCGACCAGCTTCTGCATACGCGTCTGGAAGGTCAGGAGCGTCACTTCGCCGACATCGAGCCCCTGCTTGCCGCCGTCCCCGTTCGGCCCTGCCACTTCGGTTTCCCCCTCGTCACACGTACGAACTCGACCACTCTATCGATTCGGTACGACAGTTCCAACTGCAAAGCTACCTAGGGGTTCCCTAGGTATTCCTACTCATCCGACGACTCGTCCAAGGCATATCTGACGGCTCATCGGGCCACCTTCCGGCGCCGTCCGTCCCTGATCACCACGGCCGTTCCCGCCACCACCGCGACCAGCACCCCCGCGATGCCCAGCGCGTACGTCGCAAGGCGCTCCGAGCGCTCCTGCGGGGTCTCCGACATGGCCATGTGGGCCGGTTCGGGCGCCTCGGCCTTTGGCGGGCCCGGGTCCGGGGTCGGGCCGGTCAGCGGGGGTTCCGGGCCGTCGGCGAGGGCGCGGACCGGGTCGACGACGCCCCAACCCACGTGGTTGTCATGGCCGTTGACCGCGCGGATGGCCGTCTGCTCGATCCGGGTGGCGATCTGCGCGGCCGTCCACTTCGGGTACTTGGCGCGCAGCAGGGTCGCCACGCCCGCGACGTACGGGGCGGAGAAGCTGGTGCCGTTGTCGACGCACTGGCCGCCGCCGGGGACCGTCGAGACCATGTCGACGCCCGGGGCCGCGACGCCGACGAAGGTGCCGGACTGGGAGAAGGCGGCGCGTTCGTTGTTGCGGTCTGAGGAGGCGACGGCGAGGACCCCCGGGAAGGCCGCGGGGTAGGTGTTCTTGAGTTTGCCGTCCATGCCGTCGTTGCCCGCGGACGCGACGACCACCACGTTCTTCTCGATCGCCTTGGCCACCGCCTTCGCCAGCGAGGACTCGGGGCCGAGCGGCTGGGTGGTGTCCTGGGAGATGTTGATGACCTGGGCGCCCTTGGAGACCGCGTAGTCGATGGCCTGGGCCATCGTGTCCGACTTGCCGCTGTTCTTCTCGTCGTTCTGGCGGATCGGGATGATCGTCGCCTCGGGCGCCAGGCCCACGAAGCCCGTTCCCTTGCGCGGGCGGGCGGCGATGATGCCGGCGACCTTGGTGCCGTGGCCCACCTCGTCCACCGTGCCGTCGGTCTTGCCGCGCTGGTCGTTGCCCGCGCCCGGGTTCTTCTTGTCCGGCTTCAGGTAGTCCTTGCCGGCCTTCGCGTCCACCGCGGGCTTCAGTTGCGGGTTGACGTCGTCGACGCCGGTGTCGATGACCGCGACGCGGACGCCCTTGCCCTTGGTGTCCTGCCACAGCTCGTCGAGCAGCACCCGCTGGAGCGACCAGGGGATGCCCTCGATCTGCTTCTTCATCGGGAACGTGCACTCGCCGCTGCCGTCCACCCCCAGGGAGGGGCGCGGTTGCGGTTCCGCCGTGGTGGCAGCCGCCGGAGAGACGGTCAGTACGCCCGTCAGGGTCGTCGCCGCCAGCAGGGCGGCAGTCTTCCGGGTAGTCACCCGTACCTCCCCCCTCACGAACCCTGCGGCTGGCGCGCGCTGTTGGTGTCCAGGCGCGGGCCCTTCGACAGGAACTCCGACCACTCCATCGGTACGAGCACGGGCGTGACCTTCTCGTAGCCGAGCCGCTTCTGCGCGTCCGACGGCTCCGGGCGCCCGTCCGAGGGCTTCTGCTGGTTGCCCGTGCCGATGTCGGAGTGGCCGGCGTCGCTGTCGCCGTTGGCCTGGACGGCGTAGCGCAGTCCGGTGTCGGTGACGAGGAAGAGCGAGCCGTCGGGGGCGGACTGCTTGCCCTGGATCTGGGTGTAGAGCAGTCCGGTGCCGGGGGTGACGTACGTGCTGGTGCCGCCGGCCGTAATGTCGGCGGGGTACTTGGGGCCGGCCCAGGTGGACAGGGTGGTGCCGCCCTTGGCGTCGACGCTCTCCAGGACGGAGCAGACGGTGTCGCGGGAGCCGGGGCCGCCGACCGAGTTGATCTGGGTGGACTTCCGCTCGGGCCAGCGCAGTTGGGCGCCGAAGGCGGTGCTGTCCGGCGTGAGCGACTGGAGGTCGACGGGGGTGGCCTTGCCGGCCATGTCGAGGGAGTCGGTCAGCGGCGACTGGATGAGCAGCCAGGCGGTGAACTCGGAGACCGGCTGGACCTTGCCGTCCAGGACCACGTAGTGCTGGGGGCCGGAGCCGGTCTGGGCGAGGAGCACCATGCCGACCTTGTCCTGCTCGGGGGTGAGGCCGCCGCGGACGTGGGCGTCGGCGCCGACCGTGCCGGGGATCGGCGGGAAGTCGACGGGGCTGCCGGTCTTCAGGGTGGCCAGCCAGTCGTCGGTGACCTGCTGCGGCTGCCGGCTGCCGAACAGCGCGTTGGTGAGCTTCTGGTTGTTCTCGGCGACGTGGTACTTGGTGCCGGAGTGGTCGACCAGGTACTGGGCGCTGTCCTTCTGGCCCTTCACGTACATGACCTGACCGGCCTTCAGCTTGTTGCCGTTCTCCGTGCGGCCGAGGTCGCGCTTGGCGAAGAGGAAGGTGGCCTTCTGGACGCTGCCGCCGTTGCCGCCGCCGGGCTGCTCGCAGACCGCCCAGCGCTTGGCGGTGCCGGCGTCGTCGGCGCCGGGGAGGCGGTCGGGGGCGTACGGGATGCCGAGGATGGGACCGCGCGGCGGCTTGCCCTCGTCGAGCGTCTTGTCGTCGACCTGGATGACCTGGAAGTCGTCCGGGTTGAGCAGCAGGCGCGCGGAGGCGAGGTTGAGCACCGGGTGGAGCAGGGTCTTCTTGTCCTTGCCCTTGCCGGTGGTGAGGACGACATAGCGGGTGGTCGACTGCTTGCCGACGATCACCTTCTTGCCGGGGTCGTCCCAGCCCTTGGGCGCGGTCGGCTTGAACATGCCCCAGGCGCCGAAGCCGGCCATCACGAGCGCGCCGACGATGACTCCGGGGAGCACCGCGCGCAGCGGCCTGGGCGCCCCCTCCTCCGTACCCGAGGGAGAGGGTTGGAGGAATGCCGCGACCGTGCGCTTCTTCGCAAAGGTGTACGCGTTGAGCTCGTCCCGCCGTGATGCCATGAGTCCCCGTTTCCGTCAGGCGCAGTCTTCGCTCGGGAGTCCGGGGAGCATGGCGCCCGGGCCCCGGCTGTCGGACCGGCCCCCTACTATGCCTGCTGTCCGCCGGTGCGTGTGGGGCGGGTAGGGTGATCCGGCCGCCAAAGGCCTGGCGGGCCAGGGTGATCGGGACGAATTGAGGGGGATTCTCCATCATGGCTTCCGCGACGCGGACACGGTCCGCTGCGGGCGGGTCCACTTCCGCGGCCCCCGTCTCCTCGGGTACGGGGCCCGGTTCGCCCGTTGTGCCCTCGGTGTCTCCGCGCCTCCAGGCGCGCCCCGGACACTTCGGGGCGTTCCGATTGCAACAGCTCGTACTGATCGAGGTGGCGGCCGCCGTCCTGGTCGTGGCCGCGGTCGTCGACAAGCTGATGCTGGTGCCCGCGGGCGTGGTGGCGGCGCTGCTGGTGCTGCTCGCGCTGCTGCGCCGGCACAAGCGCTCGCTGCCGGAGTGGCTGGGGACGTTCCTCGCCCTGCGCGCCCGCACCCGCCGCGCGGCGGCCTTCGCCGTGCCGGAGGGCACGGAGCCGGGGCTCGCCCCGGTGGTGGAGTGCGATCCGGCGCTGCGCACCTACGCGTACAGCGACCGTGACCGGCGTCCGATCGGGATGATCGGCGACGGGACCTTCCTCACCGCGGTCGTACGGGTCGAGTCGGAGTCCTCGGCGCTGCGCCCGGACCGGGGCGCGCACCCGCTGCCGGTGGCGCTGATCGGCGACGTGCTGTCGGTGGACGGCATCCGTCTGGAGTCGGCGCAGATCGTGCAGCACACCCAGCCCGCGCCCGCGCCGCACCTGCCCGCGCAGTCGATGGCGGCCCGCAACTACGGCCCGCTGCAGGCGCAGACGGGTTCGCCGGCGCTCCGGATCACCTGGGTCGCGCTGAAGCTGGACCCGGAGCTGTGCCCGGAGGCGGTCGAGGCGCGCGGCGGCGGCATGGCGGGCGCGCAGAAGTGTGTCGTACGAGCGGCCGACCAGCTCGCGAGCCGGCTGGCGGGCGCGGGCTTCAAGGCCACGGTCCTCACCGAGCAGGAGCTGACCTCCGCCATCGCCACCTCGACCTGCGCGAGCCCGATGGCGATAGCGCAGGCCGGCCGCGGGCAGGCGCAGGTCCGGCGCACCCAGGAGACCGCGCGCACCTGGCGGGTCGACGACCGCCGGCACACGACGTACTGGGTGGGGCGCTGGCCCCAGTTGGGCGGCGCGAGCGGGGCCGGGGCGTCGATGCCGCAACTGGTGGCGCTGCTGACCTCGCTGCCTGCGCTGGCGACGACGTTCAGTCTGACGCTGAGCGGGGGTGACCGTCAGGAGGTGACGGTCACCGGACACGTACGGATCACCGGGCGCAGCGACGAGGAACTCCTCGCGGCCCGGCACGAACTGGAGCGCGTGGCGCGCGGCGTGAAGACGGGCCTGGTGCGGCTCGACCGCGAGCAGGTGCCGGGCATGCTGGCGACGCTGCCGCTGGGGGGTGCGCGCTGATGACGACTCCGGGGAACCCGGCGGGCCAGGGGCCGATGGGCCAGGCCGGGTACGTGGGCCAGGGCGGGCACGTCGGTCAGATGGGCCAGGCGGGCCAGGCGGGCCAGATGAACCCTGCCGGGCAGATGAGCCAGGTGGGCCAGGCCGGGCAGACGGCTCCCGTCGGCCAGGCCGGGCAGATGGCTCCGGCGGGACAGCCCATGGGCGCCGGGCCCGGCGGGCCGGTCGGGGGCGTGAGCGGCGGCGTGCCGGGCGCGGCCCCCTCGCGGCGGGCCCGGCCGAGCGGCGGCGGCCGGGCCGCCCGGCGTACGGGACGCGGCGGCAAGCCGCGGCTCGGCTTCGGTCTCATCGGGCCGCGGCGCGACCGCCATTCCGCACCGATCGACCAACTCGGCGCGCTGGCGCTGCCGGTGGGCGACGACGGCGTGGTGATCGGCGTGGACGCCGAGAGCCGGCCTGCGGTGCTCGGCATCAACCGGCCCAGTGCGTACGACGTCACGCTCATCGGCGGTCTGTGGACGGCGCAGGTGCTCGCGCTGCGGGCGGCGGCGACCGGCGCCCGGGTCGCGGTGGAGACCGGTCGCGCACCCGCCTGGACGGCGCTCGCCCAGGCGGCGGGCGGCGGTCAGCCCTGCATCACCCTGCACGACGTGGGCCGGGTTCCGCCGCAGGGCGCGTCCGCGGGCAGCCCTGTGGTCGTCGTCCGCGACTGCGGCATGCGGCCGCCGCGGGGCCGGGTCGTCTCCGCGCCGTGGCAGTCGGTGGTGACCCTGCTCCCCTATCTGAGCCCGGTGGCGCCGCGGCTCCTGGAGAAGTCCTCGCTCGTCGGCGTGCAGCGGGTCTCGCCCGACGAGGCCGCGCAGATCGGCCGGATCATGGGGCTGCAGCGCGCGGAGTGGGAGGCGTTGTCGACGCTGGCCGACGGGGTGACCCTGTGGTGCACGCCGAACGACCGCCAGTTCGTGATGACGCAGGCCACGGACGCCGAGACCGGATTGTTGGGCGCCGCCCGCCGGATGGACTGACCGGGCGAAGCCCACACGTCACCACCCAACCTGTCCCTTTTTGTGCAGGTTTCATGGACCGGGGTTCTCACTCTCCGGTACTCGTGGGTCACTTGGGGGACCCGGCCCGTCCGCGCACCGGGGAGCGGCGGGCCGTCGGCCCTGCCCGGCGGGCAGGGTTGGCGTTTAGGGTGGGATGTGCCCGCCCACGACTGCACAAGGGTGCGCGACCACACCAGGAGGCAAAGTGAACCGCGATCGGGACGAGATCAACGGGGGTTGGAACGTGCCCGTCGACGATCAGTCCGACGCAGATCCCGCCGAGATGACGGGTGAGTTCACCATCGACTACACCCCGCCGGCCTGGTACACGCAGAACGCGTCGGGCGGTACGGGCGGCGGGGCGCCGACGCCTCCGCCGCCGACCGGTGCGCCGGTCGCGGTGCCCGGTGCCCCGGCGCCCGGCGTTCCCGCCCCCGGAGTTCCCGCGCCCGGCGGCTACGAGTCGACCTGGACCCCGACGCCCCCGCAGGCCCCCGCGCCGGAGGCCCCGGCCCCGGTCGCACCTCCGGTCGCTGCTCCGGCGCCGGCTCCGGCTCCTGCCCCCGCCCCGGCCCCGGCGCCTGTCGCCGAGGCTCCCGTGGTCCCCGCCGCGCCGGAACCGGCCCCCGCAGCCCCGCCCGCCCCTGCCCCCGCCGCACCCTTCGGTGGCGGCGATCTGGAGAGCGGCGCGACCATGCGCTTCTCCCCCGCCGCGCTGAAGCGCGAGATGGCGGAGATCGCGGCCGCGCAGGAGGCGCCGAAGGCTGCGGAGGCCCCGGAGGCCGCGGCCGCCGACGCCCCCGCCGAGGAGCCCGAGGCCACTCCCGAGCCCGAGGCCGCCGCCCCGGCGGAAAGCCCGGAGAGCCCGGAGAGCGCCGACGAGACTCCGGAAGCCACGGAGACCCCGGCCGCCGCCGAGCCGCAGGCCGAGACCACGCCGGAGCCCGAGCCTGAGGCGCCCGCTCCCGCAGCTGCCCCGGCCCCTGCCCCCGTCCCCGCTCCTCAGGACGCCGCGCCCGGCGCGCTGCCGCCCGTGGCTCCGGATGTGCCGGTGCCCGGGAGCGGACTGCCGCCGCTGCCGCCGTCGTTCCAGCCGGCGACGCCGGCGCCCGCGCCGCAGTGGCCCGCGCAGGCGGCCCCGGCCGAGCAGCAGGTGCCGCAGGCCCCGGCCGCTCCGCTGCCGCCCGCGACGGACGCCTGGCCCGCCCCCGTACCGCCGCAGGGTGGTTACGGCTTCCCGCACCCCGGCCAGCCCCAGCCCCAGACGCCCCAGCCCCAGGCCCCGCAGGCACCCCAGGGCTACGGCTTCCCGCAGCCGCCCGTCCCTCCGCAGCCGCAGGCTCCGCAGGCACCCCAGCCGCCCCAGGCCCCGCAGCCGCCTCAGGGCTACGGCTTCCCGCACCCGGCTCAGGCCCCGTTCGGCCAGCCGCAGCCGCCCGTCCCCCCGCAGCCCCAGGCACCCCAGCAGCCCCAGGCGTCCCAGCCCCCGCAGGGTTACGGCTTCCCGCCGCCCGCACCCGGCGGCCCCACACCCGGCGCTCCCGCGCCCGACTCCCCCGCCATCGACCCCCGTACCGGGGCCGCGTGGCCGTCGGCCGTGACGCACGACCAGCGGGAGCGGTCGGTGCCGGGCGCGCCGCTCGGGTACAACGCGGCCGTCGAGCTGTCCTCCGACCGGCTGCTGCGCAACAACAAGCAGAAGCCCAAGTCGAGCCGGAACCCCGGCGCCGCCAACCGCTTCAAGCTGGGCGGAAAGAAGGAGGAGGCGGAGCGGCAGCGGAAGCTGGAGTTGATCCGGACGCCGGTCCTCTCCTGCTACCGGATCGCGGTCATCTCGCTCAAGGGCGGTGTCGGCAAGACCACGACGACGACCGCGCTCGGCGCGACGCTCGCCACCGAGCGGCAGGACAAGATCCTGGCGATCGACGCCAACCCGGACGCCGGCACGCTCGGCCGCCGGGTGCGGCGCGAGACCGGGGCGACCATCCGCGACCTGGTGCAGGCGATCCCGTACCTCAACTCGTACATGGACATCCGCCGGTTCACCTCGCAGGCGCCGTCCGGTCTGGAGATCCTCGCCAACGACGTGGACCCGGCCGTCTCGACGACCTTCAACGACGAGGACTACCGGCGGGCGATCGACGTCCTGGGCAAGCAGTACCCGATCATCCTGACCGACTCGGGCACCGGTCTGCTCTACAGCGCGATGCGCGGAGTGCTCGACCTCGCCGACCAGCTGATCATCATCTCCACGCCGTCGGTGGACGGCGCCTCCAGCGCCTCCACGACGCTGGACTGGCTGTCGGCGCACGGGTACGCGGAGCTGGTGCAGCGCTCGATCACGGTCATCTCCGGGGTCCGCGAGACCGGCAAGATGATCAAGGTCGAGGACATCGTGCAGCACTTCCAGACCCGTTGCCGCGGGGTGGTCGTGGTGCCGTTCGACGAGCACCTGGCGGCCGGCGCCGAAGTCGACCTCGACATGATGCGTCCGAAGACCCGCGAGGCGTACTTCCACCTCTCCGCGATGGTGGCCGAGGACTTCGTACGGGCGCAGCAGGCGCAGGGCCTGTGGACGGCGGAGGCCCAGGGCGCGATGCCGCCGCACATGGCCCCGCCGGTGCCGGGCCAGCCCCAGCCGTACCCGGGGCAGCCCGGCCAGCCGGGACATCCCTACCCACCCCAGCAGCCGGCGCAGCCCGCCCCCGGCCAGCCGTACGCGTACCCGCCCCAGCAGCCGCCCGTACCGGGTCAGCCGGGTCAGCAGCCCGGTCAGCCGTATGGCGGACCCCCCGCCCCCGGACAGATGTACGGGGCGCAGCCGGGTCAGCCGCCGATGCCGCAGGGCTGGCAGCAGCCGGGGCAGCCGCTCCCGCCGCACACCGATCCGCAGGCGCAGGTTCCCGGCCAGGCGCCCGGGCAGTTCCCGGGGCAGCTGCCCGGACAGGTTCCGGGGCAGGTCCCGCCGCCGAACTGGCCGCAGCAGGCCCCGCAGCAGCCTCCGCAGGCGCCGCCAGCCCCTCAGCAGTAGGGCGTCACAGGAGTAGACCAATGAGGCCCCGTACCGGTGTTCCGGTACGGGGCCTTTCGGCATTCCCGCAGACCACACGGTGTTTGAGACATCGTTGACGACGGCAGACCACCGCTGATACACCTTCGCTTCATCCATCGTCAGCCCAAGATCCACGGCACTTCCCCCGACGCACGCATCCCGACGCGAGGTCACGCCCCATGGTCATGGTCACGAAGGTTCCACCCCGTCAGGCAGCCGCCCGCAGACCCCTCCGGCCGCTCCGTCCGGTCCGCCCGCTCCGTCTTCTGCTCGCGACCGGCGTCACCGCCGCCTCGCTCGTGGCCGTCCCCCAGGCTGCCCAGGCGGAGGACGGGAAGACCGGCGGCACCACACTCACCGTCGCCGTCTCGCAGAGCGTCGACTCGCTCTCGCCGTTCCTGGCCCAGAAGCTGGTGTCGACGAGCATCCACCGCCTCGCGTACGAGTACCTGACGAACTACGACGCGAAGGACGCGCACACGATCCCGGGCCTGGCGACCGAGTGGAAGTCCTCGCCGGACAAGCTCACCTGGACGTACACGATCCGCAAGGACTCGATGTGGTCCGACGGGCAGCAGGCCACCGCCGAGGACGCGGCGTGGACCTTCAACAAGATGATGACCGACCCGAACGCGGCCACCGCCAACGGGAGTTTCACGGCCAACTTCAAGAAGGTCACTGCGCCCGATCCGCAGACCCTGGTCATAGAGCTGAAGCAGCCGCAGGCGACGATGACGGCGCTCGACGTGCCGATCGTGCCCAAGCACGTGTGGGAGAAGGTCTCCGACTTCTCCAAGTTCAACAACGACCAGCAGTTCCCGATCGTCGGCAACGGCCCGTTCGTCATCACCGACTTCAAGGTCGACCAGTACATCAAGCTCAAGCCGAACAAGAAGTTCTGGCGCGGGGCGCCGAAGTTCGACGAGCTGGTCTTCAAGTACTACAAGGACGGTGACGCGGCCGTCGCCGCGCTCCAGAAGGGCGAGGTGTCCTTCGTCCCGAACCTGACGCCCGCTCAGGCCGCCGCGCTGAAGACCCAGAAGAACATCAAGGTCAACGACGCGCCGGGCCGCCGCTTCTACGCGCTGGCCACCAACCCGGGCGCCCGCGCCAAGGACGGCAAGACCTTCGGCAACGGCAACAAGGCGCTGCTCGACCCCGAGGTGCGCAAGGCGCTGTTCCTCGCCGTGGACCGCACGACGCTGGTCGACAAGGTCTTCCAGAACCACGCCGTGGAGGGCGAGGGCTACATTCCGCCGCGCTTCGGCTCGTACTTCTGGAAGCCGGCCGACACCCAGAAGCGGACCTATGACCCGGCCAAGGCCGAACAGGTCCTGGACGCGGCCGGGTACAAGAAGAACGCCGAGGGCAAGCGGCTCGGCAAGGACGGCAAGCCGCTCGACTTCCGCATCCTGTGCCACGCCACCGACCCCAACGACAAGGCCTCCGCGAAATACCTCCAGGAGTGGTGGGGCAAGCTCGGCATCGGGCTCAAGGTCGACTGCCTGGACAGCGTCTCCGACCCGTGGGTGAAGGGCGACTACGACCTCGCCTTCGACGGCTGGTCGGTCAACCCGGACCCGGACTACGTCCTCTCCATCCACACCTGCGGCACGCTGCCCGCGACCCCGAAGGACACCGGGGCCACCGACAACTTCATCTGCGACCCGCAGTTCGACGCGCTGTACGCGCAGCAGGCCGTCGAGTACGACGCCGCCAAGCGCTCCGACCTGGTCAAGCAGATGCAGTCGCGGCTGTACGACACCGGGTACATGAACGTCATCGCGTACCCGAACGCCCTGGAGGCATACCGCACCGACCAGATCGGCTCCATCACCACCATGCCCGAGGCCGCCGGCAACCTGTGGGGCCAGGACGGCTACTGGAGCTGGTGGTCGGCGGCCCCGGCCGCGCAGGCGGCCTCCGCCGACACCTCGAACGGCTCGAACACCGGCGTGATCATCGGGATCGGCGCGGCCGCCGTGGTCGTCGTCGGACTCGGGGTCTTCCTCGGCATGCGCCGCCGCTCCACCGCCGACGACCGCGAGTAGCCCGTGACCAGCGCAAGCACGCCCGCCCCCTCCGTGGTCCCGGCCGATCCGGCCCGGACCACGGAGGGCGGCGCCCCCCGCACCCGTACCGCCGCCGCCCTCCCCTACCTCCGGCACGCGGCGGCCAAGGCCGCCGGCGCGGCCGTGTCCCTGCTCGCCGTCCTCGTCACCAGCTTCTTCCTGTTCCGGATCATCCCCGGCGACCCGGTGAAGACGATGACCCACGGCATGCCGACCACCGCCGAGCAACTGGCCACCCTGCGCCACCAGTTCGGCCTCGACCTGCCGCTCTGGCAGCAGTTCACCGACTACTGCGCCAAGGCGCTCACCGGCGACCTCGGCACCTCCTTCCAGTTCCGGGCCCCGGTCGGCGAGCTGATCGCGCAGAAGCTCCCGGCGACGCTGCTGCTCACCGGCACGGCCGTGGTGCTCTACTCGGCCCTCGGCCTGTGGCTGGGCACCCGCTCCGCGTGGCGGCACGGCAGCCTCGGCGACAAGCTGAACACCGGAGTGGCGCTCACCCTCTGGTCGGTCCCGTCCTTCTGGCTCGGACTCCTCCTGATCATCGTGTTCTCGGTCGGCATGGGGCCGATCCCAGGCCTGTTCCCGACCGGCGGCATGGAGTCCGGCACCGGCGAGACCGGCTTCGCGTACGCCCTCGACGTCGCCCACCACATGGTCCTGCCGGTACTGACCCTGGTGGCCGTGGGCTACGCCCAGACCCTCCTGGTGATGCGCTCCTCGCTCCTGGACGAGATGGGCAGCGACTATCTGACCACCGCGCGGGCGAAGGGCCTGCGCGACGACGCGGTACGCCGCCACCACGCCGTACCGAACGCGCTCCTGCCCACCGTGACCATGGTGTTCATCAACCTCGGCCATGTGGCCGCCGGTTCGATCCTGGTGGAGACGGTGTTCTCCTGGCCGGGCCTGGGCGGCCTGTTCTACCAGGCGCTCAGCGTGCCCGATCTCCCCCTCGTACAAGGCCTGTTCGTGGTCTTCGCCGGCGCGATGATCGTGATGAACCTGATCGCCGACCTGCTCTATCCGCTGCTCGACCCCCGGGTGGGCCGATGACCTCACACACCACCGCCGCCTCCCTCGCCCGGCAGCGCCGGCGCAGCTCGCTCGCCCGCTTCTGGAGGCAGTACCGCACCCACCGGGCCGGCCTCTGGGGCCTGACCGGCCTCGCCCTGATCGGGCTGATCGCCCTCACGGCCCCGCTCCTCGTCGGCGCGGACGTCCAGTCCGTCACGAACGCCCCCGGCACCGCCCTGGAGTCACCGAGCGCCGAATTCCCGCTCGGCACCGACCAGTTCGGCCGGTCACTGCTCGGCCTGCTGATCTGGGGCGCCCGGATCTCGCTCCTCGTCGGGCTGCTCGCCGCCGCGCTCTCGGTGGCCATCGGCACCCTGGTGGGGATCGTCGCGGGCCACTACGGCGGCTGGTTCTCCACCGTCGTCATGCGGATCACCGACTGGTTCCTGGTGATGCCGGCCCTGGTCCTGGCGATCGTCCTGGCGACCGTGATGTCCCGGTCGATGTGGACGGTGATCCTGGCGATCGGCGTGACCAGCTGGCCGACCACGGCCCGTCTGGTGCGGGCGCAGACCATCGCGGTCGAGTCCCGCCCCTACATCGAACGCGCGACGGCCCTGGGCGGCGGACACGGCCACATCATGACCCGGCACGTCCTGCCGAACGTCATGCCCCTCGTCCTCGCGCAGACCACGCTCGGCATCTCCACGGCCATCCTCACCGAGGCGACCCTCGCCTTCCTGGGGCTCGGCGACCCGACCGTCGTGTCCTGGGGCGGAATGCTCCAGGACGCACGCGAGGCGGGCGCGGTGTCGTCCGGCCACTGGTGGTACCTGGCGCCGCCCGGCATCGCCATCGCGCTGGTCGCCCTGGCCTTCACCCTCTGCGGCCGGGCGATCGAGTCCGTCCTCAACCCGAAGCTGGGAGTGGCCCGTTGAGCACGAACCACCTCCTGGAGGTCCGCAACCTCAGCGTGACGTACGGAACGGGCTCGGCCGCCGTCCCGGCGGTCCGGGGCGTGGACCTCACCCTCCCCGCCGGCCAGAAGCTCGGCGTCGCCGGCGAGTCCGGCTGCGGCAAGTCGACGATGGCGCTCGCACTCCTGCGCCTCCTGCCCGCCTCGGCCCGCACCAGCGGCGAGATCCTGCTGGACGGCGAGGACGTGCTCGCCATGAAGTGGGGGCGGCTGCGGGCGGTGCGCTGGGCGGGCGCGTCGATCGTCTTCCAGGGCGCGATGCACTCGCTGAACGCGGTGCGCCGGATCGGCGACCAGATCGCGGAACCCTTGCTCGTGCACGGCCGCTCCACCCCCACCACAGCCCGCAGACGCGTCAGCACCCTCCTGGAGCAGGTAGGCCTCCCGGCCGCCCGCGCAGCGGCGTATCCGCACGAACTCTCCGGCGGCCAACGCCAACGCGTGATGATCGCGATGGCGCTGGCCTGCGACCCCCACCTCATCGTGGCGGACGAGCCGACAACGGCCCTCGACGTGATGATCCAGGCGCAGATCCTGCGCCTGATCGAGCAACTGGTCGCCGAGCAGGACATCGGCCTGCTGATGATCAGCCACGACCTCGCCGTGCTCGCCGACACCTGCGACCGGCTCGCCGTGATGTACGCGGGCCGAGTCGTCGAAGAAGGCCCGGCGAAGGCGGTGTACGAGTCGGCCGCCCACCCCTACGGGCAGGCGCTGTCCTCGGCGTTCCCCCGGATCGGCGACCCGTCCTCCCGGCGCGCCCCGCGCGGCCTGCCGGGCGACCCGCCGGACCCGGCGGACCTGCCGGGCGGCTGTGCGTTCCGCCCGCGCTGCCCGGTGGCCGTAGAGCGGTGCGCGGCGGAGGACCAGGAACTGCGGGACGCGGGCGCGGGGCGCCGGGCGGCCTGCGTACACGTGGGAGGCACGGCATGAGCACCACGGAGGAACCCCTCCTCTCGGCCCGGGGCCTGCGCGTCGCCTTCCCGGGCCGCCGGGGCGCGCCGGCCGCCCGGGCGGTGGACGGGGTGGACCTGGACATCCGTCCGGGCGAGATCGTGGCCCTGGTCGGCGAGTCCGGCTGCGGCAAGACCACGCTGGCCCGCTCACTGCTCGGCCTGGTCCGCCCGACCGGGGGCGAGGTCCGCTTCACGGGCGCCCCGCTCACGTACACGGCCAAGGCGCTCAAGGCGTACCGCAAGCGCGCCCAACTGGTCCTCCAGGACCCGAGCGGCTCGCTGAACCCCCGGCACACGGTGTACGACGCAGTAGCGGAAGGCCTGCGAATCCACGGATACACGGGCGACGAACGAACAGCAGTCGCCGAAGCCCTCTCCCGCGCCGGACTCCGGCCCCCTGAGCGCTTCTTCCTCCGCTATCCCCACGAGCTGTCCGGCGGCCAGCGCCAACGCGTCGTCATCGCGGGCGCACTCGTCCTGGAACCCGAACTGATCGTCGCGGACGAGCCGGTGGCCTCTCTCGACGCCTCCGTACGGGGCGAGATCCTGGCGCTGCTCCTGCGGCTGCGCGACGAACTGGGCCTGTCGGCCCTCGTGGTGACCCACGACCTGGGCCTCGCGTGGAACATCGCGGACCGGGTGGCGGTCATGTACCTGGGCCGCATCGTGGAGACCGGCCCCGTGGAAAAAGTCCTCACCACCCCCCACCACCCCTACACCCAGGCCCTCCTCTCGGTCCTCCCCGAGTCATCAGACGCACCGGTCGTCCTCACGGGGGAACCCCCGGACCCCACCCACATCCCTCCGGGCTGCCGCTTCCACGCCCGCTGCCAGGTCCTCGCATCCGGCGCGGCAGACGCGGTGGCGGACCGCTGCCGTACGAGGGACCTGCCGGTCCTGGACAGCGGCGGGGCAGCGGCGGCGGCCTGCCACTGGTCGGGCGCACGGACGGAAGCGGGGGACGGGCGGGGGGCCGTGTTCGGGACGTAAAGCGTGATTTGTGGCGCGGAACAAGGCCGTTCACCCGTCAAGGGCCGGCCCCGCGCCGTAAATCATGCAGTCCAGAACACGGCCCCCCGCCCGGCCCACGCGACCCCTACGGCTTCGCCGCAGGCTTCCCGGCAGGCTTCTCCGCCGGCTTCGCCGCAGGCTTCTCGGCCGGCTTCGCCGGCTTGCCCGCCTCCTTCGGCAGGATCTCGCACGACGAGATCGACGTCCGCGTGGACACCGACTTCACCGTGCAGGTGTCCTTGCCGACGCCCGCGTCGACGGTCCCCCAGTGCTCGCCGACGATCAGCAGCGCGCCGTCGTGCCCGCTGATGGTGTCGTCGCCGGGCCCGGCCTGGATGAGCCCGCCGGACTCGGGCCCGAGCCCGGCGGCCTCGATCTTGTCGTTCTCACTGCCGCCCAGGACCCGCCCGGAGAAGTCGATGATCCCGGTCGTGATGGTGTCCTTGCCGTCGTTGCCGGTGACGATGCCGCCGCCCCGGTTGAACTGCCCGGGCGCGCCGAACACCGACCCGGTGGTGATCTTGTCGTCGCCGTCGTCGCCGTGGACGATCGCGCCGTGTTCGGCGCCGTCGCCATGCACGGTGGCGACCTTGATGACGTCGTTGCCGCGGTTGCCCCGGACCATGCTGAACGAGGTCTGCGGCACCAGGTGCTTGGTGCGGATGACGTCGTCGCCCTCGCCGCCGAGCACGGCCGAGTCGATGACGAGGCCGCGCACCTCGATCTTGTCGTTGCCCGCGCCGCCGGAGACGGTGACACCGTCCAGGTCGCTGTCGCAGAAGATGTTGTCGTCGCCGTTGGTACCGCTGACGGTGTCGCCGGGGGGCGCGGCGACACCGTTCACCCAGCACTGGTGCATGGGCACCCGCGCCGAGGCCTGTGCGGCGTGAGCGGCGGGCGCGCCGGTGAGGGTGGCGGCGGCGAGCAGGACGGCGAACGCGGCGGGGCCGCGCGCCGCTCTGCCCAAGGAGGGCGGCGTGACGGACATGCGAATCTCCTCTGTGGTGCTGGTGCTGGTGCGAGTGGTCGTGCTGGAGGTGAAGCCGGCGCCGGGGGCGAAGCCGGTGCCGGAAGCGAAACTGGCACTGGAAGCGAAACCGGAGAGAAAGGCGCGACGGGCGGCAGCCCAGGCAGCAACCGCCCCACCGTCAGGCGACGGTGCGCGCCGGCGCCGCGTGCCGCGGCGAGTACCCCACGATCCGCCGCGCGTCGAGGCGCGGCTCGGCCGCGCTGTCGCCGTTGGTCCAGCGCCCGAGGCACATCTCGGCGGTGATGCCGGGACCGAAGCCGGCGAGGATGCCGCGGGCGCCCTCGGCGAGCCCGCCCTCGTCGAAGAGCCGGCGCACCGCGTCGAGGACGACGGCGCTGGCGATGTTGCCGTACTCGGTCAGCGTGGCCCGGCTGAACCGGAAGTCCTCCGGGGGGACTTCGAGGTAGCGGCTGAGGTCGTCGAGGATCCGCGGGCCGCCCGCGTGGATGATGTAGAAGTCGAGGTCGCCGGCGTCCCAGCCGTGCTCGCCCGCGAGTTCGCGCAGGGCGGGGGCGAGCGGCTCCATGGTGCCGGGGACGCGCTTGTCGAGCAGGAAGTGGAAGCCGGTGGCGCGCACGCTGTAGGCGATCCAGTCCTCGGTGCCGGGCACCAGGTAGGAGTTGTTGCGCTCCAGGCGGATGCCGGCGCCGCCGCGGCCGCGGACCACGGCGGAGGCGACGGCGTCGCCGAACAGGCCGTTGGAGAGCAGCGTGCCGACGGCGAGGTCGGTGGGCTGGTAGCAGAGCGAGCAGAACTCGCAGGCCACGATGAGGACGTTGGCGTCCGGGTAGGCCGTGCAGAAGTCGTGCGCGCGGTTGACGGCGGCGCCGCCGCCCGCGCAGCCGAGCTGGGCGATGGGCACCTGCCGGGTGTGGCTGGGGAAGCCCATCGTGTTGATCAGCCAGGCGGTGAGCGAGGGCATCATGAAGCCCGTGCACGACACGTAGACGATCATGTCGATGTCGGCGGGGGTCAGCCTCGCGTTGGCCAGCGCCTCCTTGACGACCCCGGGGACGCGGGCCTTCGCCTCGGCCTCGTACAGCGCGTTGCGCTCCTCGAATCCGGGGTGTTTGAGGGTTTCCTCGATCGGCTGCACGATGTGCCGGCGCGTCACCCCGGTGTTCCCGATCAGCCGCAGGGCGAGGGGCAGTTGGGGGTGGTCGGCATGGCGTGCGCGGGCGAGGTCGAGGGTCTCCTCCATCGTGATCACGTACTCGGGTACGGCCACCGCGGGTTTGCACAGAGTCACCACGACACGCGCTCCTTCGTCTCGTTCGCCGTGAACTGGGCCCACACTCGCCCGGCGGTCGCGAGCCCGCAACCGCGAGCGCGACCACCCGGTCACGGACGGTCACCGCACCGCGAGAGGTGCGTGCTCCGTACGGGGGGCTGTCGGCGTCCGGCGTGTCGTGATCACGGGCGGCCGGGAACACCGTCCCCCATGACCTCCGAACCCACGGCCATGGCCCCCGAACAACCCACGGCCGCACCGCGGCCGGTCCGCACCTGGGCGGTGGAGGACCTCCCCGCCCTCGACTTCGATCCGCTGCTGCTGGAACTGCTCCACGAGGAGCCCGTGTCCCGGATCCGGCTGCCGTTCTCCGCGGAGAACGAGGCGTGGCTGGTCACCCGGTACGACGACGTCCGTCTGGTGACGTCGGACCCGCGGTTCAGCCGGACGGCCCTCCTGGACCACCAGGTCACCAAGATGACCGGCCACATGGTGGCGTCGAAGGCCGCCCTGAACTACGCCGATCCGCCGTATCACACGCAGTTGCGCAAGGCGGTGACGAAAGCTTTCACCGGCCAGTCGACCAAACGGCTGCGGCCCCTCGCGCAGGCGACCGCCGACCGGCTCCTGGACGCCATGGAGGCGGCCGGCCGCCCCGCCGACCTGATGAAGCACCTGCACGGGCCGCTGCCGATGTCGGTGGTGTGCGATCTGCTCGGCATCCCCGAGGAGGACCGCGCCGAGCTGGCCTCCTGGCCGGACCTGATCCTTTCCTCGGGCCCCGGCCCGGAGGGCAGCAAGGCGGCCAAGGCGCAGATCCACGCGTACATCACCCGGCTGCTCGACCGGCGCGCGGCCGAGCCGTCCGACGACCTGGCCGGGGTGCTCGCGGAGTCCCTCGCCGAGGGCCATGTCGACGCCGACGAGGCCGTGTCGCTCGCGATGGCGATCCTCATCAGCGGCGCGCACGCGGTCCGCAACAACAGCGCCAACATGGTCTATCTGCTGCTGACCCGGCCGGACCTGGTGAAGCGGCTGCGGGCCGAGCCGGAGCTGCTCCCGCAGGCGGTGGACGAACTCCTGCGCTGGATCCCGCACCGCAACGGCGTGGGCCTGCCCCGGATCGCCCTGGCGGACGTCGAGGTCGGCGGGCAGCTGGTCCGGGCCGGTGAGGCGGTCTACGCCTCGTATCTGGCCGCGAACCGGGACCCGGCGGTGTTCGCGGACCCGCACACCGTGGACTTCGACCGGACCGGCACCGGTCACGTGTCCTTCGGGCACGGGCCGCACCACTGCATGGGCGCGATGCTGACCCGGATGGAGTCCGAGGTGATCGTGTCGACGCTGCTCACCCGCTATCCGGAGCTGCGGCTCGCGGGCCGGCCCGAGGACGTGCCGTTCCAGTCCAAGGGCCTGATCCGCGGCCCGCGGGAGCTGTACGTCACCTGGTGACGTCCGTCCGGGGACTCACGGCCGGGGACTCACGGCCGGGGACTCACTGCCGGGGACTCACTGCCGGGGACTCACTGTCCGTCGTACGCGGCGGTGAGCTCCCGGCACTTCTTCACGTCGTCGGCCATGGCCACGAGCAGGTCGTCGAGGGTGTCGAACTTGAGCATCCCGCGTACGTAGGCGAGGAAGTCGACCGTCACGTGCAGCCCGTACAGGTCGAGGCCCTCGCGGTCGATCGCGTACGCCTCCACGGTCCGCTCGGTGCCGTCGAACTGCGGGTTGGTGCCCACCGAGATCGCGGCGGGCATCCGCTCGCCGGCGGCGGTCAGCCAGCCCGCGTAGACGCCGTCGGCGGGGATCGCGGTGTGCGGCAGGGTCTCGACGTTGGCGGTCGGGAAGCCCAGCTCGCGGCCCCGCTGGGCGCCGCGCACGACGATGCCCTCGACGCGGTGCGGCCGGCCCAGGATCTCGGCGGCGCCGGCCATGTCGCCCTCGGCGACGAGCCGCCGGGTGAGCGTGGAGGAGAACGGCTCGCCGCCGCCGGCCGCGCCGCTCACCCGCAGGTCGATGACCTCGACCTCGTAGTCGTAGGTGGCGCCGAGCTCGGCGAGGAACTCCACGTTCCCGGCGGCGCGGTGGCCGAAACGGAAGTTCGGGCCCTCGATGACGCGGCACGCGTGCAACTTGTCGACCAGGACCTTCACGATGAAGTCGGCCGGGGACAGCTGCGAGAACTCCGCCGTGAACGGCAGGACGAGGACCGCGTCCACGCCGAGCTCGGCCATCAGCTCGGCGCGCCGGTGGTGCGGGGCGAGCAGCGGCGGGTGGCTGCCGGGGCGGACGACCTCGGAGGGGTGCGGGTCGAAGGTGACCACGACCGAGGGGACGCCCAGCTCGCGGGCGCGCTCCACGGCCCGCCCGATGATCAGCTGGTGTCCGCGGTGCACTCCGTCGTAGGAGCCGATGGTGACGACGCTGCGCCCCCAGTCCTGGGGGATGTCCTCCAAGCCACGCCAGCGCTGCACTGTGACCGCTCCTCGTCCGCCTGTACCCATGTCCGCGTGTACGCCTGTTGGCGCAGGTCTAAGACTGCCATGAGCATGCGGCTGCGACGGCATCGGCATGGTGTGCGCCTTGTCTCGCGGCGCGTGGAAAGGCTCCCCGGAGGCACCTTCCAAGGGCGTATCCGGTGGTACGACGCGGAGTTCGGCACCGAGCTCGGCACGGAGTTCGGCGCGCAGGAAGCGGGAGGCGCCGGTGCCGGGCGCGGCGAGGACGGGGGCGAGGGCGGCCCGCTGGGCGGGCAGCGCGAGCAGCCCCAGGACCAGCGGATGCAGCACGCACCGCACCTCGGGGCCCCGCTCCAGGCGCCGGTCGACGAAGGTGGCGACCAGCGACGCGCCCTCGGGATAAGTGTGGGCGTACTCGGCGACGAGGGCGGCGGCGCGGCGGGCGAGCCGGGGGGTGTCGACCGCGGCGAGCGCGCGGAGCACGGGCGCGGCTCCGGCCCCGCCCGGGTCGAGGAGCCGGGCGCGCAGGACGTCGAGGACGGGTTCGGGGTGGCTGGGCAGGGCGGCGGCCAGGGCGTCGGCGGGTACGACGGGGTCGGCGAGCGCGCGCGGCAGGAACCGTTCGCGGGTCTCGGGGTCGCGGAGCAGCAGGCCGAGCGCGGCGCCGTGCAGGGCCCGGTCGCCGGGCCGGGCGAGCAGCGCGAGGGCCGCGTAGCGCAGGGTGCTCCGGTCGGCGGGGTCGGTGGCGTGCCGGGCGACGAGCTGTCCGTACGCCGCTGCCGCCGCCCGCCGTTCGGGGCGCCCGTCGTCGTGCGCCCAGCGGTCCACGGCCCGGCACAGCGCGGCCGGTTCGTCCTCGGCGAGGGCGGCGAGCAGGCCTTCGGCGAGCGGGTGGGCGGTGGCGACCAGGGCCTCGCACAGGTCGTCGACGGCGAGGCCGCGCCGAGTGTGCAGCAGGGCCTGGGCGGCGGTGCCGACGGTGGCACCGGGCGCCCCGGACAGCGCCCGCCCGTCGCCGAACCAGCGGCAGAGCAGTGGCTGCACCCCGCGCGGGTCGGCGGTGAGCCGGGAGGCGGCGAGGTCGAGGAAGCGGCCCTCGGGCGCGGGGTCGGCGGCGACGAGCCGGCGCAGCAGGTCGAGCCGCTCGTCCTCGGCGACCGGCAGGTCCCGCCAGTAGCCGGCGCCGAAGCCGGGCAGCACCCCGCGTTCGCCGATCCGGTCGGCGAGGGTCCGGAGCACCGGGAGGTACGGGCGGAGGTCGGCCGGGGCCGCGAGCGCCCCGCGCAGCAGCCGGGCGGCCCACCAGCGCCCCTCATCGGCCTGGTCGTCGCCCTCCCCCGGCTCCGGCTCGCGCGGCTCCGCGAGGGCCTCCACCAGGGCGGTGAGCCGGGGGATCAGGCCCTCGGCCCCGTGGTCACGGTCGAGGTGGTGCAGGGACTGGAGCACCGGGCCGATCCGGTGGCGCGGCACGGGCAGCGCCGCCGGGTGGTGGATCAGGGCGTCGAGGGCCCGGTCGATGTCGAGGTGGGTGCCCTGGAGCCAGTCGGCGAGCTCCTCGTGGGCGAAGCGGTAGCCGACGCCGGCCGGGACGAGCAGGGCCTCGGTGAGGACGGCGGACGCCCAGCCGGTGCGCCAGGGGAACAGCTCCTCGAAGGACTCCCGGTCGAGTTCGCCCTGGCCGGGACCGAGGCAGCGCCGGGCGGCCTCGTGGACCCGGCCGCTGACCTTGGCGGCCAGCCGGCGCACTGCGGTGCCGCGCAGTACCGGCCGTCCCGCGGCGGCGATCCGGACCGCGATCTTGAGGCACATCAGGTCCAGGTGGGCGGCGAAGATCTCGTCCCGGCCGGGCCGGCCGGGGAGGTCCCCGCGGGCGGCGGCCCGGACCTCGCCGAGCAGCCGCAGGGCGAGCGGGTGGCGGGCGTCGGCCTCGGCGATGGCATCCTCGGGCACGTCGTGCCGGCGGCGGGCGGCGACGGCCTCGGCCTCGGTGAGGTCGCCGAGCAGGACGACGGCGGGCGGGGCGGTGTAGTGGGTGCGGGCCTGCTCCCAGTGTTCGGGGCGGCAGGCGAGGGCGAGTCGGGCGCCGTGGGCGGCCAGCCACTCCTCGGTGGCGGCGGTCCAGGGCCCGAGCCGGTGGGCGAGCACCGGCGGCATCTCCTCCGGCCCGTCGAGCAGCACGAGCAGCGGCCGGCCGGCGTCCCGGGCGAGCGCGGCGGCCTGTTCCGGGGTGACGCTCTCCGGTTCGCCGGGGGTGCCGGAGGCGGCGGCGACCCGGCCGGCCCGGCGCAGCGCGCGGCCGACGGCGGCGGCGAGCGAGGGGTCGTCGGCGTGCAGGTCGGCGCCGCGCAGACAGACGGTCGGCGCGGGTTCGGGGCCGCGGGCGCGGGCGGCGGCGAGGCCCGCGAGGGCGGTGCTGCGGCCGGTGCCGGGCGCGCCGACGACGGCGAGCACGGCGGTGCCGGCCTCGTCGCGGACCCGCGGCTCGGGCAGGTCCTCGGAGGTGCCGGTGGTGGTGCCGGTGAGCTCCAGGACGGCGCCGAGGTTGAGGTGGCGGCCGTAGCAGGGGACGGTCGTGGCGTTGCGGCGAAGCAGCGCGGCGAGCGGGCCGGTGGCGGGCACCGGCAGGGCGTGTCCGGCGGCGCGCCGGTCGCCGTGGGCGGCGGTGCCGAGGACGGCGAGGACGGCCCCGGTGGCGGGGTCGAGGACGGGTCCGCCGGCGGCCGGGCCGCCGTCGAGGAGGGCCTCGGCGCCCTCGGTGCCGATGGCGAGTTCGAGGGCGGGGCCGGTGCCGCCGCCGAGCACCCGGGCCTCGCGCCAGCCGTACGCGCTGATCCGGACGTACCGGCCGGGCTCCAGGTCCGGGCGGGTGGCGAGCGGCAGGGGGCGGGCGGCGATGCCGGGGCAGCGGACCAGGGCGAGTCCCTGCGCGGGCAGCGGGGTGACGTCGGCGTCGGTGACCGGCCGCGGCGGTCCGGTGGGGGCGCGGAGCACCATGCTGCGGTGGCCGGCGACGACCTCGTGGCCGGTGAGCAGGGTGCCGCGGTGGTCGGCGAGGAATCCGGTGCCGAGTGACCGCCCGGCCGGATCCTCGATCCGCACCAGTGTCCCCAGGTCCCCGCTCCCCATGGGTCGACCGTAGGTCGGCGGTGATCCCCGGGTGAAGCGCGTCGGACGAACGCGCCCCCTCGCACCCCCGGGTTCGCTTCGAGCGCTTCCCCGATGGGGTGAAAAACGGCGATGGGGCGGACACCAGCGTGTCCGCCCCATCTCGGGGTTCAGGCAGCTCAGCCGAAGACGGCCAGGCTCTTCGCCTTGCCCCGCTGGTCCTCGACCAGCGCGAGCAGCTTCCCGTCCGGCCCGAAGACGGCGACCGGCCCCTTCGGGTACTCCGGCATCTCCAGGCGTACGCCGTTGAGCAGCAGCCGGGCCCGCTTCTCGTCGACGTCCCAGCGCGGGAACGCCGCCGCGGCCGCCTCGGCGACCGGCATGACCGTCAGCTCCTCCTGGAGCTGGTCCAGGGTCCTGGCGCTGTCCAGCTTGTACGGGCCGACCCGGGTGCGGCGCAGCGCGGTCAGATGGCCGCCCACGCCGAGTCCGGCGCCCAGGTCCCGGGCGAGCGCCCGGATGTACGTACCGGAGGAGCACACCACCGAGACCACCAGGTCCACGACCGGGGTCCCGTCCTCGGCGGTCGCCTCGCGCACGTCGTACACCTGGAACGAGGAGACGGTGACCGGCCGGGCCGGGATCTCGAACTCCTCGCCGCCGCGCACGCGCGCGTACGAGCGCTTGCCGTCGATCTTGATCGCGGAGACCTTCGACGGCACCTGCATGATGTCGCCGGTGAGCTCGGCCACGCCGGCGTCGATCTGCTCGCGGGTGACCTTCGACGCGTCGACCGACGCCGTGATCTCGCCCTCGGCGTCGTCCGTGATGGTGGTCTGGCCCAGGCGGATGGTGCCCAGGTACTCCTTCTCGGTCAGCGCGAGGTGACCGAGCAGCTTGGTCGCCCGCTCCACGCCGAGGACGAGGACGCCCGTGGCCATGGGGTCGAGCGTGCCGGCGTGACCGACGCGGCGGGTCTTGGCGATCCCGCGCATCTTGGCCACGACGTCGTGCGAAGTGAAGCCCGACGGCTTGTCGACGACGACAAGACCATCGGGCGTCTTTCCAACAGTGCTCATTCGGCGGCTTCGTCCTCGCCCTGCTTCTTGTAGGGGTCGGCGTCACCGGCGAAGGTGGCGCCGGAGGACGCCTGCCGCACCTTGGCGTCGGAGGCGCGCGCCTGGTCGAGGAGGTCCTCGATGTTCTTGGCGGTCTCCGGGAGGGCGTCCGCCACGAAGGTGAGCGTCGGGGTGAACTTGGTGCCCGCGGCCTTGCCCACGGCCGAGCGCAGGATGCCCTTGGCGCTCTCCAGGCCGGCGGCGGCGCTCACGCGCTCCTCCTCGTCGCCGTAGACCGTGTAGAAGACCGTGGCCTCCCGCAGGTCACCGGTGACGCGGGTGTCCGTGATGGTCACGTGCGTACCCAGGCGCGGGTCCTTGATGCCGCGCTGCAGCTTCTCGGCGACCACCTCCCGGATGAGGTCCGCCAGCTTCTTCGCCCGCGCGTTGTCGGCCACTGGTCCGTCTCCTTCTTTGCCTTGCTCATTCAGTCTTCATCAGTGTGGAGCCTTCGGCGCACCGAAAGGAGCTCCACCTCGGGCCGGGCCGCGACCAGCCGCTCGCAGCGGTCGAGCACGTCCGACACGAACCCCGCGTCCCCGGACACCAGCGCGACCCCGATGAGGGCCCTGCGATGGAGGTCCTGGTCGCCGGTCTCGGCCGCGCTCACGGAGAACTTGCGCTGGAGCTCGGCGACGATGGGCCGGACGACGGAGCGTTTCTCCTTCAACGAATGAACGTCGCCGAGGAGCAGATCGAAGGACAGAGTCCCCACGTACATGCGGTGCCGGATGTCCCGCCGGTTCGGGTTCGACGTCCCACCGGGCGCACGCCCGGCGGGGGAACATCAAAACCGTACACGCAACGGCCGGGGCCGATCGACGGAATACTTTCCGCCGACCGGCCCCGACCTGAGCCTCGCGGCTCGGCCTCGCGTGTTACACGCGCGGCTTCTCGCGCATCTCGTACGTCGCGATGACGTCGTCGATCTTGATGTCGTTGTAGTTTCCGAGGTTGATACCGCCCTCGAAGCCTTCACGAATCTCGGTGACGTCGTCCTTGAAGCGGCGCAGACCGTGGATGGTGAGGTCCTCGGCGATGACCTTGCCGTCGCGGATGAGGCGCGCCTTGGTGTTGCGCTTGACCTCGCCGGAGCGGATGAGGACACCGGCGATGTTGCCCAGCTTGGACGAGCGGAAGACCTCGCGGATCTCCGCCGTACCGAGCTCGACCTCTTCGTACTCGGGCTTGAGGAGGCCCTTGAGCGCCGCCTCGATCTCCTCGATCGCCTGGTAGATGACCGAGTAGTACCGGACGTCGACGCCCTCGCGCTCCGCCATCTGCGCGGCACGGCCGGCCGCACGGACGTTGTAGCCGATGACGATGGCGTCGGAGCCCATGGCCAGGTCGATGTCCGACTCGGTGACCGCACCCACGCCACGGTGCAGCACGCGGATGTCGACCTCCTCGCCGACGTCGAGCTGGAGCAGGGAGGACTCCAGGGCCTCGACCGCACCGGACGCGTCGCCCTTGATGATGAGGTTGAGTTCCTGGACCTGACCGGCCTTGAGCACCTTGTCGAGGTCCTCGAGGGAGACCCGGCGGACGCGCTTGGCGAAGGCGGCGTTGCGCTCACGCGCGGCGCGCTTCTCGGCGATCTGGCGGGCGGTGCGGTCCTCGTCGACGACCAGGAAGTTGTCGCCGGCACCCGGGACGTTGGTGAGACCCAGGACGAGGACGGGAGTCGACGGGGTCGCCTCCTCGACGTTGTTGCCCTTGTCGTCGAGCATCGCCCGGACACGGCCGTACGCGTCGCCGACGACCATCGTGTCGCCGATGCGCAGCGTTCCGCGCTGGACGAGGACGGTCGAGACGGCACCGCGGCCGCGGTCGAGGTGGGACTCGATCGCAATACCCTGCGCGTCCTGGTCCGGGTTGGCCCGGAGGTCGAGCGAGGCGTCGGCGGTGAGGACGACGGCCTCCAGCAGGGAGTCGATGTGCAGACCCTGCTTGGCGGAGATGTCGACGAACATCGTGTCGCCGCCGTACTCCTCGGCCACCAGACCGAACTCGGTCAGCTGACCGCGGACCTTGACCGGGTCGGCACCCTCGACGTCGATCTTGTTGACCGCGACGACGATCGGGACGCCGGCGGCCTTGGCGTGGTTGAGCGCCTCGATCGTCTGCGGCATGACGCCGTCGTTGGCCGCGACCACGAGGATCGCGATGTCGGTCGACTTCGCACCACGGGCACGCATGGCGGTGAACGCCTCGTGACCCGGGGTGTCGATGAAGGTGATGCGACGCTCTTCGTCGTTGACCTGGGTCGCGACCTGGTAGGCACCGATGTGCTGGGTGATGCCACCGGCCTCGCCCGCGACCACGTTGGTCTTGCGGATCGCGTCGAGGAGCCGGGTCTTACCGTGGTCGACGTGACCCATGACGGTCACGACCGGCGGACGGGAGACCAGGGCCTCTTCGCCGCCCTCGTTCTCGCCGAACTCGAGGTCGAAGGACTCGAGCAGCTCACGGTCCTCCTCCTCGGGGGAGACGATCTGAACCTGGTAGTTCATCTCGTCGCCGAGGAGCTGCAGCGTCTCGTCGGAGACGGACTGCGTGGCCGTGACCATCTCGCCGAGGTTCATCATGACCGCGACGAGCGACGCCGGGTTGGCGTTGATCTTCTCCGCGAAGTCGGTGAGGGACGCACCGCGCGACAGGCGAATGGCTTCGCCGTTGCCGCGAGGCAGCATCACGCCGCCCACGGACGGGGCCTGCATGGCCTCGTACTCCTGGCGCCTCTGCCGCTTCGACTTGCGACCGCGACGCGCGGGACCGCCGGGACGACCGAAGGCGCCCTGCGTGCCACCACGGCCACCCGGACCACCGGGACGACCGCCGAAGCCGCCGGGACGACCGCCGAAGCCGCCGCCACCGCCACCGGGACCACCGGGACGACCGCCGCCGCCACCCGGACCGCCGGGACGGCCGGCGAAGCCGCCGCCGCCACCGCCGGGACCGGCCGGACGGCCGGCGAAGCCGCCGCCGGGACGACCGCCGCTGCCACCCGGGCGACCGCCGGGGCCACCGGGGCCACGGCCGCCGGGGCCGCCACCGGGACGCGGGCCGGCAGCGGGACGCTGCGGCATCATGCCCGGGTTCGGACGGTTGCCGCCGGGGCCGCCACCGGGACGCGGGGCCTGCGGACGGGGCATGCCACCCGGGGTCGGGCGCGCAGCGCCGCCCTGGGGACGCGGGGCGCCGGGAACGCCGCCCGGGCCCTGCGGACGCGGGGCGCCACCAGGCGCGCCGGGGCCGCCGGGACGCGGGGCGCCGCCCTGCGGACGGGGCGCCTGCGGGCGCGCCATGCCGGTGGAGCCACCGGACGTGAAGGGGTTGTTGCCCGGACGCGGGCCGGCCGGGCGACCGCCCGGACGCGGGGCCTGCTGACCGCCGGGACGGGGAGCCTGCTGACCCGGACGCGGCGCCTGCTGGCCCGGACGGGCAGCGGGACGCCGGGGGCGGCACCACCGGTGCGCGGACCGGCGGCCGGGGCCGACGGGGGCGCGGTGAACTCCGGGGCGGCCGGAGCCGGGGCGGCGGGCGCCGGCTTGGGCGCGCGGGCTTCGGACCCGGGCGGGGGCCCGACGCGGCCGGAGCCGGAGAGGGAGTGCTGCTCGCGGGCGCGGCCGGGGTGACCGGGGCCGCAGGCGCGGCGGGGGCCGGCTTGGGGGCCGGGGCGCCGGGCTTGGGGGCAGCGGGACGGGCCGCGGCGGCCGGAGCCGGTGCCGCGGGCTTGGGGGCGGGCGCCGCCTTACGGGGGGCACCCGGCTTTGCTGCGGTCTTGCCGGCGTTGCCGCCGGGACCCTGCAGCGCATCAGTCAACTTGCGCACGACCGGCGCCTCGATCGTCGAGGACGCCGAACGGACGAATTCACCGAGTTCTTGGAGCTTGGCCATGACGACCTTGCTCTCCACACCGAACTCCTTGGCGAGTTCGTATACCCGGACCTTAGCCACTTCGCTCCTTTTAGGTCCGGTTACCGCCGGACCGTTGCTACTTCATGGGCGTACTCATCGCGTACTCATCGAGTGCTCATCGCAATCTCGACCTACTTCCAACTCGCGAGGTACCTGACCGCACGGTGTTCCGTGCCGTACATCTTTTGTGCAGTACTTCCGTACTTCATCTACGGTGCGGCCTGCTCGACGTGCGTGCGAAGCGCCGCGGTGTCGAGCGGACCCGGGACCTTGAAGGCCCGCGGGAACGCCCGGCGGCGCACCGCCAGGTCGAGACAGACCGAGGCGGGGTGCAGATACGCACCCCGGCCGGGCAGCGTACCGCGATGATCGGGAACGCACTCGTCCTTATTCATCACGATCCGCAGCAGCTCGTCCTTGGCCGCTCGCTCCCGGCATCCCACACAGGTTCGCTCAGGGCACACGCGGGCATGCGTCCGGCCAGACACGTTAAGTCTACCTCCCCGTACCGACCTCACCCGTTCGGGGCAAAAATCGAACAGTCGTTGGCCAAAAAGGATCAGTGCCGGTACGGGACCGGGCCGCCGTGCTACTGGGCGGCAGCGTCGCCCTGCTGCTCGGTGTCCGGACGGATGTCGATCCGCCAGCCGGTCAGCCGCGCGGCCAGACGGGCGTTCTGCCCCTCCTTGCCGATCGCGAGCGACAGCTGGTAGTCGGGCACCGTCACCCGGGCGGACCGGGCGGCCAGGTCGACGATCTCGACCTTGGAGACCCGCGCCGGGGAGAGCGCGTTGGCCACCAGCTCGGCCGGGTCGTCCGACCAGTCGACGATGTCGATCTTCTCGCCGAGCAGCTCGGCCATCACGTTGCGCACCCGGCTGCCCATCGGGCCGATGCAGGCGCCCTTGGCGTTCAGGCCCGAACGGGTGGAACGAACGGCGATCTTGGTGCGGTGGCCGGCCTCGCGGGCGATGGCGGAGATCTCGACGGAACCGTCGGCGATCTCCGGCACCTCCAGGGCGAACAGCTTCTTCACCAGATTGGGGTGGGTGCGCGAGAGGGTGACGGACGGACCGCGCACGCCCTTCGCCACCCGGACGACGTACGTGCGCAGCCGCAGACCGTGCGTGTAGTCCTCGCCCGGCACCTGCTCCTGCACCGGAAGGATGGCCTCCAGCTTGTCGTCCAGCTTGACGAGGACGTTCTTCGGGTCCTTGCCCTGCTGCACCTGGCCGGCCACGATGTCGCCCTCGCGGCGCGCGTACTCGCCGAAGGTGACGTCGTTCTCGGCGTCCCGCAGCCGCTGCTGGATGACCTGGCGGGCGGTGCTCGCCGCGATCCGGCCGAAGTCCGACGGGGTGTCGTCGAAGTCCTTGGGCTCCTGGCCCTCCTCCAGCTCGGAGGGGTCTTCCTTCGCCCACACCGTCACGTGACCGGTCTGCCGGTTCAGCTCCACGCGCGCGTGGCGGCGGGCGTCGGGGGTGCGGTGGTAGGCGATGAGGAGGGCCGACTCGATCGCCTCGACCAGCATCTCGAAGGAGATTTCCTTCTCCTGTGCCAAGCCCTTCAGGAGCTTCACGTCGATGTCCACGGCTACGCCTCCTCTTCCTTCTTGTCCTTGCGGTTGAACTCGATCTCGACACGCGCCTTGACGATCTCGGCGAACCCGACCCGGCGGGCGGTGGCCTTGCGGCCCTTCACGCCCGGCACCTCGGTGTCCAGACCGTCCTCGTCCACGGCGAGGATCCGGGTGACCAGCTCGCCGCCGCCCGCCTCGGGGCTCAGCTGCAGCTTGACCAGACGGCCGATGGCACGCTCGTAGTGACGGTGCTGGGTGAGGGGGCGGTCCGCGCCCGGGGAGCTGACCTCGAGGACGTACTCGCCCTGGCCCATCACGTCGGTCTCGTCGAGCTTCTCGGAGATGACGCGGCTCAGCTCCGCGCAGGCGTCCAGCTCGACGCCCTCGTCTGAATCGACGATCACCCTCAGCAGTCCGCGGCGCCCGGCCCGGGACAGCTCGATCTCCTCGAGGTCGAGGTCCTTCGCGTGAACGAGCGGCTCCAGAAGACCGCGCAGCCGTTCGTTCTGGGTGGTGCTCATCCGGGTGACTCCTCGGCCGCGTGTGCTGTTGTGGGTTCGTCGCGTGTCAGATCAAAGGGTATCCGGTCCCGGAGTGTGTTGCCGTCCACCGGCCGGGGGACCGCGGGTACGCTCGCCTGCGGCGATCTTCGAGGTTTTCGAACACCTGAGGGAGGAGAGGCGTGACGACCCTGGGCAGGCGCGCGCTCCTGACCGCCGGCGCCGCGGGCGCGGCGGGGGCACTGGCCGGCTGCACGTCCGGCGATTCCGGCGGCGGCCCGCGACGGCCGACCGCGGCCGACCGTGCGGCCGCCGCCGAGGCGGCGCTGCGGCGCCGTTCGGCGACCGCCGGCCGGGACCTGGTGGTGCGGTACGACGCCGTCATCGACGGCCACCCCTCGCTCGCGGCCCGGCTCGCGCCGCTGCGGGCGTCGGCGGCGGCCCATGCGAAGGCGCTGGCCGAGGGCGGCACCGCCCCGGCGCCCGGCCCGTCCGGAACCGCCTCCGGGACCGCGTCCCCCTCTCCCTCCCCCTCCCGGTCACTGGCCCTCATCCGGGTGCCGGCCGAACCGGCGGCCGCGCTCAAGGACCTCGCCGCCGCCGTACGGGCGACCGCCGACACCCACACGGCCACGCTGCTCACCGCGCCGCCCGAGTACGCCCGGCTGCTCGCCTCCGTCGCCGCGGCCGGCGCCGCCCACGCCTATCTGCTCACCGAGCCGACCGAAGGGGGCCGCGGATGAGCGCGCTCGAAGCGGCCCAGGCCGCGCTGGCCGCCGAGCACGCCGCCGTGTACGGCTACGGGGTCGTCGGCGCCCGGGTCGGCGACGGCCGGCGGGCCGAGGCCGCCGAAGCCCACCAGGCCCACCGGGGCCGGCGCGACGCGCTCCGGCGCACGGTGCGCGACCTGGGCGGCGAGCCGGTCGCCGCGGCGGCCGGGTACGCGCTGCCGTTCGAGGTCCCGGACCCGGCCGCCGCGGTCCGGCTTGCCGCCGTCCTGGAGGACCGGGTCGCGGGCGTCTACTCCGACCTGGTGCGCTCCGCCGACGGCCCGCTGCGCCGAGACGCGGCGGCGGCGCTGCGCGAGGCGGCGGTGCGGGCGGTCCGCTGGCGCGGCAGCGACGTAACCTTTCCTGGGCTCGCCGAGCGGGCCTGACAGGCCGCACTCCTGGATAGCGGCGCTATCCAGGAGCTCGCCGCACCGCAGGAGACGAAGGAATCAACGCACGCATGGCTTTCGAACCGCCGCAGCGACTGGTGCGGGCTCTCGGCGAGACGTACGGGGACGCTGCCGCGGCTGAATGGCTGAAGGCGCTCCCGGAGCTCGCCCAGGACACCCTCGACCGGTCCGGTCTGGCCGCCGAACGGGTGGTGGCCCCGGGCGGGCGCAGCAGCCTCGTCGTGCTCGTGCCCGAGGGCGTCGTGAAACTGGCGCCCGCGTTCGCCCGCCCCGACCTGGAGCGGGACGCGCTGGCGCACTGGAACGGCTGGGGCGCCGTACGGCTGCTCGGGGAGCCGGCGGCCGGGGCGCTGCTCCTGGAGCGGCTGCAGCCGGAGGTGTCGCTGCGCTCGCTGCCGGAGGCGAAGGCGCTCCTGGAGGCCGCCGACACCGTGCGGAAGCTGTGGGTGGAGCCGTCCGCCGGGCACGGCTTCGAGTCGGTGGCCGAGCGCACCGCGCGCCAGGCGGCGCCGATGGAGGCGTACCGGGCGGATCCGGAGGCCGGGGCCCTTGTCGCGGCCGCCCTGGAGGCCCGTGGCGAGCTGCTCGCGGGGTCCGCGGAGGCGCTGCTCCTTCACGGGCAGTTCCGGCAGGGCAAGGTGCTGGCCGGTGACCGGGCGCCGTGGCTCGCGGTCGGTCCCGAGCCGCTGGTCGGCGAGCGGGCGTACGACCTGGCGCGGCTGGTCAGGGACCGGGTGGAGGACCTGGTGGCCGCGTCGGCGGGCGCCTCGGCGGCCCGGCGGCGGGTGAACAAGCTGGCCGACTCCCTGGAGCTGGACCGGGACCGGCTGCGCGGCTGGACGCTGTTCCGTGCCGTGGAGTCCGCGACCCGCGCGCTCACCGCCGGGCGGCGGACGGACGCGGAACTGCTCCTGGAGTTCGCCGGCTGGCTGTGAGTCGCGGCCCGATTGAGGGGAATACCCTTTCTGTATCCCTTTGTCAGGGGGCCGTGATGATCCAGGAAGTCTTGATGGCGGTCGTCGGGGCGGCCGCGGCCGTAGGCGTGTACGCGGCTGCGGCGGCTCGGGTGGTGAAGCAGTACGAGCGCGGGGTGGTGTTCCGCTTCGGGCGGCTGCGCGGGGACGTGCGCAAGCCGGGCTTCAACATGATCGTTCCGGGCGTGGACCGCATGCACAAGGTGAACATGCAGATCGTCACGATGCCGGTGCCGGCCCAGGAGGGCATCACCAGGGACAACGTGACGGTGCGGGTGGACGCGGTCGTCTACTTCAAGGTGGTCGACGCGGCGGAGGCGCTGATCCGCGTGGAGGACTACAAGTTCGCCGTCTCGCAGATGGCGCAGACCTCGCTGCGGTCGATCATCGGCAAGAGCGACCTGGACGACCTGCTGTCGAACCGGGAGAAGCTCAATCAGGGCCTGGAGCTGATGCTCGACTCGCCGGCCATCGGCTGGGGCGTGCAGATCGACCGGGTCGAGATCAAGGACGTGTCGCTGCCGGAGACGATGAAGCGCTCGATGGCCCGGCAGGCGGAGGCGGACCGGGAGCGGCGGGCGCGGCTGATCAACGCGGACGCGGAGCTGCAGGCGTCGAAGAAGCTGGCGGAGGCGGCCCGGCAGATGGCCGACACGCCGTCGGCCCTTCAGCTGCGGCTGCTGCAGACGGTGATGGCGGTCGCCGCCGAGAAGAACTCGACGCTGGTGCTGCCGATCCCGGTCGAGCTGCTGCGCTTCCTGGAGCGCGCGCCGCTCTCCGAGACCTCCTCCCGTCCCACCCCGCCGGTAGCCGCTCCCGACGCCCCTTCTGTGACCGGCCCTCCCCCGGTCCCGCCGGAGGCTCCGGAGCCGCCCGCGGTCGAGCCGCCGCGCTCGGACGCGTACCTGGTGGGCCGGGGCGACGCGGTCGACGCCATCGAGGACCTGGCGGGCGCCCCGGTGGACCCGGCGCCGCGGGAGGACGACAGCGGGTCCTGAGCGGTACGACGAAGGGGGCGGGTCCGGTACCGGACCCGCCCCCCTCACGCGTGGCTTACGCCGACAGGCGGGCGATCGCCTCGTCCACCGTGAGTTCCTCGCGCTCGCCGGTGCGGCGGTCCTTCAGTTCCAGGACGCCCTCGGCGGCGCGGCGGCCGGCGACGAGGATCTTGGGGACGCCGATGAGCTCGGAGTCGGTGAACTTGACGCCCGGGGAGACGCCGGCGCGGTCGTCGACCAGGACGCGCAGGCCGGCGGCGGCGAGCTTGTCGGAGACCTCCAGGGCGAGCTCGGTCTGGAGGGCCTTGCCGGCGGCGACGACGTGGACGTCGGCCGGGGCGACCTCGGCGGGCCAGCACAGGCCCTTCTCGTCGGCGGTCTGCTCGGCGAGCGCGGCGACGGCGCGGGAGACGCCGACGCCGTACGAGCCCATGGTGACGCGGACGGGCTTGCCGTTCTGGCCGAGGACGTCGAGCTTGAGGGCGTCGGCGTACTTGCGGCCCAGCTGGAAGATGTGGCCGATCTCGATCGCGCGGTCGAGCTTCAGGCCGGTGCCGCACTTGGGGCACGGGTCGCCCTCCTGGACGACGACGACGTCGACGTACTCCTCGACCTCGAAGTCACGGCCCGCGACGACGTTCTTCGCGTGCATGCCGTCCTTGTTGGCGCCGGTGATCCAGGCGGTGCCGGGGGCGACGCGCGGGTCGGCGAGGTACTTCACCTTCTCCAGGCCCTGCGGGCCGACGTAGCCGCGGACCAGGTCGGTGCGGACCGCGAAGTCCTCCTCCGTGACCAGCTCGACCGTGGCCGTCGGCCCGAAGTGCTCCTCGACCTTGCCCATGTCGACCTCGCGGTCACCGGGCACGCCCACGGCCACGATCTCGCCGTCGACCTTCACCAGGAGGTTCTTGAGCGTGGCGGAGGCCGGGACGCCGAGGGAGGCGGCGAGGGTCTCGATCGTCGGGGTGTCGGGGGTGGGGATCTCCTCGGCGGCGGGGACCGCGGAGCCGTCGACCGGCTTCACCGCCTGGTACACCGCCTCCGTGTTCGCCGCGAAGTCGCAGTTCGGGCAGTCGGCGAAGGTGTCCTCGCCGGCCTCGGCCGGGGCGAGGAACTCCTCCGACTTGGAGCCGCCCATGGCGCCGGCGGTGGCGGCGACGATGCGGTAGTCGAGGCCGAGGCGCTCGAAGATGCGCTGGTACGCCTGGCGGTGCAGCCCGTAGGAGGCGGCGAGGCCCTCGTCCTCCAGGTCGAAGGAGTACGAGTCCTTCATGAGGAACTCGCGGCCGCGCAGGATGCCGGCGCGGGGGCGGGCCTCGTCGCGGAACTTGGTCTGGATCTGGTACAGGATGACCGGCATGTCCTTGTAGGACGAGCACTGGTCCTTGACCAGGAGGGTGAAGATCTCCTCGTGGGTCGGGCCGAGGAGGTAGTCGCCGCCCTTGCGGTCCTGGAGGCGGAACAGCTCGGCGCCGTACTCGTCCCAGCGGCCGGTGGCGTCGTAGGGCTCGCGGGGCAGCAGGGCGGGCAGGGAGACCTCCTGCGCGCCGATGGCGTCCATCTCCTCGCGGACGATCCGCTCGACGTTGGAGAGCACCTTCTTGCCGAGCGGCAGCCAGCTCCAGATGCCGGCGGCGGTGCGGCGGACGTAGCCGGCGCGGACGAGGAGCTTGTGGCTGAGGACCTCGGCGTCCGCCGGGTCGTCGCGCAGCGTCTTCGCCATCAACTGGGACATGCGCTGGACCGGTGCGTTGGCCATGGTTCTCGTACTCCTGCCGGGACTGACGGTGATGGCCCCGAGGTTAGCCGGGCCGCCCCTGGCAGGTGAAATCAGTTCCTCCGGCCTGCCTTCCGGCCTACCGGCGCTTGAGCGGCAGCGGGGCGCCCATCACCGCGTACGGGCGGGGCGCGCTGGGGAAGTGGACCTGGCGGGCGAGGTCGGTGTAGCCGAGGGAGCGGTAGAGGCCGCGGGCCGGGCTCTCGGTGTCGATCGCGGAGAGGATCGAGCGGGGCAGGTCGGACCGGTCGGTGATGGTGGTGATCAGTCCGCGGCCCACGCCACGCCCCTGGAAGTCGGGGTGGACGTGCAGTTCGGTGATGACGAAGGAGTCGTCGAGCCAGGCGTCGAGGCCGCCGGCCCGCAGATACGGTTCGACGACGGTGGACCACCAGTGGGTGCGGTCGTTGGGCATGCCGTAGACGAAGCCGGCGAGCCGTCCCCCGGGGGTGATGGCGCCGTAGGCGAGGGCACCGGGGCACAGGAGGTGGCGCAGCACGATGTGCCGGCGTACGGCCACCTCGCCGGCGTCGAGGCCGAAGGCGACGGCCTGGACGGCGAGGGCCTCGTCGACCCGTTCGGCGAGATTGACCGGCGCGATCACGACCTCGGTGTCATCCATGCGCCGCACCCTACAAGCCGGTCGTATGGTCCGGTCACATCAGCACGCTGTCAGAAGAGCACGCTCATGAAGGCGCCGACCTCTTCGAAGCCGACCCGGCGGTACGCGGCGCGGGCGGGCCTGTTGTAGTCGTTCACGTAGAGGCTGACGACGGGTGCGACGTCGGCGAGGGCGTACTTCAGGACGGCGGCCATGCCGGTCTCGGACAGGCCCTTGCCGCGGTGTTCGGGGGCGACCCAGACGCCCTGGATCTGGCAGGCCTGGCGGGTGGCGGCGCCGATCTCGGCCTTGAAGAGGACCTTGCCGTCCTCGATGCGGGCGAAGGAGCGGCCGGAGCCGACGAGTTCGGCGACCCGGGCCTGGTAGAGCAGTCCGCCGTCGGCGGCGAGGGGGGAGACGCCGACCTCCTCGGTGAACATGGCCACGCAGGCGGGCATGATCACGTCCATCTCGTCCTTGCGGACCCGGCGCACCAGCGGGTCGGCCCGGACGGTCGTGGAGGGCTGCTCGGTGACCATGAGCGGCTGGTGTGCGCGGACGTCGCGGGCGGGTCCCCAGCCGGGTTCGAGGAGCCGCCACAGCTGGGCGGTGGGTCCGGCCGGGCCGACGATGGAGGAGCAGCGGCGGCCGGTCCTGCGGGCCCGGTCGGCGAAGGCGCGGACGGCCTCGGGGGTGGCGCAGATGGGCACGAGGTTGGCGCCGGAGTAGCAGAGCGAGGTGAGGTGTCCGTCGCTGTACCAGCCCCACATCTCGCCGCCGAGCCGCCAGGGGTCGAGCCCGGCGAGCTGGACGCGGGCGGCGACGAAGGCGTTCTCGACGGGGGCGCTCTCCAGGACGGCGAGCGCGGCGCCGAGGTCGGCGGGTTCGAGGACCCGCGTCGATGATTGCGTCAACACGAGGGCCTCACCGGTGCGGTTTCTGCTGGTCCTGGCACTCTACCCCCCGCACCTGCCGGTGCGGGGGGTACGAAAAAGCCCCTCCGTGGCCGGAGGGGCTTCTTGCGTGGGCGGGCCGGTTGGCCGTGCTTCAGCCGGCGACCGAGACGGTGGGCTCGCCGGAGGCGATGCCGTCCTTCTCCATCTGCTCGGCGATCTTCATGGCCTCGTCGATGAGGGTCTCGACGATCTTCGACTCGGGGACGGTCTTGATGACCTCGCCCTTGACGAAGATCTGGCCCTTGCCGTTGCCGGAGGCGACGCCGAGGTCGGCCTCGCGGGCCTCGCCGGGGCCGTTGACGACGCAGCCCATGACGGCGACGCGGAGCGGCACCTCCATGCCCTCCAGGCCGGCGGTGACCTCCTCGGCGAGCTTGTAGACGTCGACCTGGGCGCGGCCGCAGGACGGGCAGGAGACGATCTCCAGGCGGCGCGGGCGCAGGCCGAGGGATTCGAGGATCTGGTTGCCGACCTTGATCTCCTCGACCGGCGGGGCGGAGAGGGAGACCCGGATGGTGTCGCCGATGCCCTCGGAGAGCAGGGCGCCGAAGGCGACGGCGGACTTGATGGTGCCCTGGAAGGCGGGGCCGGCCTCGGTGACGCCGAGGTGCAGCGGGTAGTCGCACTGGGCGGCGAGCTGGCGGTAGGCGTTGACCATGACGACCGGGTCGTTGTGCTTGACCGAGATCTTGATGTCGCGGAAGCCGTGCTCCTCGAAGAGGGAGGCCTCCCAGAGGGCGGACTCGACGAGCGCCTCGGGGGTGGCCTTGCCGTACTTCGCGAGGAGCCGCGCGTCGAGCGAGCCGGCGTTGACGCCGATCCGGATCGGGGTGCCGGCGGCGGAGGCCGCCTTGGCGATCTCCTTGACCTTGTCGTCGAACTGCTTGATGTTGCCCGGGTTGACGCGGACCGCGGCGCAGCCGGCGTCGATGGCGGCGAAGACGTACTTCGGCTGGAAGTGGATGTCGGCGATGACCGGGATCTGCGACTTCCTCGCGATGGTGGCGAGGGCGTCGGCGTCGTCCTGGGTGGGGCAGGCCACGCGCACGATCTGGCAGCCGGAGGCGGTGAGCTCGGCGATCTGCTGGAGCGTGGCGCCGATGTCGGAGGTGCGGGTGGTGGTCATGGACTGCACCGAGACCGGGGCGTCGCCGCCGACGGCCACCGAGCCGACCTGGATCTGGCGGCTCTTGCGCCGTTCGGCGAGCTTGGTCGGAACGGACGGCATACCGAGAGAGATCGCGGTCATCAGCTGTACAACCCCAAGGTGTGGTTCATCGGGCGCGTCGGGCTCAGGTCTTCGAGCTCAGGTCTTCGAGATTACCGCTCCTGCGGCGGGCGGCCGGACACCACGGGGGTGTCCGGCCGTGGGCGTGCGCGGGCGCACTACGTCAGCTTCACCGGGTTGACGATGTCGGCGACGAGGACGAGCAGGGTGAAGCAGACGAACACGCCCGCCACCACGTAGGCGGCCGGCATCAGCTTGGCCACGTCGAACGGGCCGGGGTCGGGCCGCTTGAAGATCCGCGCGGTGTGGCGGCGGATCGACTCCCACAGGGCGCCGGCGATGTGGCCGCCGTCGAGCGGGAGCAGCGGGAGCATGTTGAACAGGAACAGCGACACGTTGAACATGACGACGAGGTTGAGGAAGAAGACCAGCCGGGTCTGCGGCGGTGCCTCGATGGCCATCAGTTCGCCGCTGATCCGGGCGGCGCCGACGACGCCGACGGGTGAGTCCTTCGCGCGTTCGCCGTCGCCGAAGGCGGCGTTCCACAGGGCGGGGATCTTGCCGGGCAGGGCGATGACGGACTCGACGCCGGCCTGCAGCTGGTCGGACATCCGGTCGACGGACTGGCCGAAGGTGAGCGGCTGCACCTCGGTCTTGGAGGCGAAGCCGAGGTAGCCGGCGGGCTCGGTCTTCAGCGGCTGGATCACCCGGCCGTCGGCGTCCTTCTTGTAGACGTCGTTCTTGATCAGCGTGGGGTGGAGGTCGATCCGCTGTCCGCCGCGCTCGACGGTGACGGTGGCGGGGCCGATGGTGGCGCGGATGCGGTCGGAGAGGGTGTTCCAGTCGGAGACCGGGGTGCCGTTGAAGGCAACGATCTTGTCGCCGTCCTTGAGGCCGGCGGCGAAGGCGGGCGAGACCGGGTCGCCGGCCTGGCACTTCTCGCGCTTCTCGGACTGGGCGATGACGCACTTCTGGACGCCGCCGACCTTGGTCGTCTGGGTCTCGAAGCCGATGGCCATGGCGCTGCCGAAGAACAGCACGACGGCGAGCACCAGGTTCATGAAGGGTCCGGCGAACATGACGATGACGCGCTTCCACGGCTTGCGCGTGTAGAAGAGGCGGTCCTCGTCGCCCTCCTGGAGTTCCTCGAAGGAGGCCTCGCGGGCGTCCTCGATCATGGAGCGCCAGGGAGAGGTGGAGCGGGCCTCGATCCGGCCGTCCTTGCCGGGCGGGAACATGCCGATCATCCGGATGTAGCCGCCGGCGGGGATGGCCTTGACGCCGTACTCCGTCTCGCCCTTCTTCCGCGACCAGATGGTGGGGCCGAAGCCGACCATGTACTGCGGCACGCGGATGCCGAACAGCTTGGCCGTGGACAGGTGCCCCAGCTCGTGCCACGCGATGGAGACGAGGAGTCCCAGCGCGAACAGCACGATGCCGAGGACGGTCAGGAGTGTGGTCATGCGCGCGCCTCCGCGATTGCCTTCGCCGCGAGTTCCCGGGCCCGGGCCCGTGCCCAGGTCTCCGCTTCCAGGACGTCCGACACCGTGAGCGAGGTTCCCCGGGTGGGCCGGCCGTGCTCGGTGACGACTGCGGTGACCGTATCCATGATTCCGTTGAACGGCAGCTTTCCGGCGAGGAAGGCGTCCACGCACTCCTCGTTGGCGGCGTTGAAGACGGCGGGCGCGGTGCCGCCGAGCTCGCCGACGTGCCGGGCCAGGTTGACCGCCGGGAAGGCCTCGTTGTCGAGCGGGAAGAACTCCCAGGTGGAGGCCTTGGACCAGTCGAAGGCGGGGGCCGCGTCGGGGACCCGCTCGGGCCAGCCGATGCCGATGGCGATGGGGCCGCGCATGTCGGGCGGGGTGGCCTGGGCGAGCGTGGAGCCGTCGGTGAACTCGACCATGGAGTGCACGTACGACTGGGGGTGGACGACGACCTCGATGCGGTCGAACGGGATGTCGTAGAGCAGGTGGGCCTCGATCACCTCCAGGCCCTTGTTCACCAGGGTGCTGCTGTTGACGGTGATGACCGGCCCCATGGCCCAGGTGGGGTGGGCGAGCGCGTCCTCGCGGGTGACGCCTTCGAGGTCGGCGCGGGTGCGGCCGCGGAAGGGGCCGCCGGAGGCGGTGACGACCAGCTTGCGGACGTCGGCGCGGGTGCCGGCGGCGAGCGCCTGGAAGAGCGCCGCGTGCTCGGAGTCGACCGGGATGATCTGGCCGGGCTTGGCGAGCGCCTTCACCAGCGGGCCGCCGACGATCAGCGACTCCTTGTTGGCGAGCGCGAGGGTCCGGCCGGCCTCCAGGGCGGCGAGGGTCGGCGCGAGGCCGATGGAGCCGGTGATGCCGTTGAGGACGGTGTGGCAGGGCGAGGCGGCGAGCTGGGTCGCCGCCTCGGGCCCGGCGAGGATCTCGGGGAGCTGCTCAGGGCCGTAGAGCGCCTTCAGGGCCTCCTTGAGCTCGCCGACCGCGTCCTCGCGGGCGACGGCGACCGTGCGGACCTTCAGCCGGTGCGCCTGCTCGGCGAGCAGCCCGATCCGGCCGCCGGAGGCGGCGAGGGCGGTGACCCGGAACCGGTCGGGGTTGCGCAGGACCAGGTCGATGGCCTGGGTGCCGATGGACCCGGTGGAGCCGAGGACGACGATGTCCCGGCGGCCTTCGGACACGTCGAAGGCGATGTGCGGGTCGGCGAGAGGAGAGGGGCGGTCGCTCATGCCCCCCATTCTTGCCGCAAAGACCGTGCGGCTTTCACAGGGCCTGTGAGAAGCGGGCGAAAACGGGGTGGAAGTCCGGGAAGGTCTTCCGTACGCAGCCGGGGTCGTCGAACGTGATCCCGGGGGTGCGCAGGGCGGTGACCGCGAAGGACATGACGATGCGGTGGTCGCCGTGGGTCGCGATCTCGACGGGGCCGGCCGGGGTGCCGGGCCGGATCTCGATCCAGTCGGGTCCGGTGGCGACGTCGATGCCGAGCCGGCGCAGGTTCTCGGCGCAGGCGTCGAGCCGGTCGCACTCCTTGACCCGGGTGTTGGCGACGTCCTCGATGCGGACCGGTCCTTCGGCGAAGGGCGCGAGCGCGGCGAGGGTCGGCATGGTGTCGGAGATGTCGCGCATGTTCACGGTGAGGCCGTTCAGACGTCCGGTGGAGCGGACGGTGGTGGCCCGGTCGGTGATCTCGACCTCGGCGCCCATGCGGCGCAGCACGTCGACGAAGGCCAGGTCGCCCTGGAGGGCGCCGGTGCCGAGTCCGGGGACGGTGACCTCGGCGCCGGGGACGAGGGCGGCCGCGGCGAAGAAGTACGAGGAGGTCGAGGCGTCCGGCTCGATGGCGTACGTACAGGCGCGGTAGCCGGTGGGGGCGACGGAGTACGTACGGGTGCGGCCGTCGGCGCCGTCCGCGCGGGTGATCTCGGCGCCGAAGGCCCGCATCATCGCGAGGGTGATCTCGACGTACGGCTCCGAGACCAGGTCGGTGACGGTGATGTCCAGGCCCTCGGCGGTGAGCGGGCCGAGCATGAGCAGCGCCGTCAGGTACTGGGAGGACAGCCCGGCGTCCAGCGTGAGCGCCCCGCCCTTGACGCCGGCGGCGTGCACGGTGAGCGGGTGGTGCCCCTCCTGCTCGCCGTGGGTCAGCCGCACTCCGAGTTCCCGCAGGGCGGTGGTGAGCGGCCCGAGCGGCCGGCGGCGCATCTGCGCGGAGGCGTCGAAGCGGAAGGTGCCGTGCCCGGCGGCGGCGAGCGCGGGCAGGAAGCGGGCGGTCGTGGCGCCGTCCCGGCAGTAGACGTCGGCCTCGGCGACCCCGGGCCCGGCGGGCCGCCCCTCGATGTGCCAGGCGCCGGGCTCCTGCCGTACGGCATAGCCGAGGGCCTTGAGGCCTTCGGCGAAGCCCTCGCTGTCGTCGGAGTGCAGCGGCCGGAGCAGGGTGGTGGTGCCTTCGGCCGCGGCGGCGAGGAAGAGGGCGCGGGCGGTGACGGACTTGGAGCCGGGGATGTCGATGACGGTCACGCCCGCCAGTCTGCCGTGGCGGGCGGGCCGGTCGCGGCCCGGTCCGGTGGGTGGACGGAGCGGTCCGCGGAAGCCGGCTGGCAAGGCGCGGTCAGGTGATCTTCCGGTGGAGGTTCTCCTTCTCCGACGGGCCGGGGGTGGTGTCGGCGATCCAGGGGCCGTCGTCGCTCGGGTCGAGGATGCCCTCCTCCAGCCAGGTGTACGAGCCGGCCAGGACGCCGTCGACGACGCGGCGGTCCAGGTCGTCGGTGTTGGCCCACAGGCGCCCGAAGAGCTCCTCGATCCGCAGCCGGGACTGCCGGCAGAAGGCGTCGGCGAGCTGCCGCGCCTCGCGGCCGTGCGGTCCGGTGGTGCGCAGGAGTTCGGCGCGGACGCAGACGGCGCTCATCGCGAAGAGTTCGGCGCCGATGTCGACGATCCGGCCGAGGAAGGCCTGCTTGAGCTCCATCTTCCCCTGCCAGCGGGACATCGCGTAGAAGGTGGAGCGGGCCAGCTTGCGGGAGGTGCGCTCGACATACCGCAGATGGGTGGCGAGCTCGCCGAACTCCCCGTACGCGCCCGGGAGTTGTCCCGGTCCGGCGACGAGTTTCGGCAGCCAGCGGGCGTAGAAGCCGCCGGCCCGGGCGCCCGCCCTCGCCTTGTCGGCGAGCGGCTTGTCGGGGTCGATGAGGTCGCCGGCGACGGAGAGGTGGGCGTCGACGGCCTCGCGGGCGATCAGCAGGTGCATGATCTCCGTCGAGCCCTCGAAGATCCGGTTGATGCGCAGGTCGCGCAGCACCTGCTCGGCGGGGACGGCGCGTTCGCCGCGGGCGGCGAGCGAGTCGGCGGTCTCGTAGCCGCGGCCGCCGCGGATCTGGACCAGTTCGTCGGCGATCTTCCAGGCCATCTCGGAGCCGTACAGCTTGGCGAGGGCGGCCTCGATGCGGATGTCGTTGCGGTCCTCGTCGGCCATCTGGGAGGCGAGGTCGACGACCGCCTCCAGGGCGAAGGCGGTGGCGGCGATGAAGGAGATCTTGGTGCCGACGGCCTCGTGCCGGGCGACCGGCTTGCCCCACTGCTCGCGTTCGGCGGCCCATTCTCGGGCGATCTTCAGACACCACTTGCCGGCCCCGGCGCAGGCGGCGGGCAGCGAGAGGCGGCCGGTGTTGAGGGTGGTGAGGGCGATCTTGAGGCCTGCGCCCTCGGGGCCGATGCGGTGCGCGGCCGGGACCCGCACCTGGTGGAAGCGGGTGACGCCGTTCTCCAGGCCGCGCAGGCCCATGAAGGCGTTGCGGTGCTCGACGGTGATGCCGGGCGAGTCGCCCTCGACGACGAAGGCGGTGATGCCGCCCTTGTGGCCCTCGGAGGCGGGCACGCGGGCCATGACGACGAGCAGGTCGGCGACGACCCCGTTGGTGGTCCACAGCTTCACGCCGTCGAGGACGTACGTGTCGTCTCCGTCGGGTACGGCGGTGGTGGCGAGCCGGGCCGGGTCGGAGCCGACGTCGGGCTCGGTGAGCAGGAAGGCGGAGAGGTCGCTGCGGGCGAGCCGGGGCAGGAAGGCGTCCTTCTGCTCCTGGGTGCCGAACAGCTTGAGCGGCTGCGGCACGCCGATCGACTGGTGCGCGGAGAGCAGCGCGCCGAGCGCCGGGCTGACGGAGCCGACCAGGGCGAGGGCGCGGTTGTAGTACAGCTGGGTGAGGCCGAGGCCGCCGTACTTCGGGTCGATCTTCATCCCGAGCGCGCCGATCTCCTTGAGGCCGCGGACGGTCTCGTCGGGGATGCGGGCCTCGCGCTCGATGCGCGCGCCGTCGACCCGGGTCTCGCAGAAGGCCCTGAGGGTGGCGAGGAAGGCCTCGCCGCGCCGTACGTCCTCGGCGGCGGGCAGCGGGTGGGGGTGGATGAGGTCGAGGCGGAACCGGCCGAGGAAGAGCTCCTTGGCGAAGCTCGGCTTGTGCCAGTCCTGCTGGCGGGCGGCCTCGGCGACCTGCCGGGCCTCGCGCTCGGTGACCTTGGGCGGCCGCTGGGTGGGTGCGGACATGGACGCCTCCTTGGGCTTCCTGTCCGTCGTACCCGATTTCGGGGGGTTCGGAAAGACGAAGGGCGGCCTGAGCCCCCGCACAGTGGGCTCAGACCGCCGGTCTCTTCGTCCGTACGGAGGTACGGGCCGGGGAGGCGTTCGGGTTAGAGCGAGAGGCCCGTCAGGACCAGGACGCGCTCGTAGGTGTAGTCGTCCATCGCGAACTTGACGCCCTCGCGGCCGACGCCGGAGCGCTTGGCGCCGCCGTACGGCATCTGGTCGGCACGGTAGGACGGGACGTCGCCGACGATCACGCCGCCGACCTCGAGGGTGCGGTGGGCGCGGAAGGCGGCCTGCACGTCGTGGGTGAAGACACCGGCCTGGAGGCCGAAGTCCGAGTCGTTGACGGCGGCGAAGGCCTCGGCCTCGCCGTCCGCCTTGGCGATCGTGAGGACCGGGCCGAAGACCTCGGCGCGGGCCAGGGTGACGCCGGCCGGGAGCTCGGTGAGCACGGTCGGGGCGTAGGAGGCGCCCTCGCGCTTGCCGCCGGCGAGCAGCTTGGCGCCGGCCGCGACGGCCTCGTCCACCCAGGACTCGACGCGCTTGGCGGCGTTCTCGTCGACGAGCGGGCCGACGTCGGTGGCGTCGTCCGCCGGGTCGCCGGTGACCTGGGCCTCGACGGCCGCGACGATCTTCGGCAGCAGGCGGTCGTGGACGGAGGCGTCCACGATCACGCGCTGCACGGAGATGCAGGACTGGCCGCCCTGGTAGTTGGAGAAGGTGGCGATCCGGGTCGCGGCCCAGTCCAGGTCGGCCTCGGAGGACCAGTCGGAGAGGACGACGGCGGCGGCGTTGCCGCCGAGCTCCAGGGTGCAGTGCTTGTGCGGCACGGACTCCTGGATGGCGAAGCCGACCTTGTCGGAGCCGGTGAAGGAGATGACCGGGAGGCGCTCGTCCTGGACGAGGGCGGGCATCCGGTCGTTCGGCACGGGCAGCACGGACCAGGAGCCGGCCGGCAGGTCGGTCTCGGCCAGGATCTCGCCCAGGATCAGGGAGGAGATCGGGGTGGCCGGGGCCGGCTTGAGGATGATCGGGGCGCCGACGGCGATGGCCGGGGCGACCTTGTGGGCGCCGAGGTTCAGCGGGAAGTTGAACGGCGCGATGCCGAGCACGACGCCCTTGGGGATACGGCGGGTCAGCGCGAGCCGGCCCACGCCGCCGGCCTCGGTGTCGAGGCGCTGCGCCTCGCCGGCGTTCCAGCGGCGGGTCTCCTCGGCGGCGAACCGGAACACGGACACGGCCCGGCCGACCTCGCCGCGCGCCCACTTGATGGGCTTGCCGTTCTCGGCGGAGATCAGCTGGGCGATCTCCTCGGTGCGCTCGGCGAGCCGCTTCGACACGTGGTCGAGGGCGGCGGCGCGGACGTGCGCCGGGGTCGCGGCGAACTCGTCGACGACGGCGTGCGCGGCGGCGACGGCCTCCTCGACCTGGGCCTCGGTGGGCACGCTGACCTTGCCGACCAGACGTCCGTCGTACGAGTTCGTGACGTCGAAGGTGGCCTCGCCGGTGGCCTCGCGGCCGGCGAGCCAGAAGGCGTGGGTGGTCGTCATTGCGTCCCGGCCCTTTCGTAGGGGGTGTACGAGGAGTGCCCGAGGGGTGCCTCGCGCTCTGCTGACACGGTAGGGCGAACCGGGCGGACAGGCGCTTGTCCGCGGTGGAGTGGTGGCGCGGGTGCTCCTGTCCGCTTTGGCCCAAGCGGGTCGGGAGCAGGCCCGTCACCAGCTCCCGTCACCAGGTCCGGTACGCCGAGAAGGGCCGGCGCTTCAGGTCGCTCAGCGGCGCCGCTCCGTCGAGACGATCAGGCAGACGCCCGCCACCACGATCGCGCCGCCGAGGACGATCGGCCAGGTCAGCGACTCGTTCAGGATGAGCGCGCCGAGGGCGACGGCGACGACCGGGTTGACGTAGGCGTAGGTGGCGACGAGGGAGAGCGGCGCCGTGTGGAGGAGCCAGGCGTAGGCCGTGAAGGCGATCAGGGAGCCGAAGACGATGAGGTAGGCGAGGGCGGCCCAGGAGCGGCCGGTGACCGCGGACGGGTCGAAGCCGTGGTGTTCGCCGCGGAGCAGGGCGACGCCGAGCCCGGCGAGGCCGCCGGCGATCATCTCGTACGCACTGGCGGTGAAGGGGTTCGCGGGCATCTCGATCCGCGAGGACGCGAACGAGCCGGTCGACCAGGCCAGCGTGCCGAGCACCACGAGGACCACGCCGCCGGTCTGCACCTCGCCGCTGAGCCCGGGCAGCATCAGCACGGCGAGCCCGGCGAGGCCGAGCAGCACGCCGGCGAGGCCGCCGGCGCTGGGCCGTTCCCCGAAGCAGGCCTTGAGGACCACGACCCAGGCGGGGACGACCGCGATGAGCAGCGCGGCAAGGCCCGAGGGCACGGAGGTCTCGGCGAGGACGACCAGGCCGTTGCCGCCGAGCAGCAGCAACAGGCCGACGAGCGCCGCCGACGCCAGCTGCCGCCCGGTCACCTTCAGGGCCGCGGGCCCCTGCCGCCAGGCGACGACCCCCAGGAGGATCACGCCGGCCGCCACGAACCGCATGCCCGCCGACAGGAACGGCGGCAGGCTCTCCACCACGACCCGGATCCCGAGGTACGTCGAGCCCCACACCACGTACACGATCCCGAGGGCCACCCATACGGCGGCGGGTATGCGCCGCCCGGTGACCGAGCCCGGGGTGGGGACATCGGTGGCGGTGGGGGTCGGGGCGGAGGCGGCCGGATCGGCGGCGGGGCTTGTCATGCGCAGGAGATTACGGAGCGAGGGGCTCCCAGGCCAGGAATTCTGCCCGCCATCGGGCAGGACGGCGGGGAAACCGGGCCGATCCCCCGTCCTCGGTCCCCCGTCCTCAGTCCTTCGAGCGGGGTGCCGGCGAGGACGACGGCGGAGGCGTGTCGCCCGTCGCCTTCAGCGCCAGCCACAGCTCCATGCGGACGTCCGCGTCGTCGAGCGAGCGGCCGAGGATCTCCTCGACCCGGCGCATCCGGTAGCGCAGGGTGTGCCGGTGCACACCGAGGTCGGCCGCGGCGGCGTCCCACTGGCCGTGCCGGGAGAGCCAGGCGCGCAGCGAGGCGACGAGGTCGCCGCGGCCGGTGGCGTCGTGTTCGTACAGGGCGCGCAGCAGGCCGTCGGCGAAGGCGCGGACGGCGTCGTCGGCGAGCAGCGGCAGTACGGAGCCGGCGGCGAGCTCCTCGTGCTCGACGAGGGCGCGGCCGCGCCGCCGGGCGACCGACAGGGACTGTTCGGCCTGCTTGTAGGCGGCGGCCGCGGCGATCGGGCCGGTCGGGGCGGAGAGTCCGACGACCAGGCCGGCCTCCTCGGCCTCCCGGCTGGCGTAGCCCTCGCACGCGGTGACGACCGCTCCCCCGTCACCGGCCAGGACGACCAGCCGTTCGCCGCCCTCCGGACCCTCGGGCACGGTGAGCGCCGACTCCCCGGCCCGCGCCGCCGCGGCCTCCAGGGTCTCGGCGAGCACGGCGAGCGGCGACTCGCCGTCCTTCGGCTCGCCGCCCGATGCCGGCACGGCCTCGGCGATCAGCAGTCGGAAGGGCGCGTCGAGCAGCCCGCCGTACAGGTCGCCCGCCACCGCCCGGGCGTGGTCCGGCTGCCCGGCGAGCAGCATCCGCAGCACGGCCGCGCCGAGCCGCTGCTCGGCGGCCTGGAGCGAGCGGGACCGCTCGGTCGTGAGGGTGAGGAGGGCGATGGCGGAGTGGACGGCGTAGCGCTCGGCGGTGCCGAGCGGCGCCCCCGTGCCGACCGCGAGCGCGCCCCGCACCCGCCGCCCGGTGCCGAGCGACTGGAGTTCGATCCGGTCGTCCGTGCCGCCGACCACGGCGCTGGCGGGCGCGGGCCGCTCGCGCAGCCGCTCCACGTCGGGCGTGAGCCGGGCCGCCCGGCGGGCCGCCCACTCGGGCGCCGCGGCGATCACGGTGCCGGAGGTGTCGTACAGCGCGGCCCAGCCGTCCACGTGCGCGGCGAGCCGGGCGACGACCGCGTCCGGGCCCTCGGCGAGCGCCGCCCGGGTCAGCTCGCGCTGCGCCTCGAAACCGGCGGTCACGGCCCGGTACTGGTCGGCGGCGATGGCCGCCGAGACCGCCTTGCTGATGGCGAGGAACGGCGTCCGCCGCGGCACTTCGAGCAGCGGCAGATGCTCCTCGCGGGCCGCTTCGAGCAGCGCGCCCGGGATGTCCTCGTAGTTGACGCCGACGGCGAAGCCGAGGCCGACGACCCCGGCGCCGAGCAGCCGCCGCACATAGCGCCGCATGGCCTCCGGGTCCTCGGCGTCGAGGGTGAGCGCGGTGGTGAGCAGCAGCTCGCCGCCCTCCATGTACGGGACGGGGTCGGCGAGCTCGCTGACGTGCGCCCAGCGCACGGGGGTGTCGAGGCGGTCCTCACCGGCGCGGACGGTGAGTTTGAGCGCCGAGTGCTGGACGAGCGAGGCGAGGGTGGGCGGCATTGGGGACCGTCGGACCTTAGAGGTTCTGGGGGGAGGGAGCGCGCGTCGGGCGTGGGGAGGGCGCGGGCCGCCCGTGGGGGCGGCGTGCTCCCGATTCTGCCAGCCCGTCCGGCGCCCCGCCGTCAGCGCCTGTCTTTCGGATCTTGCCGGGCTCGCGCGCCCTGGCACGCACGCTCGCCGCGTTGTCGTCGGTCGCCAACGCTCCGCGTTGTCTCCCTCCTCCGCCTTGCGATCGCACGCGCCAGACCCCGCTCCCTGATCCGGCCTGAGCCGAAAGACAGGCGCTAGCTCCGCAGGTCCACGAGCAGCGGCGGGGTGTGCTCGCCGCGCACATGGGTGAGGGAGAGGACGGCGTGGCCGGGCGGCACCTCGTGCGCGAGCTCCGAGGCGGACCACCGCTCGCGCTCCACCTCCCGTACCGTCACCGCTTCCGTGGTGACGGCCTTGCCGGTCATCAGCTTGCGCAGGGCGTGCAGGGCGCGGGTCATCGGCTGGTCGGCGAAGACGGTGTGGTGGGCGACCTCGGTGGTCTCGACCCGCTCGGTGCCCCAGGCCTCGGCGAAGGCCCGCCCGTCCCAGTTGGGGATGCCCGCGAGGGCCATCCGGCAGCCGACGCCGGCGAGCAGCGGGCCGTGCAGTTCGGCGGGCACCTCGGCGAGGGTACGGAGCGCGAGCACGGCCCCGGCGTTCTGCGGGCGCAGCCGCTGCAGGCCCCGTACGGTCCCCGGAGTGAGCGCCCCGGCCGCGTCGTCGAGCACCAGGCAGGCGAAGTGGCCGCGCGGCGAGCGGTCCCGGACGACGGTCTGGAACTGGGCGAGCAGCAGCCGGTTCAGGAGCCGGGCGGCCTCCTCGTGGGCGCCGTCGTCGGGCAGGCAGATCCGTACCCGTACGGGGTGCTGGGCGACGGCCCGCAGCGAGAACGGCCGGCTGCTGTCCCCCTTGTCGGTGACTCCGCCCGTGCCGAAGAACTCGGCGAAGGCCGGGCGGTCGAGGGCCGCGAGCCGGTCGGCGAGCACGGGGCCGAGGTCGGTGGCGGTGCCGACCTGCCGGATCCGCGAGTCGAGCTCGCGGCGCATGGTCGGGGCGCCGTCCTCGGGCAGCAGGTCGTGGAGGGTCCGCAGGGTCTCGGGGCGGGCCTCCAGGAGCTCGCGAAGGACCGGGACGGTGGGGAAGCGGCCGTACGCGGCGCGGTACGGGCCGACCAGCTGGGCGAGCACGGTGGCGGCGCGGCGGGTCTCCACGCCGGGCATGTCGCCGACGAGGCCCTCGGCGAGGAAGGCGGCGGCCTCGTCGGGGTCGGTGGCCCCGGCGTACAGGTCGAGGTCGTGCGCGGAGGCCGGGTCGCCGAGCCGGATGACGACGTCGTAGGCCGTGTCGGGCCCGAGCGGGGCGCCGGCCCCGGCGACGGCCACGACGGAGCCGGCGCCGGCGAGGGCCTGGAGGGTGAGCGACTCGACGACGGGGGCGACCAGGGCGCGGGTCTTGCCGGAGCCGGAGGGTCCGACGGCGAGCAGCGAGGTGCCGAGCAGCCCGGGGTCGAGGGCGAGCCCGGCCCGCCGGTACGGGTGCGGGGTGCGCTCGCCGTCCGCGTACCGCCCGACCCGGACCTGCCCGAGCAGCAGGTCGTGGGTGGCGGCGCGGCCCGGCAGGTCCCGCTCGCCGGAGGGGTGCGCGCCGGCGGCGGCGCCGTCCCGGAGCAGCTTCCCGACGAGCGCGGCGCGGCGCACCTGGTCGCGCTCGCTGTCCCGCCAGGCGCGGTTCACCCGGGCGCAGTCGACGTCGTTCATGCGCCCCTCGGCGACCTCGGCGGCGAGCACGTCGGCGGCGCGCTGCTCGCCGGCCGCGCGCAGGGCGGGCCACTGGGAGGGCGGGACGACGGGGCCGGTGGGTGTGCTGGGGACGACGGGTGTCTTGCGGGCGCGGTGGGCGCGCAGCAGGCCCCACCAGTCGCCGAGGCGGGCGAAGGGCCAGAGGACGAGGAGGGTGATCAGGGTGTAGAGGGTGTAGACGGCGAAGGGCGACGTGAAGAGGTCCAAGCTGCCCGTGAGAAGGGCGGCGAGCAGGAGTACTGCCTTCACGAGGGGCACGGGGTCCCAGCCGAGGCCGAAGGTGTCCGGCCACACGAGAGCCAGAGCACCGATTGCCATCACTACCGTGATGGCGCCACGCATTCTTGGGCGGAACCGGTTGAGATAGTGCCGAACGACCGTGCTCCAGGAACCGAGGAAGGCCATCATGCCGACGAGAACGAAGAAGATCACCCCGTCGTAGATGGCACGCGCGGCCTCACCGTGCCAGTCCACCGGGGAGAGGCTGCCCGGGTACCACCAGTCCCGGGGGGTCAGCGCCCACAGCAGCTCCCCCTGGTAGGGGAAGCTGTTGGAGTTCCAGGCCGACCAGGCCAGAAGCAGAACGACCAACGGGATCAGCATCCCCGCGACCGTCACCGGCGCGAGCCGCTCCGGCGCCTCTTCCACCTCCTCGTGCCGGTAGCGCCAGATGCCGACCCCCGCTTCCGGCCTCGGCGCGTCCAGCCAGGCCGCGACCCGGCTCACCGGGACCCCGGACGCGCCCGGCGCGCCCACCGGCTTCGGCGGTGCGGAGGGCACGGGCGGGGCCGCGGACGGCGCCGGGGGCGCGGACGGCACCGGCGGGTGCACGGGTGGCGGAACGGGTGCCTCCGGCGGGGTGGCCGGGCGGGGGACGCCCGCGCCCCGGGTGTCGCTCGGCTCGTACGTACCGTCGGTCTCCATGAACCCCTGCCCCCTGACCAGCCAGGTCGCCGCCACTGTGCCACCGTCAATCTAGTGGGCCCGGGCCGCCCCGGAGGGGATTCGCCGGACCGGCGCCCGAGCGCCGGCCCGTACGCCGCCATGTCCACCACGGACAACGACACACCCCGCAACACTCCCTATCGGCGCATGCCTCTCCCCCTCCGCCGCGCCTAGCCTGCGGAGGAAACCCGCAAGTGCGTCCAGAACACCCCCGGAACATCCCAGGAGCCCCGCATGAACGCTGTCCCGCAGGAGCGGCGCGTCGTCACCGCCATCCCCGGCCCGAAGTCGCAGGAGCTTCAGGCCCGCCGCCTCGACACGGTCGCCGGTGGCGTGGGCTCCACGCTGCCGGTGTTCACCAAGCGGGCCGGCGGCGGCATCATCGAGGACGTCGACGGCAACCTGCTGATCGACTTCGGTTCCGGCATCGCCGTGACCTCTGTGGGCGCCTCCGCCGAGGCCGTCGTGCGCCGCGCCTCCGCGCAGCTCCAGGACTTCACCCACACCTGTTTCATGGTGACGCCGTACGAGGGTTACGTGGAGGTCTGCGAGGCGCTGGCCGAGCTGACCCCGGGCGACCACGCCAAGAAGTCGGCCCTGTTCAACTCGGGCGCCGAGGCCGTCGAGAACGCGGTGAAGATCGCCCGCTCGTACACCAAGCGCCAGGCCGTCGTCGTCTTCGACCACGGCTACCACGGCCGTACGAACCTCACCATGGGCATGACGGCGAAGAACATGCCGTACAAGCAGGGCTTCGGTCCGTTCGCGCCCGAGGTCTACCGCGTGCCGGTCGCCTACGGCTACCGCTGGCCCACCGGTGCCGAGAACGCCGGCCCCGAGGCCGCCGCCCAGGCGATCGACAACATCACCAAGCAGATCGGCGCCGACAACGTCGCCGCGATCGTCATCGAGCCGGTCCTCGGCGAGGGCGGCTTCATCGAGCCGGCCAAGGGCTTCCTGCCGGCGATCGTGAAGTTCGCCAACGACAACGGCATCGTCTTCGTCGCCGACGAGATCCAGGCGGGCTTCTGCCGCACCGGCCAGTGGTTCGCGTGCGAGGACGAGGGCATCGTCCCGGACCTGATCACCACTGCCAAGGGCATCGCGGGCGGTCTGCCGCTCGCCGCCGTGACCGGTCGCGCCGAGATCATGGACTCCGTGCACGGTGGCGGCCTCGGCGGCACCTACGGCGGCAACCCGGTGGCCTGCGCCGGTGCGCTCGGCGCCATCGAGACCATGAAGGAGCTCGACCTCAACGGCAAGGCCAAGCGCATCGAGGAGGTCATGAAGGGCCGCCTCACCCAGATGCAGGAGAAGTTCCCGGTCATCGGTGACATCCGCGGCCGCGGCGCCATGATCGCCATCGAGCTGGTGAAGGACCCGGCGACGAAGGAGCCGCACGCCGAGGCCGCCGCCGCGCTCGCCAAGTACTGCCACAACGAGGGCGTGCTCGTCCTCACCTGCGGCACCTACGGCAACGTGCTGCGCTTCCTGCCGCCGCTGGTCATCGGCGAGGACCTGCTCAACGAGGGTCTGGACGTCATCGAGGCAGCGCTCGCCACGATCTGACGATCCGACCGGATCTGACGGCCGACAGCGGCTTCTGACACCCTGTGTGAAGAAGCTGTGGGGGGCCGATGGCGGGATGGAGTTCCGGCTGTCGGTCCCCCTCTTCGTGCCGTACGGTTTCTGCAGATGAGAGAAACACCCTGGGCGGAGCCTCCCCAGCCCCGTCCGCACCGTGCCTTCGCGCACACCACTGGAGCCCTGGGCTCCGGAACTCCTCACCGATCGGATGGCCGCCCGCCCCACACCCCCCGGGGCGCGCGGCAGCCCGGTCCAGGCGACCGCCCCGGAACCACCCCCCCTGTTCCGGGGCTGTCGGCTGTCTTCTGGGCGATCGTCGTTCTCTCCGTCGCCACCTGGCAGGTCCTGGTCGGCGGCCCGCTCGCCCGGCTGGACGAACGCCTCTCCCGCGCCCTGGTGGACACGGTCCCGCGCGGGCTGAGCGAAGCCGCCTCCGACCTCGGCAACATGACGGTCGCCCTCCCGGTCCTCGCCGCCGCCATGGCGTACGCCGTCCGGCGCGGCCGCCGGCTCGCGGCCCTGTACGCGGGCCTCGCGATGGCCGCCGTCCCCCTCCTGGTGATCCCCCTGAAGGAATGGACGGCCCGCCCCGGCCCCCTGGAGCCCTGGGCGCACGGCTACTACCCCTCCGGCCACACCGCCACGGCGCTGGTGGCGTACTTCGGCGCGGCCTTCCTGGTGTCCCGACGCCTGGTGCCCGTCGCCGCCGTGCTCACGGCGGTGACGGGCACCGGTCTGGTCCTGCGGGGCTTTCACTGGCCGCTGGACGTCCTGGCCAGTCTCTGCCTCGGGGTGCTGATCCTGCGGGTCAGCTCCACGTGGCAGCGCTCTACGGGAAGTACGAGTCGAAGTTCCGGCTGAACTCCCAGCTGTTGTAGCGGTCCCAGTTGATCGACCAGGTCATCAGGCCGCGCAGGCCGGGCCAGGTCCCGTGGGTCTGGTAGCTGCCGCAGTTGGTCTTCTTGGTGAGGCAGTCCAGGGCCTTGTTCACCTCGGAGGGGCTGGTGTGGCCGTTGCCTGCCTGGGTGGAGGCGGGCAGGCCGATGGCGACCTGGTCGGGGCGGAGGGCCGGGAAGACGTGGTCGGTGTTGCCGGCCACCGGGAAGCCGGTGAGCAGCATGTCGGTCATGGCGATGTGGAAGTCGGCGCCGCCCATGGAGTGGTACTGGTTGTCGAGGCCCATGATGGAGCCCGAGTTGTAGTCCTGGACGTGCAGCAGGGTGAGGTCGTCGCGCAGGGCGTGGATGACCGGCAGATAGGCGCCGGCGCGCGGGTCCTGGCCACCCCAGGGGCCGGAGCCGTAGTACTGGTAGCCGAGCTGCACGAAGAAGGTCTCCGGGGCCATGGCGAGCACGAACTTCGTGCCGTACTTGGCCTTGAGGGTCTTCACCGCGGAGATCAGGTTGACGATGACCGGGCTGGTCGGGTTGCGGAAGTCGGTGTCGCCGGTCTGCAGGGAGAGCGAGTGGCCCTCGAAGTCGATGTCGAGGCCGTCGAGGCCGTACTCGTCGATGATCTTCGAGACCGAGGAGACGAAGGTGTCGCGGGCGGCGGTGGTGGCGAGCTGGACCTGGCCGTTCTGGCCGCCGATGGAGATGAGGACCTTCTTGCCGGCGGCCTGCTTGGCCTTGATGGCGGCCTTGAAGTCGGCGAGGGATTCCACGTTCGGGCACTCGGTCTGCGGGCACAGGCTGAACCGGATGTCGCCGGAGGTCACCGAGGTCGGCTCGCCGAAGGCCAGGTTGATGACGTCCCAGGAGTCGGGCACGTCGGCCATCCGGGTGTAGCCGGAGCCGTTGGCGAAGCTGGCGTGGAGATAGCCGACGAGGGCGTGCGCGGGCAGCTGCCCGCCGCCCCCTCCCCCGCCGCCTCCGGATGTGGTGGTGGCGGTGACGGCGGCGGACTTCGCCGACTCGCCCGCGCTGTTGGCGGCGGAGATCTGGAAGCTGTACGCGGTGGCGGCCGCGAGTCCGGTGGCGGTGTACGAGGTGCCGGTGACCGTCCCGGCGAGCGCGCCGTCCTTGTAGACCTTGTACGAGGTGGCGTTGGCGACGGCCGGCCAGGACAGGCTCACCGAACTGGAGGTCGCGGACCCGGCGGTGAGCCCGGTCGGGGTGGCCGGTATCTGCACCGGGTCGCCGCCGGGGCCGAGCAGCGACAGGTCGTCGGCGACGTAGGCCCCGGTGCCGTACCAGCCGTGGGTGTACAGCGTCACGGAGGTGGTGGACGCGCCGGTGGTGAAGCTGGTGGAGAGCTTCTGCCAGTCGGGCGCGGACTGGGTCCAGGTGTACGGGTCGCCGGTGGCGGCGCCGGTGCCGGACGCGCCGAGGTAGACGTAGGAGCCGCGCACCCAGCCGCTGAGCGTGTAGGTCGAGTTGGGCTTCACGGTGACGGTCTGGGAGCACTTGGCGTTGTCGTTGCCGGCCGGGGTGGCCTGCAGGGCCTTCGTCCCGCCGTGCACGGGTGAGGAGACGACGGCTCCGCTGCCGGCCGTACAGCTCCAGCCGTCCAGGCCGGATTCGAAGCCTCCGTTGCGGGCGAGTTCGGTGTCGGCGGCCTGGGCGAGGGGGGTCAGGGCCACGAGGCCGCCGGCGGCGAGCACGCCCGCCACGGCGAGGGAGAGAGGTCTGGTGCGGGCCACAACTGCCTCCGGGGGTGGGGGAATCGAGGGGGAGCGCGCCACAGCATGGTCCAGACCAATCGAGTGGTCAAGACCTCTGGACGCGACCGGTCACCCCTGCCCACGGGCCAGTTGCCCGGCGGCCTCGTGCATCGCGAGTTCGAGCAGCGCGGGGTCGGTGAGGGTGCCCGAGGCGTCCGGGGTCACCAGCCAGCGCACCCCGCCGGTCACCCGGCCCGGGTACGGGACGACGATCCAGGTGCCGGGGCCCGCGCTGCGCACACCGGTGCCGAGCCAGCGGGTCGCGGTGCCCGGTGGCACGAAGAAGCCCATCCGGGAGTCGCCGAAGTCGGCCAGGACCGGGCCGGGCCGGTCGACGAGCCGGGTGAGCACGTCGAGCGTGGGATAGCCCAGCTCGGACGGCAGGATCAGCACGTCCCAGCGGCGCCCGGCGGGCAGCAGGGCGACCCCGTGCGGGTTGCGCTCCCACTCCCAGCGGCAGGCGTCGGGGTCCGGCGCGACCGAGGCGAGCCACTCCACCACGGCCCTGGCACCCGCCGAACCGGTCCCCGCGCCCGAACCGGTGCCCGCGCCCGAACCGGTTCCCGTCCCCGTACCCGTACCAGTCATCACGAAAAACCCTCTCCTCGTACGGACCCGCCAGGTGCGGTGTCCGTACGGAGAGAGGGCGCGGGCCCGCGGCTATGACGCGGGTTTCCTACCTGTCGGTTGTGACCTGCGTCACACCTCCTGATGCGGGGTCAGCTGTCGAAGCCGAGCCCCAGCTTGTCCATCGTCTTCAGCCACAGGTTCCGCCGGCCGCCGTTCTCGTCGGCGCGCGCGAGCGACCACTTGGTCAGCCCGATGCCCGCCCAGGCGATCGGCTCCGGCGGGAACGGCAGCGGCTTGGACCGCACCATGTCGAGCTCGGTCCGCTCGGTGCGCTCCCCCGACAGCAGGTCCAGCATCACGTCGGCGCCGAAGCGGGTCGCGCCCACGCCGAGGCCGGTGTATCCGGCGGCGTACGCCACCTTGCCCTGGTGGGCCGTGCCGAAGAAGGCCGAGAAGCGCGAGCAGGTGTCGATCGCCCCGCCCCAGGCATGGCTGAAGCGCAGGCCCTCCAGCTGCGGGAAGCAGGTGAAGAAGTGCTGGGCCAGCTTCAGATAGGTCTCCGGGCGGTGGTCCATCTCGGCCGCCACCTTGCCGCCGAAACGGTAGACCGCGTCGTAACCGCCCCACAGGATGCGGTGGTCGGCGGTGATCCGGAAGTAGTGGAACTGGTTGGCGGAGTCGCCGAGGCCCTGCCGGTTCTTCCAGCCGACCGCGGCCAGCTGCTCGGCGCTCAGCGGCTCCGTCATCAGCGCGTAGTCGTACACCGGGACGGTGTAGTGCCGCACCCGCTTGACCAGGGACGGGAAGACATTGGTGCCGAGCGCGACCCGGCGGGCCGCGACCCGGCCGTACGGGGTGCGCACCGCCATGCCGCCGCCGGCCGGCAGCAGGTCGAGCGCCGGGGTGTTCTCGAAGATCCGCACGCCGAGCTCGCGGCAGGCCCGCTTGAGGCCCCAGGCCAGCTTGGCAGGGTGCAGCATGGCGACTCCGCGGCGGTCCCACAGGCCGCCGAGGAAGGTGGGCGAGTCGACCTCGGCGCGCAGCGCGTCGCGGTCCAGGAGCTCCAGGCCGCCGGCCAGACCGAGTCCGTCGGCCTCCTCGTACAGCTCGTGCAGCTCGTCGAGCTGGTAGGGCTCGGTGGCCACGTCGATCTCGCCGGAGCGCTCGAAGTCGCAGTCCAGGGAGTAGCGGGCGACGGCGGCCTCGATGGCGTCGAGGTTGGCCTCGCCCATCCGCTCCAGCTTCGCGAGCTCCCGCGGCCAGCGGGCGAGCCCGTTGCCGAGGCCGTGGGTGAGGGAGGCGGCGCAGAAGCCGCCGTTGCGGCCCGAGGCGGCCCAGCCCACCTCGCGGCCTTCGATGAGTACGACGTCCCGGGAGGGGTCGCGCTCCTTGGCGAGGAGCGCGGTCCACAGTCCGCTGTAGCCGCCGCCCACCACGAGCAGGTCGCAGCGCTCGGTGCCGGTGAGGGCGGGCAGGGCTCCGGGCTTGCCGGGGTCTTCCAGCCAGAAGGGGACGGGCTGGGCGTCGGAGAGAGATTGTGCAGCGAGACGCATGGCGACTGGGGCCATGGTTTCCAACTCCTTCGGTGCCCGGCCCGCTCGCCGCGGGCCGGGCGCTGATGTCAGGCTGTTGCCGTTTTCTTGCGCCGGTTCGTGACGATCTGACCGGCCACGACCACCAGTACCGCGATGACGAACATCGCCGTGCCGATGACGTTGATCTGAACGGGTGTTCCGCGCTGCGCCGAGCCCCAGACGAACATGGGGAAGGTGACGGTGGAGCCCGCGTTGAAGTTGGTGATGATGAAGTCGTCGAACGACAGCGCGAAGGCGAGCAGCGCGCCGGCCGCGATGCCGGGCGCCGCGATCGGCAGGGTCACCCGCAGGAAGGTCTGCGCCGGGCCCGCGTAGAGGTCGCGCGCGGCCTCCTCCAGACGCGGGTCCATGGACATCACGCGCGCCTTGACGGCGGTCACGACGAACGACAGACAGAACATGATGTGGGCGATCAGAATCGTCCAGAAGCCCAGCTCCGCGCCCATGTTGAGGAACAGGGTGAGCAGCGAGGCGGCCATCACGACCTCGGGCATGGCCATCGGCAGGAAGATCAGCGAGTTGATCGCGCCGCGCGCCCGGAAGCGGTAGCGGACCAGCGCGAAGGCGATCATCGTGCCGAGCACGACCGCGCCGACCGTGGCCCACGCGGCGATCTGCAGCGAGAGGGTGAGCGACTCGCACATGTCGGCGACCCCGCAGGGGTCCTTCCAGGCGTCGAGCGAGAACTGCTGCCACGCGTAGTTGAAGCGCCCGTTCGGCTTGTTGAACGAGAAGACCATGACCACGACGTTCGGCAGGATCATGTACGCGAGCGTCAGCAGGCCCGCGATGACGACGAGGTGCTGTCGGATCCAACGCATCAGACCAGGTCCTCCGTTCCCGCCCGGCGGATGTAGACGGTGACCATGAACAGCACGATCGCCATGAGGATGAAGGAGAGGGCGGCGGCCGTCGGGTAGTCCAGGACGCGCAGGAACTGCGACTGGATGACGTTGCCGACCATCTTGGTGTCGGTGGAGCCGAGGAGTTCGGCGTTGACGTAGTCGCCGCTGGCCGGGATGAAGGTGAGCAGGGTGCCGGAGACGACGCCGGGCATCGACAGCGGGAAGGTCACCTTGCGGAAGGTGGTGGCGGGCGAGGCGTAGAGGTCCTGCGCGGCCTCGTGGAGCCGCCCGTCGATCCGCTCCAGGGAGGTGTAGAGGGGCAGGATCATGAAGGGCAGGAAGTTGTACGTGAGGCCGCAGACCACGGCCATCGGGGTGGCGAGCACCCGGCTGCCCTCGGTCCAGCCCAGCCAGCTGGTCACGTCGAGGACGTGCAGCGTGTTCAGCGCGTCGACCACCAGGCTGTCGTCGGCGAGGATCGTCTTCCAGGCCAGCGTCCGGATCAGGAAGCTGGTGAAGAAGGGCGCGATGACGAGCACGAGCAGCAGATTGCGCCAGCGGCCGGCCTTGAAGGCGATGAGGTACGCCAGGGGGTAGCCGAGCAGCAGGCACAGCAGGGTCGCGGTGCCGGCGTACAGCAGCGAGCGGACGAACTGCGGCCAGTACTCCTGGAAGGCGTCCCAGTAGGTCTGGAAGTGCCAGGTGACCTCGAAGCCCTTCTCCAGGGAGCCGGTCTGCACCGAGGTGGAGGCCTGGTAGACCATCGGCAGCGCGAAGAAGACGAGCAGCCACAGGATGCCGGGCAGCAGCAGCCAGTAGGGCACCAGCCGCTTGCGGGTGGAGGGCCTGCGCAGCACCGGCTCCTCGGCCGGCGGCGCCTCCTTTATCAGGGTCGCGGTCATGCGGCGTCCTCCACCGTCTCCACGCCCGCGTCGATGTCCTGGGCCGCGTCGAGGCCGAAGGTGTGCGCCGGGTTCCAGTGCAGGACGACCTCGGCGCCGGGCACCAGGCGGGTGTCGCGCTCGATGTTCTGCTCGTACACGTGCAGCTCGGCGCCGGCGGGCGAGTTCACCACGTACTGGGTCGACACGCCGATGAAGGAGGACTCGGCGATCCGGCCGGTGACCCGGTTGCGGCCGTCGGCGATCTCACCGGCGTCGTCGGCGTGCGCCAGGGAGATCTTCTCGGGCCGCACCCCGACCAGGACCTTGCCGCCCACCCGGACGGCGGCGGTACAGCGCTCGCCGGGCACCTTGAGCTTGCCGCCGCCGGCGGTGACCAGGAGGTCGCCGCCGGTCTCGGCGACCTCGGCCTCGATGAGGTTGGAGGTGCCGAGGAAGTTGGCGACGAAGGTGGTCTGCGGGTTCTCGTACAGGTCGGCGGGGTCGCCGAGCTGCTCGACCCGGCCGCCGTTCATGACCGCGACCTGGTCGGCCATCGTCATGGCCTCCTCCTGGTCGTGGGTGACGTGCACGAAGGTGATGCCGACCTCGGTCTGGATGCGCTTGAGCTCCAGCTGCATCTGGCGGCGCAGCTTGAGGTCGAGGGCGCCGAGCGGCTCGTCGAGGAGCAGCACCTGCGGGTGGTTGATGAGCGCGCGGGCGACGGCGACGCGCTGCTGCTGGCCGCCGGAGAGCTGGTGCGGCTTGTGCCTGGCCTTGTCGCCGAGCTGGACGAGCTCCAGCATCTCGTCGACCTGCTTCTTGACCGACGCGATGCCGCGCCGGCGCAGACCGAAGGCGACGTTCTCGAAGACGTCCATGTGCGGGAAGAGCGCGTAGGACTGGAAGACGGTGTTCACCGGCCGCTTGTACGGGGGGAGGTCGGTGACGTCCCGGTCGCCGAGGAAGACGGTGCCGGTGGTCGGGTCCTCCAGGCCGGCGATCATCCGCAGCGTGGTCGTCTTGCCGCAGCCGGACGCGCCGAGCAGGGCGAAGAAGGAGCCCTGCGGGATGGTCAGGTCGAGCGGGTGGACGGCGGTGAAGGAGCCGTAGGACTTGCTGATGCCGGCCAGACGGACGTCGCCGCCGGTGGTGTTCTCAGTCATGGGTTGCGGTCCCGGTTCGTGAAGGGGAGGGCAGGCGGGCGGCGGGCGGTCAGGCGCCGATGAGCTTGGCGAACTTCTCCTCGTACGCCGTCTCCTCGGCGCTGCTGAGCGAGCGGAAGGCGCGGGACTTCGCGGCCATCGCCTTGTCCGGGAGGATCAGGGTGTTGGCGGCCAGCTCGGGGTCGATCTTGGCGAGTTCGTCCTTCACGCCGTCGACCGGGCACACGTAGTTGATGTACGCGGCGAGCTGGGCGGCGACCGGGAGCTCGTAGTAGTAGTCGATGAGCTTCTCGGCGTTCGTCTTGTGCCGGGCCTGCGCGGGGACGAGCAGGTTGTCGGTGGACGTGATGTAGCCGGCGGACGGAATGGCGTAGCGGATGTCCGGGTTGTCGGCCTGGAGCTGGATGATGTCGCCGGCCCAGGCGAGACAGGCCGCGAGGTCGCCCTTGTCGAGGTCGGAGGTGTAGTCGTTGCCGGTGAAGCGCCGGATCTGCTTCTTGTCGACGCCCTTCTGGAGGCGCCCGATCGCCGCGTCGTAGTCGGCGTCGGTGAAGTGGCCCGGGTCCTTGCCCATGTCGAGGAGGGTCATGCCGACCGAGTCGCGCATCTCGGTGAGGAAGCCGACCCGGCCCTTGAGGGCGGGGTCGTCGAGCAGCTGGGTGACCGAGTCGACCTTCTTCCCGCCGGTCGCCTTCACGTTGTAGGCGATGACGGTGGAGATGCCGGTCCAGGGGTACGAGTAGGAGCGGCCCGGGTCCCAGTCGGGGCGGCGGAACTGCGGGGAGAGGTTGGCGTAGGCGTTCGGCAGGTTGGCCGGGTCCAGCTTCTGCGCCCAGCCGAGCCGGATGATCCGGGCGGCCAGCCAGTCGGTGACGCAGATCAGGTCACGGCCGGTGTCCTGGCCGGCCGCGAGCTGCGGCTTGATCTTGCCGAAGAACTCGACGTTGTCGTTGATGTCCTCGGTGTATTTGACCGTGATCCCGGTCCGCTTCCGGAACGCGTCCAGCGTGGGGCGGGATTTCTCGTCCTCGCTCACGTCCATGTACTCGGTCCAGTTGGAGAAGGCGACGCTCTTCTCCTTGGCCGACACGTCGATGGACGCGGGACCGTTGCCCTCCCGCTTGGCCGGCGGGATGCCGCAGGCGCTCAGCCCGGCGAGGCCGCCGAGGGTGAGCGCGCCGACGCCGCCGGCGCGCAGCATCGAGCGGCGGCTGAGGGCGCCCCGGCCGCTGGTGAGGCTGCGCCGTATCGCCGCCGTCTGCGCGGCCGACAGGCTGTCGGACTGGTACTGCTCCATGCGCTGTGCCCTTCCGGAGGGGTGAGTGGATGCCGCTGGTCGGACGGCGCTCCCACGCGGCGGTAGCCGCATATCGTTACGGACGGTCCCCGAAGATCGTGCGGTGCCAGTCCTTGGCCGCCACCGCCGTGTTGTCGTACATGACGTGCTTGACCTGCGTGTACTCCTCGAAGGAGTAGGCCGACATGTCCTTTCCGAAGCCCGAGGCCTTGTAGCCGCCGTGGGGCATCTCGCTGATGATCGGGATGTGGTCGTTGACCCAGACGCAGCCGGCCTTGATCTCGCGGGTGGCCCGGTTCGCCCGGAAGACGTCGCGGCTCCAGGCGGAGGCGGCGAGGCCGTACGGGGTGTCGTTGGCGAGCCGGATGCCCTCGTCGTCGCCGTCGAAGGGCAGGGCCACCAGGACCGGCCCGAAGATCTCCGACTGCACGACCTCGCTGTCCTGCGGGGCGCCGGTGATCAGGGTGGGTCGGTAGTATGCGCCGTTCTTGAGTTCGCCACCAGGGGCTTCGCCGCCGGTGACGACGGTCGCGTAGGCGCGGGCCCGCTCCACGAAGCCGGCCACCCGGTCGCGCTGGGCGTGGCTGACGAGCGGGCCGAGGTCGGTCGACGGGTCGAAGGGGTCGCCGAGGCGCACCGTCTCCATGAGTTCGGCGACCCGGGCGACGAAGGCGTCGAACAGCGGCCGCTGGACGTAGGCGCGGGTGGCGGCGGTGCAGTCCTGGCCGCTGTTGATGAGGGAGGCGGCGACGGCGCCGTGCGCGGCGGCCTCCAGGTCGGCGTCGTCGAAGACCAGGAACGGGGCCTTGCCGCCGAGCTCCAGGTGGAGCCGCTTGACGGTGGCGGTGGCGATCTCGGCGACCCGCTTGCCGACGCCGGTGGAGCCGGTGAAGGAGGTCATGGCGACGCCCGGGTGTCCGACCAGGTGCTCGCCGGCGACCCGTCCGGCGCCGTTGACGATGTTGATCACGCCGTCGGGCAGGCCGGCCTCGGTGGCCGCCTGGGCGAACATCAGCGAGGTCAGCGGGGTCAGCTCGGCGGGCTTCAGGACGACGGTGTTGCCGGCGGCGACGGCCGGCAGGATCTTCCAGGCGGCCATCTGCAGCGGGTAGTTCCACGGGGCGATGGAGCCGACGACGCCGATCGGCTCGCGCCGTACGTACGAGGTGTGGTCGCCGGAGTACTCGCCGGCCGACTGGCCCTGGAGGTGCCGGGCGGCGCCCGCGAAGAAGGCGGTGTTGTCGACGGTGCCGGGCACGTCGAACTCGCGGGTCAGCTTGATGGGCTTGCCGCACTGGAGGGACTCGGCCTGCGCGAACTCCTCGGCCCGCTCGGCGAGCACTCCGGCGAAGCGGTGCAGCGCGTCGGAGCGCTCGCCGGGGGTGGCGCCGGCCCAGCCGGGGAAGGCCTCGGCGGCGGCGGTCACGGCCGCGTCGACGTCGTCGGCCGAGGCGAGGGTGTACGTGAGGACGGTCTCCCCCGTCGCCGGGTCGACGACGCCGTGCTCGGTGTCCGAGGTGCCGGGGCGGAGCCGCCCGCCGATGTACTGCGCGCCGTCCGCGAAGCGGTCCGACGCCTGGAAGCGGTTGCCCATGACGCTCTCCGTTGTTCCAGCTCGAGTTGAGTGCCGATCCTGACAGAGGGCATCCGGTCCAACAAGTGATTCCGTTGTTGCCTTTTGGTTACGCGACGGATTCGGTCGATCAATGTGTCGAGGACGGCGGGAAATTGCCGTACGGAGTGTCCGTGGCAACTGGAACAGTGGCGTGCATGAACGATCTCGAATCCTTGAAACAGCAGGTCAGAAGCGGCGGACGGGTGAAGTGGCTGCACTTCTGGGGGCACCGGCCGCACCCCGACGGGCGTCTGTCGGCGAGCTGTCTGAGCCAGTGGTGGCCGGCGCCCTTCGTGGTGGACGGCGTGCGTTACGCGACCGCCGAGCACTGGATGATGGCCGGCAAGGCGCGGCTCTTCGACGACCCCGAGGCGGAACGGGCGGCGCTCGCGGCGGCCTCTCCGGCGCAGGCGAAGAAGGCGGGCCGGCTGGTCCGCGGCTTCGACGAGGAGGTGTGGCGGCGCGAGCGCTTCGGCATCGTCGTGGCGGGCAGCGTCCACAAGTTCGCCTCCGACCCGGCCCTGCAGGCCTTCCTGCTCGGCACCGGCACCCGGATCCTGGTGGAGGCCAGCCCGGTGGACCGGATCTGGGGCATCGGGCTCGCGGCGGACGACCCGCGCGCCATGGACCCGGACCGGTGGCGCGGCGAGAACCTGCTGGGCTTCGCGCTGATGGAGGCGCGCGAGCGGCTGCGGTGAGCGGCACTGGAGAAGGCCGGAGACGGGGACGGGGGCCGCGTGAGCAGCCCCCGTTCACCGGTGTTTCGAGCGTGCGGCGCCCTCAGGCGCTAGCGGCGCCCCTCGACGACGAGCGACGTCTCCCAGGGGTCCTTGCCGCTCTCCTCCCACTCGTCGGCGTTGGCGAAGATCCAGACGTAGAAGACGATCATCGCGATGCCGAGCACGATGCCGATCGCGCCGAGCACGATGCCCGCGGTGGCCTGGCCGCTGTTGTTGGCCTCGCCGCGCTGCACCCGCTTCTTGCCGACGATGCCGAAGATCAGGGCGAGGATGCCGAGGATCAGGCTGGGCAGCCCGTAGAAGCAGAAGATGACCACGGCGATGATGCCGACGACCATGCCGGCCGTGCCCATGCCGTTGGACGGGGACTGGCCCCAGCCCGGCGGCTGACCGCCGTAACCCGCTCCGTAACCGGGGTACGGGGCGGGGGCCGGCGCCGGCGGGTAGCCGTACCCGGGCGTGCCGGCCGCGGGCGTGGGCGTCGGCGGGGCGGTCGGGTATCCGAAGCTGCCGCCCGGCGCGGCGGGCGGCGGCGGCAGCTCGGCGCCCGGCATCGCCGCCATGGTGGGCTGGTCGTGCACCGGCGGCGGTGTGGGCGTGGGCTTGCTCAGTTCGACGCCGTCCTGGTTCGGCGGCGCCCACGGGTCCACCGGCTGGTCGTTGTTCTCGGACATGGGCCTCCCCCATCGTGGTCACGCCATGCTACGGCCTACGCCATACGGGGGACGGGTCAGCCCTCCGGCCTACGATGACCTGATGACCGACCTTCACGCCTTCATCGCGGGGCTGCCCAAGGCCGAGCTGCACGTCCACCACGTCGGCTCCGCCTCGCCCCGTATCGTCGCCGAGCTGGCGGCCCGTCACCCGGACTCCAAGGTTCCGACCGATCCCGAGGCCCTGACGGACTACTTCACCTTCACCGACTTCGCCCACTTCATCGAGGTCTATCTCTCCGTCGTGGACCTGGTCCGCACCCCGGAGGACGTGCGGCTGCTCACCTTCGAGGTGGCCCGGGACATGGCCCGGCAGAACATCCGCTACGCGGAGCTGACCATCACCCCGTACAGCTCGACCCGCCGCGGCATCGACGAGCGCGCCTTCATGGCCGCCATCGAGGACGCCCGGCTCGCGGCCGAGAAGGAGCTCGGCGTGGTGCTGCGCTGGTGCTTCGACATCCCCGGCGAGGCGGGTCTCGAGGCGGCCGAGGAGACGGCGCGGCTCGCCGTCGAGCTGCGCCCCGAGGGTCTGGTCTCGTTCGGCCTCGGCGGACCGGAGATCGGTGTGCCGCGCCCGCAGTTCAAGCCGTACTTCGACCGGGCGCGGGCGGCCGGGCTGCGGTCCGTGCCGCACGCCGGCGAGACCACCGGCCCGGAGACGGTCTGGGACGCGATCAACGAGCTGGGCGCCGAGCGCATCGGCCACGGCACCAGCTCGGTCCAGGACCCGGAGCTCCTGAAGTACCTGGCGGAGCACCGGATCGCCCTGGAGGTGTGCCCCACCTCGAACATCGCGACCCGCGCCGTGGAACGCCTGGAGGACCACCCCGTCAAGCAGATGGTGGAGGCCGGGGTGCTCGTCACGATCAACAGCGACGACCCGCCGATGTTCGGCAGCGACCTCAACAACGAGTACGCGGTGGCCGCCCGGCTGCTCGGTCTGGACGAGCGCGGTCTCGCGGCGCTCGCGAAGAACGCGGTGGAGGCCTCCTTCCTCGACGAGGCCGGCAAGGCGCGGCTCACCGAGGAGATCGACACGTACACGGAGCGCTGGCTGTCGGCCTGACGCCCGGGAGAATGGGGCCATGGATACCCCAGTCACCGTCGTCGGCCATCGCGGCGACCCCTACCGCGTCCGCGAGAACACCGTCCCCTCGATCGTCTCGGCGTTCGAGCGGGGCGCGGACGCGGTGGAGGTCGACGTCCGGCTCACCGAGGACGGCGTCCCGGTGCTGCTGCACGACGACACCCTGAAGCGGCTGTGGGGGTTCGACCGGCGGCTGGCCGGGCTGACCCTCGACGAGCTGCGGGAGATCACCGAGGACGGGGTGCCGACGCTGCGCGAGGCGCTGATCGCGGCCGGCCCGCACCGGCTGATGCTGGACCTGCCGGGCGGGAACGACGCCTCGGTCCGGAAGATCGTCGGCACGGTGCGCGAGTGCGGCGCGAGCGAGCGCGTCTACTACTGCGCGGGCGGCACGGCCATGCTCGACGTCCGGGCCGCCGACCCGGCCGCGGAGATCGCGCTGACCTGGAACACGCTGGCCCCGCCGCGCCCGGTGCTGCTCGACGCGGTGCGCCCGAGGTGGCTCAACTACCGCTTCGGCCTGGCGAGTCGGCAGCTGGTCGAGCGGGTGCACCGGGCCGGCCTCCTGGTCTCGGTGTGGACCCCCGACACGAAACGGAACATGCGTAAGCTGATCGGGAACGGGGTCGATTCGATCACCACCAATCGGATCGACACGCTGGCCGCCGTCGTGCGAAAGGGCCGTGCATGAACGACAGGATCCGCACCGACATCGCGCACAACGCCCGCGTGTGGAACTACTGGCTCGGCGGCAAGGACTACTACCCGGTGGACCGGGAGGTCGGCGACCGGGTCACCGCCTTCCACCCGAGCATCGGCGCCGTGGCCCGCGCCGACCGCGCCTTCCTCGGCCGGGCGGTGACCCGGCTGACCGCGGAGGCCGGCATCCGCCAGTTCCTGGACATCGGCACCGGACTGCCCACCGCCGACAACACCCACGAGGTCGCCCAGCGGATCGCGCCGGACTCCCGGATCGTCTACGTCGACAACGACCCGATCGTCCTGACCCACGCCCGCGCGCTGCTCACCGGCACGCCCGAGGGCCGTACGGAGTACGTGGACGCCGACGCCCGCGACCCCGGGCGGATCCTCGCGGCGGCCGCCGGCACGCTCGACCTCTCGCGGCCGGTCGCCGTGCTGATACTGGGCATCCTCAACTTCGTCCTCGACCTCGACGAGGCCCGCGCGATCGTCCGGACCCTCATGGACGCGGTGCCGTCCGGGAGTTATCTGGTCGTCACGCATCCGACGTACGACCCCGAGTTGGGCGGCGAGGCCAACGTGGCGGCCATGGAGTTCTGGAACGCCAACGCCACCCCGCCGATCACCGCCCGCAGCCGCGCCGAGTTCGCCTCCTTCCTCGACGGCCTCGACCTCCTGGAGCCGGGCATCGTGTCCTGCGCCCGCTGGCAGGCGCCGGAGGCGGCGGACGTCGCCCAGTACGGAGCGGTGGCGCGCAAGCCGTAATGCGGATACGGGGGACGGCGGGAACGCGGGACGCGGGGGCCCGCGCACGGCTGCTCCGGGACCGGCTGCGGTCCCGGGCCGAGGCCAATCCATGGGCGGTCGACATCGGCCTGGCGCTGCTCGTGCAGGCGGCGATGACGATGCCGTTCGTGGTGCCGCGCGGCCCGGAACTCGAACCGGCGACCTGGCCGGCGTACGGACTGACCACGCTCACCGTCGTCCCGCTCGTGTGGCGGCGCAGGGCCCCGCTGGCGGTGCTGCTCGCGGTGATCGCGGCGAGCGGGCTCTACCGGCTGGCCCTGGAGGGGCCGGGACAGCCGCTGCCGTACACCGGCCTGGTCTGCCTCTACACGATCGCGGTGCTCTCGCCGCCGTGGAAGCGGCTCGCCGCCGGGATCCTGGTGGCGGTCGCGGTGCCGGTCTCGGTGTGGCTCAACACCCAGTCGGCGCGCGAACTCACCTTCTCCCTCTTCGTGTTCGGCGCCGCCTACGCCTTCGGCCGGCTCACCGACGCCCGGCAGCGGGCGCACCGGGTCGACGCCGAGCGGGCCGCGGCCCGCGAACGGGCCAGGATCGCCCGGGAGATGCACGACATCCTGTCGCACGCGGTGAGCCTGATGATCGTGCAGGCGGAGGCCGGGCCGGTGGCGGTCCGGGCGGCGCCGGAGCGGGCCGAGGCCGCATTCGACGCGATCTCCGCGACCGGCCGGGACGCGATGGTCCAACTGCGCCGGATGCTGGGCGTGTTGCGCGAGGACGCGGGCGGCCCGGCGGCTCCGCGCGCGCCGCAGCCGGACCTCGCGGACCTCCCGGTGCTCCTGGAGCGGGTGCGGTCGGGCGGTCTGAGCGTCGGGTACGCGACGGAGGGCGGGGTGCGGGCGCTGCCCGCGGCGACCGGGGCGAGCGTCTACCGGATCGTGCAGGAGGCCCTGACGAACGTGGTGAAGCACGCCCGGGCCCGTACGGCCGAGGTCCGGCTCGCCCACGCCGACGGCGTCGTGCGGGTCACGGTGACCGACGACGGGCGCGGCCCGCAGGGCGGCCCCGGCGGGCACGGTCTCGTGGGCATCCGGGAGCGGGCCGCCGCGCACGGCGGTACGGCGGAGACGGGCCCCGGCCCGGACGGCCGGGGGTTCGAGGTGCGGGTGCTGCTCCCCGTACCGGCAGAGGGGGAGAGATGACGATCCGGGTGGTGGTGGCGGACGACCAGGAACTGGTCCGCAGCGGCTTCGCGATGATCCTGGACGCGCAGCCGGACATCGAGGTGGTGGCGGAGGCCGGGGACGGCACGGCGGCCGTCGAGGCGGTGCGGCGGCTGGCGCCGGACGTGGCGCTGCTCGACATCCGGATGCCCCGGACCGACGGCATCGAGGCCTGCCGGACGATCAGCGCGGAGTCCCGCTGCCGGACGGTGATGCTGACGACCTTCGACACCGACGCGTATGTGTACGAGGCGCTGCACGCGGGCGCGAGCGGCTTCCTTCTGAAGGACGTGCGCCGCGACGACCTGGTGCACGCGGTACGGGTGGTGGCGGCGGGCGACTCGCTGCTCGCGCCGTCCGTGGCGCGGCGCCTGGTGGAGCAGTACACGGCGGGCGGGCCGCGCCCCGGCGGCCCGGCCCGGACCGCCGATCCCCGGCTCGACGTCCTCACCGGGCGGGAGCGCGAGACGCTGCTGCTGCTCGCCAGGGGCCTGTCGAACGCGGAGATCGCGGCGGAGCTGGTGGTCAGCGACCACACGGTGAAGACGCACGTCGGCAACGTGCTCGCCAAGCTGGGGCTGCGGGATCGCATCCAGGCGGTGATCTGCGCGTACGAGACGGGCCTGGTCGCGGCGGGCTCTCCCCCGCCGGGGGGAGGTGGCGGCGCGGGCGCCTCCCCCGGGCGGGCGAGGAAGTAGCCGGGGGAAGACCGCCGGTACGGGCGATCCTCCGGTCGTCGCAGGTCAGCAGGATGGAGCCATCGAGAACAACGGCTCAGACCCATGGAGTTGACCATGCGGAAGTCCACCCGCGCCCTGCTCGCCGCCGCCCTGGTCCTGGGCGTCACCGCCGGCCCGATGTCACTCGCCCCGGCCTTCGCCGCCCCGGCCCGGCCGGTGGCCCAAGCCCCGACGGCGCCCGACCTGTCGGCGGTGATCGGCGGCCTTCCGTCGAAGGACACGACGGCGGCCCTGGTCCGGGTCGGCGGCACCGAGGGCGCCTGGCAAGGCAGTGCGGGCGTGCACGACCTCACGACCGGCCGCCCGGCGGACCCGGGCGGCCGCTTCCGGGCCGGTTCGGTGACCAAGGTGTTCACGGCGGCGGTCGTCCTGCAGCTGGCGGGCGAGGGCCGGATCGACCTGGGCCGCCCGGCCCGCTCGTACCTCCCGGAGCTGATCCCGGCGGCGTACGGAGGCGTCACCGTACGCCAGTTGCTCAACCACACCCACGGCATCCCGGCGGCGCACCTGCCGGGTGAGACGGTCGAGGAGTGGTACGCGCGCCGCTTCGTCGAGCACGACCCGCGCGACCTGGTGCGCGACGCGACCGCGCGGCCGCGGGAGTTCGCCCCCGGCGAGAAGCAGCACTATCTCAACATCGGCTACACGATCGCCGGTCTGATCGTCGAGCGCGTCACGGGCGACTCGTACGAGCACCAGGTGGCGGCGCGGGTGCTGCGGCCGCTCGGCCTGAAGGACACGTACTTCCCGGGCGGCAGCCCGCGGATCGAGGGCCGGCACAACCACGGGTACCAGTGGATGCGGCTCGACGACGGGACGACCGGGCTGCGCGACGTCACCGTGTGGGGCGCCACGGACGGCTGGGCGGCGGGCGATCTGATCTCGACCACCGCGGACCTGGAACAGTTCACGCGGGCCCTGTTCGGCGGCCGGGTGGTGCGCGGACCGCTCCTGGAGGAGATGTTCACGCTGCCGAAGGTGGCGGACTTCGGGTCGGGCGCCCCGGCCGCGTACAGCGTCGGTCTGTCGATGAAGAAGCTGGGCGGGCGCGAGGTGTGGGGCAAGACCGGTGGCCGCTGGGGCTACAACGCTGCCATCGCCTCCACCCGCCACGGCGAGCGGACCCTGGTCTACAGCGTCAACTCGACGGACGCCAAGGGCCAGGAGATGAACAAGGTGGCGATGGGGGTCATGCTGGCGACGTTCGGGGCGCCGTCGGAGTGACCGCGCCCGGTGCTTCCGGCGCCTCCAGGGCTTCGAGCGCTTCGAGTCGCTTGATCAGCCGGCGTACGGCGAGCAGCGGCAGGATGCCGAGGACCCCGAAGGACATGTCGATCACCGACCACCAGAAGGGGATGCCGCGGATCGGTCCGCAGATCAGGGCGAGCGGGATGATGCCGACGCAGGCGATCATGCCGAACTCGATCACCCAGATGTTGCGGACCGGGTCGCGGTAGGGCCCGTAGAAGGCCACGGCGATGACGAGGTGGGCGAAGGCCAGCCAGTCGGTGCCGTAGAGGAGGTACGGGGCCCCGGCGTCGGCCCCTTCGAGCCCGGTCCGCACCCGGGAGATCCACTCGGCGAGGCCGGGGAAGGCGTCGGCGAGCGGGGCCGCCCAGGTGTCCAGGGCCCCGTCGGCCAGGCGGAGTTCGGTGACCAGCGGGAACGCCGTGGCCCCGCTGAGCACCAGACAGACGATGAAGACGACCAGCCAGACGCGGATGCGCTTGAGGAGGGCTCTGGGCCCGTTCGTGTCGCTCATGGAAGGCAGCGTACGCCTCCCGTGAACGCGTTCAAAAACGGGGTCGCCGGGTGAGCCGGCGGGCCACCGCGTGCGAGACGGCGGTCGCCCCGCCCGCGAGCGCGAGTCCGGCGAGCACGTCCCGGCCCCGGGTGGGCCGCAGCACCCCGGCGCGGCGCAGCCGCCCGCGCGCCCAGAGGGTGAAGGGGATGACCAGCAGCGGCGAGGTGACCGAGCCGGGGGTCACCCCGCGGACGGCGGCGGCCTGCGCGAGGTGCACCAGGCCGTGCAGTCCGAAGCCGTTCAACGCGCCCTGGTAGAAGGCGGACCGGCCGCCGGTGCGGTGGCCGGCGACGGCGGCCGCACCGACGATCGCGGCCATCACCCCGACGGCGGCCCGGAATTCCCGGTCGTCGACCGACCCGAGGGCCTGCCACACCGCGTCGGGCACACCCGGAAAGCGTTCCTTGAGGCCCGGCAGGTTCTCGCGCATCCAGCCCGGCCCGTACACCACCTCCTCGGTGTCGTGCAGCGCCCAGGCGGCGAACAGTCCATAGGTGACGGCTGAGTTGATCGCTGAGTCGATCCCCGTATCGGTCATGGGTACGGCTTACCACGGCGCGGCGGCGCACCGACGGGCGCGGCCCCGGCACCCTGTCGATCAGGGTGCCGGGGCCGCGTCGCGGGGCCGCGAGGGGTCAGCCGAGGGAGGTCATCACGTGCTTGATGCGCGTGTAGTCCTCGAAGCCGTAGCCCGAGAGGTCCTTGCCGTAGCCGGACTTCTTGAAGCCGCCGTGGGGCATCTCGGCGACCAGCGGGATGTGGGTGTTGATCCACACGCAGCCGAAGTCGAGCGCCTTGGACATGCGCATGGCGCGGGAGTGGTCCTTCGTCCAGACCGAGGACGCCAGGGCGTACTCGACGCCGTTGGCGTAGTCGAGGGCCTGGGCCTCGTCGGTGAAGGACTGGACGGTGATGACGGGGCCGAAGACCTCGTTCTGGATGATCTCGTCGTCCTGCTTGAGGCCGGAGACGACGGTCGGGGCGTAGAAGTAGCCCTTGTCGCCGACCCGGTGGCCGCCGGCCTCGACCTTGGCGTGCGCCGGGAGGCGGTCGATGAAGCCGGAGACCTGCTTCAGCTGGTTGGCGTTGTTGAGCGGGCCGTAGAGCACGTCCTCGTCGTCCGGCTGACCGGTCTTCGTCTCGGCGGCGGCCTTGGCGAGGGCGGCGACGAACTCGTCGTGGATGGACTCGTGCACGAGCACGCGGGTGGCGGCGGTGCAGTCCTGGCCGGCGTTGAAGAAGCCGGCGACGGAGATGTCCTCGACGGCCTTGTCGATGTCGGTGTCCTCGAAGACCACGACCGGGGCCTTGCCGCCGAGCTCCAGGTGGACGCGCTTGACGTCCTTGGCGGCGGACTCGGCGACCTGCATGCCGGCCCGGACCGAGCCGGTGATGGAGGCCATCGCCGGGGTCGGGTGCTCGACCATGGCGCGGCCGGTCTCGCGGTCGCCGCAGACGACGTTGAAGACGCCCTTGGGGACGATCTGCCCGATGATCTCGGCCATCAGGACGGTCGACGCCGGGGTGGTGTCCGAGGGCTTGAGGACGACGGTGTTGCCCGCGGCGAGCGCCGGGGCGAACTTCCACACGGCCATCATCATCGGGTAGTTCCACGGCGCGACCTGGGCGCAGACGCCCACCGGCTCGCGGCGGACGATCGAGGTCATGCCCTCCATGTACTCGCCGGCCGAGCGGCCCTCGAGCATCCGGGCGGCACCCGCGAAGAAGCGGATCTGGTCCACCATCGGCGGGATCTCCTCGCTCGCGGTGAGGGCGACCGGCTTGCCGGTGTTCTCGACCTCGGCGGCGATCAGGTCCTCGGCGCGCTCCTCGAAGGCGTCCGCGATCTTCAGGAGGACCTTCTGGCGCTCGGCGGGCGTGGTGTCGCGCCAGGCGGGGAAGGCGGCCGCGGCAGCCTCCATGGCGGCGTCGACGTCTGCCTGGCCCGACAGCGGGGAGGTGGCGTACACCTCACCGGTGGCCGGGTTGATCACGTCGATCGTGCGGCCGTCGGCCGCGTCCCGGAACTCCCCGTTGATGTAGTTGCGCAGCCGGCGCAGCTCGGTGGTCACTTGCCACCCCTCCTGTCACGTTCTGTCTCCGCACTCCGTCGTGCGGTGTCCCGATGTGCGAGACACCTCAGCCTAATCGGTCCACTGACGCTTTCAACAGGCCCGACCCTCGCCAACTTCGGATTCAGTGTGATCGAGAGCCTTGAACAACGAATTTCATCGCTCTGGGGTTGCGAGAACGACAGGTTCGGTGCACAGTGAAGTCGTGGCCAGTCGAAGCACAGACTCCAGAACCGGAACCGGTTCGTCCCCGACGATCGATGCCGTCTCCCTGGCGATCATCGAACAGCTCCAGCAGGACGGACGCCGTCCCTACGCCGCCATCGGCAAGGCCGTCGGCCTGTCCGAGGCCGCCGTACGGCAGCGCGTCCAGAAGCTGCTCGACCAGGGCGTCATGCAGATCGTCGCCGTCACCGACCCGCTCACCGTGGGATTCCGGCGCCAGGCGATGGTCGGCATCAACGTCGAGGGTGACCTGGATCCGGTCGCGGACGCGCTGACGGCCATGGCCGAATGCGAGTACGTGGTGATGACCGCGGGCTCCTTCGACCTCATGGTGGAGATCGTCTGCGAGGACGACGACCACCTCCTGGATGTGATCAACAAGCGCATCCGCACCCTCCCCGGGGTGCGCTCCACCGAGAGCTTCGTCTACCTGAAGCTCAAGAAGCAGACCTATATGTGGGGAACCCGATAGCCGTGAGCAAGGACCTCTCGAAGACCGCCTACGACCACCTGTGGATGCACTTCACCCGCATGTCGTCGTACGAGAACAGCCCCGTCCCCACCATCGTCCGCGGTGAGGGCACCTACATCTACGACGACAAGGGCAGGAAGTACCTCGACGGCCTCGCCGGCCTGTTCGTGGTCCAGGCCGGTCACGGCCGCACCGAGCTCGCCGAGACGGCCGCCAAGCAGGCCCAGGAGCTCGCCTTCTTCCCGGTGTGGTCCTACGCCCACCCCAAGGCCGTCGAGCTCGCCGAGCGTCTCGCCAACGAGGCCCCCGGCGACCTGAACAAGGTGTTCTTCACCACCGGCGGCGGCGAGGCCGTCGAGACCGCCTGGAAGCTCGCCAAGCAGTACTTCAAGCTGGTCGGCAAGCCCACCAAGTACAAGGTCATCTCGCGTGCGGTCGCCTACCACGGCACCCCGCAGGGCGCCCTCTCCATCACCGGTCTGCCCGGTCTGAAGGCCCCCTTCGAGCCGCTGGTGCCCGGCGCCCACAAGGTCCCGAACACCAACATCTACCGCGCCCCGCTGCACGGCGACGACCCGGAGGCCTTCGGCCGCTGGGCCGCCGACCAGATCGAGCAGCAGATCCTCTTCGAGGGCCCCGAGACCGTCGCGGCCGTCTTCCTGGAGCCGGTACAGAACGCCGGCGGCTGCTTCCCGCCGCCGCCCGGCTACTTCCAGCGGGTCCGCGAGATCTGCGACCAGTACGACGTGCTGCTCGTCTCCGACGAGGTCATCTGCGCCTTCGGCCGCCTCGGCACCACCTTCGCCTGCGACAAGTTCGGCTACGTGCCGGACATGATCACCTGCGCGAAGGGCATGACCTCGGGCTACTCCCCGATCGGCGCCTGCATCGTCTCCGACCGCCTGGCCGAGCCGTTCTACAAGGGTGACAACACCTTCCTGCACGGCTACACCTTCGGCGGCCACCCGGTGTCCGCCGCCGTCGGCCTCGCCAACCTCGACATCTTCGAGAAGGAGAAGCTGAACCAGCACGTCCTCGACAACGAGGGCAACTTCCTCTCCACGCTGCAGAAGCTGCACGACCTGCCGATCGTCGGCGACGTCCGCGGCAACGGCTTCTTCTACGGCATCGAGCTGGTCAAGGACAAGGTCACCAAGGAGTCCTTCAACGACGAGGAGACCGAGCGCGTCCTGTACGGCTTCCTCTCCAAGGCGCTCTTCGACAACGGCCTCTACTGCCGTGCCGACGACCGCGGCGACCCGGTCATCCAGCTGGCTCCGCCGCTGATCTCGGACCAGTCCACGTTCGACGAGATCGAGCAGATCCTCCGCGCCACCCTCACCGAGGCGTGGACCAGGCTCTGATCCCGCGACATCACGCCGCCCTCACGGCGTGACCCCGGCCCGGGCATGCCGCCATCCGAGTGGATGGCGGCGGCCCGGGCCGCGTGCTGTCCGTACCAGCGGATCTGAATCCTTACGGTGCCGAGTGACCCACGTGACCCACAGGCCCGTCTCCTCGTTCCCCCGTACGGGGGAACACACATCAGATCCGACATCGAGGTGTACGCGATGGTGGCCCCACCGGACAACGACGTGCTCTGGGCGCGTTCCCTGCGCTGCGCCCTGGGCGGCTCCGACGTGCTGACCGGAGTCTCCGTCGGCGCGCGCGAAGGCGAGATCCTCGCCGTCACCGGACCCCGCGGCAGCGGCAAGACCACGCTGCTGCGCTGTCTGTCCGGCCAGACCCTGGCCCAGGAGGGCGAGGTCTGGTTCAACAGCGCGCCCGTGCACACCATGACCCGCGCGCAGCGCGAGCGGCTGCGGCGCGAGCGCTTCGGCTGGATCGACCCCGAGCCCGGGCTCGTCCCCGAACTCACCGGCTGGGAGAACGTGGCCCTGCCGCTGCTGCTGCGCGGCGTGTCCCACCGGGCCGCCCGCACCGCCGCCGTCGAGTGGCTGGAGCGCCTCGACACCGGGGCCGCCGCCAAGCGGCGCCCGCACGCCCTCACCCAGTCGCAGCGCCAGCGGATCGCGATCGCCCGCGCCCTGGTCACCACCCCCTCGGTGCTGTTCGCCGACGAGCCGACCGCGACCCTGCACCGCGCCGACGGCGCGCAGGTCCTGCGTACCCTGACCGCCGCGGCCCGTTCGCACGGCATCACGGTGCTGCTCGCCAGCGGCGACCCCGAGGTCGCCGCGCTCGCCGACCGCACGGTCGCGCTCCTCGACGGGCGCCGCGTCGGCGCCGTACCGCCGGCCACCGGGGCGGAGGGCGTCACCGCGTGCTCGCTCTCCGTCTAGTCCGCGGCACCCACCCCGTCGTCCAGCTGCGGCGGCTGTGCGTCGCCGCGGCCGCCGCCGGGGTGGGTTTCCTGCTCCTGTGCTCCCTCGGCTACGCGGTGGGCCACCCCGGCGACTCCTCGGCGGCCGTGCTGCGGCTGCTGTGGTGCGCGCTGCCGCTGGCCGCGACGGTGCAGTTCGCGGTCGCGGTGGCCCGCACCGACCCCAGCATCCGGCCGCGCCCCGGCCTGTCCGCGATCGGCCTCGGCCCGGCCCGGCTCACCGCGATCGCCGCGACCTCCACCGCCGTCGCCTGCACCCTCGGCTCGGCCGTCGCCCTGCTGTTCTATCTGCACCTGCGCGGCGACATCACGGGCCTGCCCTTCGACGGCGCCGCCGCCGACCTGCTCGCCGCCGACCAGCCGCTCCCCCTCGCCGCCGCCCTCACCCTGCTGGCCGTCGTCCCGGTGGCGGGCGCCACCGCGGCCGGCCTCGCGCTGCGCCCCCGCAAGACCGCGGAGACCCCCGCCGCCGTACGGTCCGCGACCGCCGGGCTGCCCTGGGGCGTCGCCCTGCTCGCCGTGGGCCTGGCCGTCGAGACGTACGCGGCGCGCGGCGACGGCGGCGGGGTGCTTGCCGGCTGGGTGCTCACCGCGGTCGGCCTGGCGATGGCCGGCCCCGGCCTCACCCACGGCTGCGGCCGCCTCCTCCAGATGGTCCGCCCCGGCGCCGTACGCCTGCTCGCCGGCCGGGTCCTCATGGACGAGGCCCGCCGCATCGGCCGCCCGCTCGGCGTGGTCTCCGCCGTCGGCTCCGGCGCGGTCGCCGGCTACGCCCTGTACGGCGGCGAGCTCGGCCCGCTCTCCTGGCTGGGCGTCACCGTGGTCGTCGGCTGCACCACCGCGACCCTCCTCTCCGCCGCCCTGGAGTCCAAGCAGTCCCGCACCCACACCACCGAGGCCCTCCTCCGCCTCGGCGCCCCACCCACGGTCCTCCGCACCACCGCGCTGCTGCGGGCGGGCGTGCTGCTGGCGGTGTTCGTGCCGCTTACGTGGGCGGTGGGGGCGCTGGCGGCGGTGCCGCTGCGGGGCTGAGGGCCCCCGGCCCCCGGACAGGGCCTCGCGGCCGTGCCCGGCCTATCGTGGGCGCATGAGCCAGCCCCTGGGGAGGCCGGACCGGCCGCGCGGACATGAGCGGGAGATCCACTCGCTCGACGAGTTCGACGCGGCGCTGGGCGCGCGCGGGTCGTTGCGCGGGCACCGGATCCAGTCGGTGGACCTCACCGACCGCACGTTCGCGCTGCTCGCCGCGTCCACCGCCGACGCCGTGTTCCTGGGGTGCGCGATGGCGCCGGAGGCGGCGGCAAAGGTGCGGGCGGACGGGGCGCTGGTGTTCCCGCCGGTGCCGGATCTGCCGTTCGATCCGTACCGGTCCCGGCTGTACTCGCCCGGCGAGCTGTACGAGGGCATCGCCGGGCAGCCGTACGAGGAGACCCCGGACGCCCGCTCGTACACCTGGTTCCAGCGGACCCGCGCGGACGGCGACATCTTCTCGTCGATGCTGCGCTCGCTGCACGACGACGCCATCTCGGACGCCCTCGACGAGGCCCTCGCGGGCGCGCGGGTGGTGGGCGTGATGGGCGGGCACGCGATGGTGCGGGGCGGCACGGAGTACGCGGGGGCGGCCCGGCTGGGACGCTCGCTGAGCCGGGCGGGCCTGACGGTGGCGACGGGCGGCGGCCCCGGCGCGATGGAGGCGGCGAACCTGGGCGCGTACGCCGCTCCGCTGCCCGACGCGGCCCTCGACGAGGCCCTGGAACTCCTCGCGAAGGCCCCGTCCTTCACGCCGTCGGTCACCGACTGGGCGCGGGCCGCCTTCGAGGTACGGGCCCGGTGGCCGCGCGGCGGCGACTCGGCCGGCATCCCGACCTGGTTCTACGGCCACGAGCCGCCGAACGCGTTCGCGTCGCGGATCGGCAAGTACTTCGCCAACGCGACCCGCGAGGACGGGCTGCTCGCCCGCTCGACGGCGGGCGTGGTGTTCCTGCCGGGCGCGGCCGGCACGGTCCAGGAGATCTTCGACAACGCGACCCCGAACTACTACGCCTCGCGCGGCGCCCCGGCCCCGATGGTCCTGGTCGACCGCGCCCACTGGACCACGCGCCTGCCGGCCTGGCCGCTGCTCGCGACGCTCGCCGAAGGCCGCCCGATGGCGGCGCGGATCGCCCTCGTCGACTCGATCGACGAGGCCCCTCAGGCGCTGGAACGGCTGGCCGCCGCCGAGTAGTCGATCGTGTCCATGATCGGCCGGGCGAGCGGCCACCCGTCGAGCTCGGTGTCCCGCTCCGGGACCTCACGCCCGAGGACGCCCTGCGCGGCCTCAAGGAGGCGGCGGGCCGTCCCCGGCTCGTACAGGTTGAGGTAGTGCTGGTCGGGCATCCGGATCACGGTCCCCGACTCGAACCAGTCGTTCGAGATGACGCCGGTGTCGGTGGGCGCGAACACGATCGCGAGCCGCCGCCGCTCCCGGCGCGGCCGGTCCGCGGGATAGAACGCGAGCGTCAGCCGGCAGTCCTCGTACACCGGCCGCGGCCGCTGCCGCACGGTCCACAGCCACGGCCTGCCGTCCACGACGAGCGGGCGCAGGCGTCGGTCGTTCCTCATCCGCGCACCGTAACCGCCGTGCGGGGCACGGGCGCAAGCGGATTACGGCCTACGCCTCCTCAAGCACCACCACGTCCTCCGCCCGGAACTCCACGTCCACCTCGGCGCCCTCCTCCGGCGCGTCCCGGAGCGTGAACTCGGCTTCCAGGGGCGGGCCTTCGGCCGGGAGGAGGGTGACGGCGACGTGGTCGCCGCGGAAGGTGCGGGTGGCGGCGCGGCAGGCGAGGCCCTCGCCGGCGGGGACGCGGCGGAGGGCGGCGGGCCGGACGAGGAGGCGGTGCTCGCCCTGGGGGGAGCCGTCGGGGACGGGGATCTTGCCCCAGACGGTGTCGGCGGCGGCGCCGGTGACGGTGGCCGGGACGACGTTGTCGAAGCCGAGGAAGCGGGCGACGAACTCGGAGGCGGGGCGCCGCCACACGTCGACGGGCGTGCCGGTCTGGGCGATCCGGCCGTCGTTCATGACGACGACCCGGTCGGCGAGGGCGAACGCCTCGCCCTGGTCGTGGGTGACGGCGAGCACGGTCGTCCCCAACCGGGCGAACAGGGCGCGGAGTTCGACGACGAGCCGTTCCCGCAGGCCGCGGTCGAGCTGCCCGAGCGGCTCGTCCAGCATCAGCAGCCGGGGCCGCGGCGCGAGCGCCCGGGCCAGTGCGACGCGCTGCTGCTCGCCGCCGGACAGCGCGGACACGGCCCGCCGCCCGGCGCCGGGCAGCCCGACGAGGTCGAGCAACTCGGCGACCCGCGCGCCCTGTTCGCCCTTCGGCACGCCGTGCATGCGCAGCCCGAAGGCGACGTTCCCTGCGACGTCCCGCTGCGGGAACAGCTGGTGGTCCTGGAACATCAGGCCGACCCCGCGCCGGTGCACCGGCACCCCGGCCTGGTCGGCGCCGCCGAGCAGCACCCGGCCCGCGTCCAGCGGCTGGAGCCCGGCGACCGCCCGCAGCAGCGTCGACTTGCCGCTGCCGCTGGGCCCGAGGACGCACACGATCTCGTGCTCGGCGACCTCCAGGTCCACCGCGTCGAGCACGGCCCGGTCCCCGAACCGTACGGTCGCGCCGGTCAGCGAAAGCATCAGAACTCCCCCGAGGTCCGGTCGGAGCGCAGCCGTTCGAGCAGCAGCAGGGACACCGCGCACACCACCATCAGAATCGTCGAAAGGGCCATCGCCTGGCCGTAGTTGAGCTCACCTGGCCGGCCGAGCAGCCGTGCCACGGCGACCGGCAGGGTCGGGTTGTCGGGCCGTGCGATGAACACGGTCGCCCCGAACTCGCCGAGCGACACGGCGAACGCGAACCCGGCGGCGATCAGCAGCGCCCGCCGCACCAGCGGCAGGTCGACCTCCCGCCAGGCCCGCCACGGCGACGCGCCGAGCACGGCCGCCGCCTCCCGCAGCCGCTCGTCGACCGCGCGCAGCACCGGCAGCATGGTCCGCACCACGAACGGCACCCCGACGAGCGCCTGCGCGAGCGGTACGAGGATCCAGCTGGCCCGCAGGTCGAGCGGCGGCTCGTCGAGGGTGATGAGGAAGCCGAAGCCGACCGTCACCGCGGACACCCCGAGCGGCAGCATCAGCAGCGCGTCGAAGCCGCGCACCAGCCGGCCCGCCCGCCGGGTGAGGGCCGCCGCGGCGAGCCCGCCGATGACGACGGCGATGCCGGTCGCGGCGAGCGCGTACTGCAGCGAGTTCACGATCGTGTCGGTCAGCGGTACGAGGAAGGTGCCGCCCTCGTCGACCTGCCCGAGCGCCCGGTAGTAGTCCAGGCCGTAGCCGTCGGAGGTGGCGAGGGAGCGCTCCACGAGCACGCCGAGCGGGGCGAGGATCAGCAGTGCGACGGACAGCAGGACGCCGCCGAGCAGCGCCCACTGGCCCGCGCCCTGCGGGCGGCGGGCGGTGCGCTCGGCCGGGACGAGGCGCAGCGCCGTCTCCCGGCGCCGTACCACGCGCGCGTGCACCGTGAGGATCGCGCCGACGGCGACGAACTGCACCATGGTGAGCACGGCGGCCGTGGACAGCTGGAGCCGGTCGGCGGTCTGCCGGTAGATCTCGGTCTCCAGGGTGGAGTACGCGGGGCCGCCGAGGATCTGCACGATGCCGAAGGAGCTCGCGGTGAACAGGAACACCATGAGCGCGGCGGCGGCCACGGACGGCCCGAGCGCGGGCAGCGTCACGGTCCGCCAGGCCCGCCAGCGGGACGCGCCGAGGACCCGGGCGGCCTCCTCCTGGCGCGGGTCGAGCTGCGACCAGAGGCCGCCGACGGTGCGGACGACGACCGCGTAGTTGAAGAAGACATGCGCGAGGAGGATCGCCCACACCCCGGTGTCGAGGCGCAGCCCCCACCAGTCGTCGAGCAGCCCGCGCCGCCCGACGAGCGCCAGGAACGCCGTGCCGACCATCACCGTCGGCAGCACGAACGGCACCGTGACCACGGCCCGCAGCACCCGCTTGCCGGGGAAGTCGAACCGTGCGAAGACATACGCGCCGGGCAGCGCGACGAGCAGGGTGAGCGCCGTGGAGGCGAGCGCCTGCCACAGCGTGAACCACAGGACGTCGAGGATCTCCGGCCGGCTCAGCGTCTCGCCGAACCGCCCGAGCTCCCACCGCCCGTCCGGCCTGAGCCCGCGCTCCACGATGGAGACGACGGGCCAGGCGAAGAACACGGCGAAGAACACGACGGGCAGGACCATCAGTCCCAGCCGCGTCGCGCTCCCCGCCGCGCTCCCCCGACGCGTACGGCGGGCGACTACTTCAGGACGAGCGAGGTCCACTGCTGGATCCACTGGTCACGGTTGTCGGCGATCTTCTTCGGCGCCATCGTCTCGGGCTTCTCGATCACCACACCGTGCTTGGTGAACAGCTCGGGGAGCGTCGCGTCCTTCGTCACCGGGTTGACGAACATCTGCAGCGGCATGTCGTCCTGGAACTTCTTCGAGATGAGGAAGTCGATCAGCTTCTTGCCGCCCTCGGGGTTCTTCGCCCCGTTCAGCAGGCCCGCGAACTCGGTCTGCCGGAAGCAGGTGCCAGTGGACACGCCGGTCGGCGCGACCTTCGGCTGCGGCTCGGCGTACAGCACCTCGACCGGCGGGGACGACGCGTACGACACGACGAGCGGGCGGTCGCCCTTGGCCTTCTTGCCGCCGGCCGAGCCGGAGAACTCCTGGTTGTAGGCGAGCTCCCAGCTGTCGACGGTCTTCACACCGTTGGCCTTGAGCTTCTTCCAGTAGTCCTGCCAGCCCTCGTCCCCGTACTTCGCGGCCGTGCCGAGCAGGAAGCCGAGGCCCGGGGAGGACCGCTCCGGGTTCTCCGTGACGAGCAGGTCCTTGTAGGCGGGCTTCGCGAGGTCGTCGAAGGTCTGCGGCGGCGCCAGCTTCTTGTCCGCGAAGTACTGCTTGTCATAGTTGACGCAGATGTCGCCGGAGTCGATCGGGGTGACCCGGTGCTGCTCCTTGTCGAGCTGCAGCTCGGCCGGGATCCGGTCCAGGCCCTGCGCCTCGTACGGGACGAAGATGCCGTTGTCGAGGGCGCGGGACAGCAGGGTGTTGTCCACGCCGAAGAAGACGTCGCCCTGCGGGGAGCCCTTGGTCAGGATCTCCTTGTTGACGGCCTCGCCGGCGTCGCCGCTCTTGAGCACCTTGACCGTGAGACCGGTCTGCTTGGTGAACTCCGCGAGCACCTCCTTGGAGGCGTTGAAGGAGTCGTGGCTGACGAGGGTCACGGTCTTCGGCATGGGCTGGTCGGTCTCGCCGGCCGCCTCCCGAACGTCGTCCGTGCCGCACGCGGCGAGGGTGGTGACGCCGAGCGCCGCGACGAGCGCGGCGGCGGCCGCCTTCCTGATGTTCACGTGAATGTCCTCCTGGGTGTGACCAGAAGGAGACGCGGCCCTGCCCGCGCCCGGGGAGACCGGGCGCGGGCAGGGCGCAACAGCTCGAGTTACGACCGAACTTCCTACCCGGAATGACCCGGGCGAGGTTCAGAGGGTCTGCGGTCTACGGTTACCGCACTCTCAGCGCTGTGGCGCTCCCCTGTCGGATTATGAAGATGTGTTCGAGCTCAGAGTACAAGGTCAGCGTTCGGCGGCGGCCAGCTGTCCACAGGCGCCGTCGATCTCCTGACCGCGGGTGTCACGGACGGTGACCGGGACGCCGTGGCGGGCGATCGCCTCGACAAACGCCTTCTCGTCCTCGGGGCGGGACGCCGTCCACTTCGAGCCGGGCGTCGGGTTCAGCGGGATCAGGTTGACGTGCACCCGCTTGCCCTTCAGGAGGCGGCCGAGGAGGTCGCCCCGCCAGGCCTGGTCGTTGATGTCCCGGATCAGCGCGTACTCGATGGAGATCCGGCGGCCCGACTTCTCCGCGTACTCCCAGGCCGCGTCGAGGACCTCACGGACCTTCCAGCGGGTGTTCACCGGTACGAGGGTGTCGCGCAGCTCGTCGTCCGGCGCGTGCAGCGACACGGCGAGCCGGCACTTGAAGCCCTCGTCGGCGAACCGCCGCATCGCCGGCACCAGGCCGACCGTGGACACGGTGATCCCGCGCTGCGACAGGCCCAGGCCGTCCGGCTCGGGGTCGGTCAGGCGGCGGATCGCGCCGACGACCCGCTTGTAGTTGGCGAGCGGCTCGCCCATCCCCATGAACACGATGTTCGAAAGGCGCGCCGGGCCTCCCGGCACCTCGCCGTCGCGCAGCGCGCGCATCCCGTCGACGATCTGGTGCACGATCTCCGCCGTCGACAGGTTCCGGTCGAGACCGGCCTGCCCCGTCGCGCAGAACGGACAGTTCATGCCGCAGCCGGCCTGCGAGGAGATACACATGGTCACCCGGTCCGGGTAGCGCATGAGCACCGACTCGACGAGCGTGCCGTCGTGCAGCCGCCACAGCGTCTTACGGGTGGTGTCGTCGTCGCACGACACGTGCCGCACCACCGACATCAGGTCGGGCAGCAGCTCCCCGGCGAGCTTCTCGCGTGACGCGGCGGGAATGTCGGTCCACTCCGCCGGGTCGTGCGCGTAGCGCGCGAAGTAGTGCGTCGACAGCTGCTTGGCGCGGAACGGCTTCTCGCCGATCGCGGCGACCGCCTCCTTGCGCTCGGCGGGCGACAGGTCGGCGAGGTGCCGCGGGGGCTGCTTGGCTCCCCGCGGGGCGACGAAAGTGAGTTCTCCGGGAAGCGGGCGGGCCACGACGGGTGTCTCCTCAGAACGACGAGGTCTGACGCCACCCACGGGGGGCGGGGAGCACGGCGGGACGTTGCCGGAGCCGGAGCCAGGAGACCTCACGGGATCGTCCCCGCGGGCGGCGGGGCGTACGAAGGGCCCGCGACACCGGGTCGCGAGCCCTTCCAGAGTACCTGTTGCGCGCCCGTCGGCCGCTGCCGACGAACAGCACGCCCGGTCCGTCAGCCGCTGCCCACGAACAGCACAAGCAGCAGCCACACCACCGGCGCCGTCGGCAGCAGCGAGTCCAGCCGGTCCATGATGCCGCCGTGGCCCGGGAGCAGCGTGCCCATGTCCTTGATGCCCAGGTCGCGCTTGATCATCGACTCGCCCAGGTCGCCGAGCGTCGCGCTCGCCGCCACCGCGAGGCCGAGCAGCAGACCCTGCCACCAGGCACCGTCGTCGATCAGGAACTCCATGCACAGCGCGCCCGCCGCCATCGCGAACGCCACCGCGCCGACCAGACCCTCACGGGTCTTGCCGGGGCTGATCCGCGGCGCCAGCTTGTGCTTGCCGAACCGCCAGCCCACCGCGTACGCGCCGGTGTCCGACACCACCGTGAGCAGCAGGAACGTCAGCACCCGCTGCGGACCGTCGTCCGCGGTCAGCAGCAGCGCCACGAACGTCGCCAGGAACGGCACGTAGAACGCGGCGAACACACCCGCCGTGACGTCCTTCAGATAGCCCTCGGGCGGCTCCGTCATCCGCCACACCAGGACCGCGAGCGCCGTCAGCGCCATCGCCACCCACGCGCCCTCCGGGCCGCGCACATAGCCGGCGACGACCATCGCCGCACCGCCGACCGCGAGCGGCACCAGCGGCGCCTTGATGGACTTGCGCTCCTGCAGCCGCGAGGTCAGCTCCCACAGGCCCACGACCACGGCGACCGCTATCACGCCGACGAACGCCGGCTTCCAGATGAACAGCGACGCGACGATCACCGCGCCGAGCCCCAGGCCGACCCCTATCGCCGCGCCCAGGTCACGGCCCGCGCTCTTCTTCTGCCGCGGCTGCTGCCGGGGCGAAGGAGCGGGCGGCGGCTGGGAGGGGCTGGACATGGGCTCCTGCGAGAACTCGTACGGAGGGTGCTCGTGCGTCGGATGCTCGTACTGCGGGTGCTCGTACTGCGGATGGTTCCGGGGGTGCTCGTGCTGCGGGTGCTCGTGCGGCGTCTCGTCACGGAACAGGGGACCGCTCGGCAGAGCGGCCCCCCGGTCGTGATCGTCCTGGTTGTCGCCGGCGGAAACGTCGGACACGATGGGCATGGGCCGAGTCTGCGCCGCCTGCCGCCCATCGTGGGCGGGACCCGCCGGGGCAGGCCCCTGGTCGGGTCCCCCGAAGCCGGATCCGGCCGGGGACCCCCAGGATGAGTCGTTCATCAGACCTCGAGGAGCTCGGCTTCCTTGTGCTTCAGCAGCTCGTCCACCTGCGCCACGAACTTCGCCGTGAGGTCGTCGAGCTCCTTCTCCGCGCGGCGGCCCTCGTCCTCGCCGACCTCGCCGTCCTTGACGGCCTTGTCGATCGAGTCCTTGGCCTTGCGACGCACGGCGCGGATCGAGATCTTGGAGTCCTCGGCCTTGGTCCGGGCGACCTTGATGTAGTCGCGGCGGCGCTCCTCGGTCAGCTCGGGGAAGTTGACCCGGATGATGGTGCCGTCGTTGCTGGGGTTGACGCCCAGGTCCGAGTCGCGGATCGCCTGCTCGATGTTGCGCAGCGCGCTCTTGTCGAACGGGGTCACCACGGCCATGCGCGGCTCCGGCACCGAGAACGACGCCAGCTGGTTGATCGGCGTGAGGGCACCGTAGTAGTCGGCCACGATCTTGTTGAACATCGCCGGGTGCGCACGACCGGTGCGGATCGCCGCGAAGTCGTCCTTGGCGACCAGGACGGCCTTCTCCATCTTCTCCTCGGCCTCGAGGAGGGTCTCTTCGATCACCACATGCTCCTGCGTGTCGTCGCGTTGTGTCCTGCACGGTGTACGACCGGCAGGGCTCTGTCCATCCCCCTCGCGGAGCGCGTCCCCCTCACGGAGGCGGGTACCCCGCGCGGGGCGGTTCCCGGTTCGGGTCAGGCCCGGGTGCCCTGGTCGCTCACGAGCGTGCCGATCTTCTCACCCTTCACGGCGCGCGCGATATTGCCCTCGGCGAGGAGCTCGAAGACGAGGATCGGGAGGTTGTTGTCGCGGCACAGGGTGATGGCGGTGGCGTCGGCGACCTTCAGGTCGCGGGCGAGCACCTCGCCGTACTCGAGCGCGTCGAACTTCACCGCGTCGGGGTTCCGCTTCGGGTCGGAGTCGTAGACCCCGTCGACCCCGTTCTTGCCCATCAGCAGGGCCTCGGCGTCGATCTCCAGGGCGCGCTGGGCGGCGGTCGTGTCCGTGGAGAAGTACGGCATGCCCATGCCGGCGCCGAAGATGACCACGCGGCCCTTCTCCAGGTGCCGCACGGCGCGCAGCGGGATGTACGGCTCGGCGACCTGCCCCATGGTGATGGCGGTCTGCACGCGCGAGTCGATGCCCTCCTTCTCCAGGAAGTCCTGGAGGGCGAGGCAGTTCATCACGGTGCCGAGCATGCCCATGTAGTCGGACCGGGCCCGGTCCATGCCGCGCTGCTGGAGCTCGGCGCCGCGGAAGAAGTTGCCGCCGCCGATCACGATCGCGATCTCGGCGCCGTCGCGGACGACGGCGGCGATCTCGCGCGCGATCGCGTGCACGACATCCGGGTCGACCCCGAGGCCGGTGCCCCCGGAGAAAGCCTCGCCGGACAGCTTCAGCATGAAGCGGCCGGCCTTTTTGCCGTTGTTGTCGTCGCCCTGTGCGGCGCCCTGATTCATGGAGATCTCCTCGTGCACATACGAAGAAGGCCATTGCCCTGGGGTCCTTGCGGTTTCCCGTACGGCAATGGCCTCCTCGTCAGATCTGCGGCCGTCCGGCGCGAACGCGGGCGGCTGCTTCAGACCCTACCGGGGTCCGGTGTCCGTTGCGTACGGACTCAGATGCCGACCTTGATGCGGGTGAAGCGCTTCAGGGTGACACCGGCCTCGTCCAGAACCTTCTGGACGGTCTTCTTGTTGTCCAGCGCGTACGGCTGGCCGAGCAGCGTGGCGTCCTTGAAGAAGCCGTTGACGCGACCCTCGACGATCTTCGGGAGCGCGGCCTCGGGCTTGCCCTCGGCGCGGGTGGTCTCCTCGGCGACGCGACGCTCGGTCTCGACGACCTCGGCCGGGACGTCCTCCTTGGAGAGCCACTTCGGGGCGAACGCGGCGATGTGCTGCGCGACGCCCTTCGCGACCTCGGCGTTCTCCTTGTCCAGCTCGACCAGGACACCGATCTGCGGCGGCAGGTCGGGCATGGTGCGGTGCATGTACGCGGAGACGAAGCCGTCGCCGTACTGCGCGAAGCGGTCGAGGACGATCTTCTCGCCGAGGTTGGCGTTGGCCTCGTCGACGAACGCCTGGACGGTCTTGCCGGCCTCGATCTCGGAGGCGAGCAGGGCGTCGAGGTCGGCCGGGGAGGTGGCGGCGACGTGCGCGGCGAGCGCGTTGGCGACGGCCAGGAACTTCTCGCCCTTGGCGACGAAGTCCGTCTCGCACTTCAGCTCGACCAGGACACCGGAGGTGTTGTCGTCGGCGATGAGGGAGACCACGGCGCCGTTCTCGGCGGAGCGGCCCTCACGCTTGGCGACACCCTTCTGGCCCTTGATGCGCAGGGCCTCGACGGCCTTGTCGACGTCGCCGTCGGCCTCGTCCAGGGCCTTCTTGCAGTCCATCATGCCGGCGCCGGTGAGCTCGCGGAGCTTCTTGACGTCAGCGGCGGTGTAGTTCGCCATGAGTCTGTTTCTCTCTCGAAGTCTGAAAGATCGGGCGGGTCACGGGTGGACGGCGGGGGCTTTGTGGGCCCCCGCCGTCGTCACCCGCGAGTCCTGAGGGACCGGAAGGGTCAGGCCTGCTCGGCGTCCGCGGCCGGAGCCTCGGCGGTCTCGGCAGCGGCCTCGGCCGGCTTCTCGGCCTCGGCGGCGGCCGGGGCAGCCTCGTCGGCCTTCTTCTCGCCCTCGAGCAGGTCGCGCTCCCACTCGGCGAGCGGCTCGCCCGCGGCCTTCTCGCCCGGCTTCTGGTCGCCGGTCGCGGCGCCGGAACGGGCGATGAGGCCCTCGGCGACGGCGTCGGCGATCACGCGGGTGAGCAGGGTGACGGAGCGGATCGCGTCGTCGTTGCCCGGGATCTTGTAGTCGACCTCGTCGGGGTCGCAGTTGGTGTCGAGGATCGCGACGACCGGGATGTGGAGCTTGCGCGCCTCACCGACGGCGATGTGCTCCTTCTTGGTGTCGACGATCCAGACGGCGCTCGGCACCTTCTGCATCTCGCGGATACCACCGAGGGTCTTCTCCAGCTTGGCCTTCTCGCGGGAGAGGACCAGGAGCTCCTTCTTGGTGAGGCCGGAGGCGGCCACGTCCTCGAAGTCGATCTGCTCGAGCTCCTTGAGACGCTGCAGACGCTTGTAGACGGTCGAGAAGTTGGTGAGCATGCCGCCCAGCCAGCGCTGGTTCACGTACGGCATGCCGACGCGGGTCGCCTGCTCGGCGATGGCCTCCTGGGCCTGCTTCTTCGTACCGACGAACATGATGGAGCCGCCGTGCGCGACGGTCTCCTTGACGAACTCGTAGGCGCGGTCGATGTACGACAGCGACTGGAGCAGGTCGATGATGTAGATGCCGTTGCGCTCGGTGAAGATGAAGCGCTTCATCTTCGGGTTCCAGCGACGGGTCTGGTGACCGAAGTGGACGCCGCTCTCCAGCAGCTCCCGCATCGTGACGACGGCCATGGCCATCTCCTTGGTTTCTCGGTTGTGTTCCTGACGCCCCGGCGCGCCGTGCCACGAGGGACCGAAAGGCGCTGCCACCCGTCACGAGGGACCGGTGGCGGGGCGTGCGAAGTCGACCCGGTGACCCGGGTCGCCATGGAAAGTGTACGGGACCCCGGGAGCGCCGGGTGACGCCGTTGTCCACAACCGGGTGCTTGTCCACAGATTCCGCCGATGCCCGTCATGCGGTTCCCGGCCCGGGCAACCTGCCCTCATGCCTCAGATTCCGATGACCCTGCTGAACGCGCTGTCCCTGCTGACCCTGCTCACGGCGACCTGGCCGATCGGCCCGCCCCGCCCCGACATCCTCCGCGGCTGGGAGCCCCCACCGGGCCCGTACGCCGCCGGCCACCGCGGCCTCGACCTCGCGGCCCCACCCGGCACCCCGGTCCACGCCCCCGCCGCCGGCACCGTCACCTTCGCCGGCCCGGTCGGCGGCCAGGGCGTCCTCGTCCTCACCCTTCCGGACACCGGCGACCCACCCCTCCGCACCACCTACGTCCCGGTGGACCCCCTGCTCCCCGTCGGCACCACGGTCCCCCAGGGCACCCTCCTGGCCCACGTCACCGAGTCCCCCCACTGCCCCCGCAACTGCCTCCACTGGGGCCTCCTCCGCGGCGACACCTACCTGAACCCGCTGGCCCTGCTGGGCGGAGGCCCGTCGCGGCTGCTGCCGGTCTGGGGGCACCGGCCGTTGCCTCTGCCCTGATCTGCTTGGATGCGCGGATGACCGACCCGACCACGCCCCCGCCCTGCCCGTGCGTGCTGTGCGATCCCGCCACGTCGGCGGCTCTGCGAGAACGCCCGCACCAGGAGAAGTTCTGGTCCCGGGTGGTGGCGGACGTCCGCGAGCACGGCTGGCACGTGGTGGGCGTCGGCGGTGGCGACATCCCGGACTGGTCCTTCACCGTCGGTCGGGGCGGCCACGGAGCCCGGAACGCTGCTCCCGGGCGTCATCGAGGGATACGAGGTCCGGCTCCAGCCCGTGGACTCCGGCTGGCTGCCGCGCCCAGCCCAGCCTCTGGCTGCCGGTCGACGAGCACCCGCCGGGCGTCTGGACCAGGGAGGCCGCCGAGGCCTAGGGCCTGTCGCGAAAGTGGATCTTGTTCGTTGGTGATCACGTCCGTGGGCCGTGGGGATCTGGCGAACGGACAGTGGGCCCGGCTTGACCCTCTGCTGCCGACAGGCATCAAGCCGGACCGGCCGCAGGTGTGGACGCGGCGGCAGCTGACAGACGACATACGGTGGCGGACCCGGACCGGTGCGGGCCGACGAGGCGTACGACTCCCGCCGAAACCGCTCCTACCGCGACAAGGTCGACCACAAGCAGCGGCACGCGGTCGAATGCGGCATCAACCGGCTCGAGCGCCATCGCGCGGTCGCCACGAGATACGACAGGCTTGCCGTCCGCTACGAGACCACCGTGCTCGTCGCAGTCGCTCAGGTATCGTCCGTCCCGGCTGCAATCCCGGTGCTGCAAAGACGGGCGATCGTGCAACGGACAACCGGGAGTTCCCGTTGCGTGCGCCCGTACCAACCTTCTTCAGTCACAGCCACTCGTTGAGGGCGGTTCACGCGCCGCGGATGCCGCCGAGGGCCATGGAGACGGCCGCGTTCGTGATCGTGGTCGGGTCCTCGGCCGCGCCGAGTTCGATGCGGCGGACGGCGGCGTCGACGACGCCCTGGAGGAGCATGGCTTCCAGGCGGGGCTGGGGGCGGCCCAGGGTGGTGAGGGCGGCGACGATCATGGTGACCAGGCCGCCGTGGGCGGCGCGGATCTTCTCGCGGGCGCCTTGGTCGAGCTCGCTCGCGGAGATGGCGACGACGGCGCGGTGGCGGCGGTCGCCGACCAGGTCGAGCTGGCTGCGGACGTAGGCCTCGATCTTGCCCTCGGCGGTGTCGGCGGCGGCCATGGCCGCTTCGACCTCGGCGGCCCAGACGGGGAAGTCGACGGCGCAGAGTTCCTCGACGACGGCGGCGCGGGAGCGGAAGTACTCGTAGACCGACGAGCGGGCCAGGCCCGTGCGCTCGGCGAGGGCGGGGAAGGTCAGTGCTTCCGTTCCGCCCTCGGACAGCAGGGAGCGCGCTGCGTCCAGCAGGGCGGCGCGCTGCATCGTCCGGTGCTCGGCCACGGAGGCCGCTCGAATCCTTGGCACGGCTCCACTGTACGGCGGTGGAGCGGGGTGGCGTCAGCGGCCCACGTCGGCCAGTTTGGCGCGCAGCTGGAGGACGGACTTGGTGTGGATCTGGCTGACGCGGCTCTCGGTGACGCCGAGGACGTGGCCGATCTCGGCGAGGGTGAGGCCTTCGTAGTAGTAGAGCGTGACGACGGTCTTCTCGCGCTCGGGGAGGGTGTTGATGGCGCGGGCGAGGAGCCGGCGCAGTTCGCGGTCCTCGGCGACTTCGACGGGGTTGTCGGCGGCGGTGTCCTCGAGGGTGTCCATGAGGGAGAGGCGGTCGCCGCCTTCGCCGCCGACGTGCAGGAGCTCTTCGAGGGCGACGACGTTGGCGAGGGACAACTGGCTGAAGACGGAGTGGAGTTCTTCGAGGGTGACGCCCATCTCCTCGGCGACCTCGGGCTCGGTGGGGGTGCGGCGCAGCTGGGCTTCGAGGGTGGCGTAGGCGCGTTCGACGTTGCGGGCCTTCTGGCGGACGGAGCGGGGGATCCAGTCGAGGGCGCGGAGTTCGTCGATCATGGCGCCGCGGATGCGGGTGATGGCGTAGGTCTCGAATTTGATGGCGCGCTCGACGTCGAACTTCTCGATGGCGTCGATGAGTCCGAAGACTCCGGAGGAGACGAAGTCGGCCTGTTCGACGTTGGAGGGCAGGCCGACGCTGACGCGGCCGGCGACGTATTTGACGAGGGGCGAGTAGTGCAGGATCAGCTGTTCCCGCAGCCGTTCGTCGCCGGTGTCCTTGTAGGAGCGCCACAGTTCGTCGAGCGAGGTCGGTGCGGGCGGTCGCACGGTGCCGGTGCCCCGGGCTGCTGGGGGCACCGCGGCGCGGTCAGACCCGGAGGTGTGCTGGGGCATGCGTCGCCTTGAGCCGTTCTGCTGTCGGGTGCGAAGGAGTCGTTCCGGTTGTCGGGCGGGGAATTCTCGTGAGCGTAGCGTGAGTGGGCTGTCGCGGTGAGCGAACGCCGGTGGATCGCGCCGGTCCGGGTGGCTGTGGTCGCCCGCATCTTCGAACGGGGGTCGTGGCACGCGTCGGCCCCTCGGGGGCGATCGGGTGCCCTCGGTTGCTCTTCGTCTTCACCGTCTTCACCTTTTCACCCGAATGCTCCGGGTCAAGTACCGCCATGCCGGGCGTTCGACGGTTCTGTCGGCATGTTCGTCAACCGCCAGTGGTCCTGGTGTCGCTCGACGAACCCGAGGGAGTGGAGTTCGTACAGCTTGGCGAGGGTGTGGTCGGGGTGGGTGCCGGCGCGGGTGGCGATGTCGGCGAGGGGTGCGGGGTGGTGGCCGGGCAGGGCTTCGAGGACACGGGCGGTGTCGGGGGCGAGCAGGTCGCGGGGCAGGACGGGGCCGCGGCGGGGTGGGGCGAGTTGGCCGATGTCTCCGACGAGTTCGACGATTTCGGCGGCGTCCGTGACGAGGGTGGCTTCGCCGCGGAGGAGTTCGTGGACTCCGGCGGAGAGTCCGCTGGTGACGGGGCCGGGGACGCCCATGGTGTGGCGGCCGAGGCGGGCGGCGGCGCGGGCGGTGACGAGGGAGCCGCTGCGGTATTCGGCTTCGATGACGACGGTGCCGCGGGTGAGGGCGGCGATGACGCGGTTGCGGAGGACGAAGCGGCTGCGGGTGGGGTGGCCGCCGGGTGGGAGTTCGCCGAGGACGAGGCCTTGTTCGGTGATGCGGCGGATGAGGCCGGCGTGGCCGCGGGGGTAGGGGACGTCGACGCCGCAGGCGAGGACGGCGATGGTGGCGCCGCCGGTGCCGAGGGCGCCGCGGTGGGCGGCGCCGTCGATGCCGAAGGCGGCGCCGGAGACGACGACCCAGCCGTGTTCGGTGAGGCCTGCGGCGAGGGTGGCGGCGGTGTGGGCGCCGTACGGGGTGCAGGCGCGGGCGCCGACGAGGGCGACGGAGCGGAGGGCCCAGGCGCGGAGGTCGGCGGGTCCGCGGACCCAGAGACCGATGGGGCGGGCGTCGGCGAGGTCGTCGAGTTGGCGGGGCCATTCGGTGTCGCCGGGAATGACGAAGCGTCCGCCGAGTCGGGTGATGTGGTCGAGGTGCCGTTCGGGGGTGGCGGTGCGGGCGCGGCGTCGCCAGCCGGCGAGGCGGGCTTCGCCGGTGCCGGGGAGTGTGGTGCTGTCGCGGGGGTCGGGGGCCGGTCCGGGGGTGTCGGGTTCCCAGAGGCCGGGTTCCGTGGTCCTGCCGTCCTCGTGCAGGAGGCGGAGGAATCCGGTGGCGCCGTGGTGTCGGAGGGCGCGGCCGGCGTGTTCGTCGCCGGGTTCGACGATGTGGCTGAGGGCGGCGCGGGCGAGGCGTTCCTCGTCGAGGGAGTGGGTGGAAGCCCGTTTGTCGTCGTACCGGGTCATGTCCACTCCCCCGCCCCCGCGGGTACGGGGACGCCGCGGGTGATGCCGGTGCGGAGTTCGAGGGCGAGGGCGAGGTCTTCGGGGCCGGGGCGGTCGTGGCCGGCGAGGTCGGCGACGGTCCAGGCGACGCGGAGGACGCGGTCGAGGCCGCGGGCGGTGAGCAGGCCGCGTTCGATGTCGCGTTCGGCGGCGGCGAGGGCGCCGGGGGCGGCTTGGTAGCGGGTGCGGAGTTCGTGGCCGGGGATTTCGCTGTTGACGGTCCAGGGGGTGCCGTCGAGCCGGGCGGCGGCACGGGCGCGGGCTTCCCGAACGCGGTCGGCGACGGTGGCGGTGGGTTCGCCGCGTCCGCCGTGGCCGAGGAGGTCGGAGCGGGTGACGGGTTCGACTTCGACGCGCAGGTCGACGCGGTCGAGGAGGGGGCCGGAGAGGCGGGCCTGGTAGCGGCGGATGAGGGAGGCGGGGCATTCGCAGCCGGTGCCGAGGAGGGTGTGGCGTCCGCAGGGGCAGGGGTTGGCGGCGAGGGTGAGGAGGAAGCGGGCGGGGAGGCGGACGACGCCGGCGGCGCGGGCGATGACGACGTGTCCGGATTCGAGGGGCTGGCGGAGGGCGTCGAGGACTTTGGTGCTGAATTCGGGTGCTTCGTCGAGGAAGAGGACGCCTCGGTGGGCGAGGGAGACGGCGCCGGGGCGGGGCAGTCCGTTGCCGCCGCCGACGAGGGACTGCATGGTCGCGGAGTGGTGGGGTGCGCAGTAGGGCGCGCGGCGGACGAGGGGCTCGCCGGGCGGGAGGATGCCGGCGACGGAGTGGACGGCGGTGACTTCGAGGGATTCCTGGCGGGTGAGGGGCGGGAGGATGCCGGGGAGTCGTTCGGCGAGCATGGTCTTTCCGGCGCCGGGTGGCCCGGTGAGCAGCAGGTGGTGGCTGCCGGCGGCGGCGATCTCCAGTGCGCGGCGCGCGGTGTGCTGGCCGGCGACGTCGGCGAGGTCGGGTCCGTCGGCGGGGTCGGCGGCGAGTCCGGTGCCGACGCCCGCGCCGGGGACGAGGAGTCCGGCGAGCATCGGGTCGGGGCGGCCCTCTTCGTGGGGTTCTTCTTCGGGGACGGGTTCGTCGGCGAGGACGGCGATGAGCTGGCCGAGGGTGCGGACGCCGAGGACGGATACGCCGGGGACGAGGGCGGCTTCGCCGGCGGTCTGTTCGGGGACGACGACGTGCCGGTAGCCGGCGTCGGCTGCGGCGAGGACGGCGGGGAGGACGCCTCGGACGGGGCGGACCCGGCCGTCGAGGCCGAGTTCTCCGATGAGGACGAGGTCGGCGATGCTGCGGGGGTCGATGCGTTCGGCGGCGCCGAGGACGGCCGCGGCGACGGCCAGATCGAAGCCGGAGCCTCCCTTGGGGACGGAGGCGGGGCTGAGGCCGACGGTGAGTTTCTTCTGGGGCCATTCGGCGCCGGCGTTGACGATGGCGGCGCGGACCCGGTCGCGGCTTTCGGTGAGGCTCTTGTCGGGGAGTCCGACGAGGGTGAAGGCGGCGACTCCGGCTTCGAGGTCGGCCTGGACCTCGACGACGACGCCTTCGACGCCGACGAGGGCGACGGAGCAGGTGCGGGCGAATCCCATCAGGCCACCCCCTGGGCGTGGGTGACGACGGGTGCGCCGCGGCGGGGCAGGAGGACGCCGACGAGGTCGATGCGGACGGCGCCGCTGGTGGGTCCGCCGGCGGGTCCGCCCGGTGGTCCGCCGTGCCGGTCGAGCCAGCAGGCGGCGAGGTGCCGGAGCCGTTCGGCCTTGCGTGGGGTGACGGCTGCCATCGGGTGTTCGAAGGCGCCGTCGCGGCGGGTCTTGACCTCGCAAATGACGAGGGTGTCGCCGTCGCGGGCGACGATGTCGATTTCTCCGGTCCGGCCGCAGCGCCAGTTCCTGGCGAGGATGTGCAGGCCGGTGTCGGTGAGCCGGCGGGCGGCGATGTCTTCGCCGTACCGTCCGAGTGCTCGGGTCGCGTTCATGCGGTACCACCTCCGGCACCGACTGTGACGCATTGTCACGCTGCGTGTGCACGGCTGTGGACAACCCACCGCTTGTGGAAAACCCCCTCCCTCTTTCGAGGGATTGCGGTGCGACCCGGGTCAGCTGCCGGGGAGCTCCAGGTCCGTCTTGTTGAGCTCCTCGATGTTGACGTCCTTGAAGGTGAGGACGCGGACCTGCTTCACGAAGCGGGCGGGCCGGTACATGTCCCAGACCCAGGCGTCGGCCATGGAGACCTCGAAGAAGACCTCGCCCTGGACCGAGTGCACCTGCATCTCGTAGTCGTTGGTGAGGTAGAAGCGCCGCTCGGTCTCGATCACGTATTTGAACAGCCCGACGACGTCGCGGTACTCCCGGTAGAGCTTCAGCTCCATCTCGGTCTCGTACTTCTCGAGGTCCTCGGCGCTCATGGCATGTTCCCCTTCAGCCGTGCGTCCCCCTATTGTGCGCCAGTCGCCCGGGCCCCTAAACGATTTCCGGGGCCAGATCGAGCGGCGGGCTCGGGGGTCCTTCGTCGAGCAGTGTGTCAAGCAGCTCGGCGAGTCTGTCGGGGTACACCGTCTCACGGGCCACCGACAGTTCGGCGGAGGTCCACCATCTCAGGCCGGAGACGCTGCGGGTCTCCAGCTCGGTGAGGCCGCTCGGGGCGGTCGCCGTCTGGGTCGTACGGGCCAGGTAGTACCACTCGTCCTGGTCCCAGCGGCGGCCGGCGAACGGGAACGAGCAGTAGCGCCGCCACAGCACCGGCCCGAGCTCGATGTCGGTGATGCCGGTCTCCTCGGCGAGTTCGCGCAGCGCGGCCTGCTCGCGGCTCTCGTCGCCCTCCAGGCCGCCGCCGGGGGTGAACCACCAGGTCCGGTCGGGGTCGTCGGGCTCGTGCCCGTGCAGGAGGAGGATCCGGTCGTCGGGGTCGAGCAGCACGACCCGCGCCACCCGCCGGACCTCCGCCGCGCCGGCCTCCGGCCCCGCCGCGCCGCCGCGAGCGATGTCCGTGCCCGCCGCGCCTCCGCGCCCGGTCGCCGTGTCCGCCGTACCCGCGCGCCCGATCGCCGTGTCCGCCGCGCTCTCGCGGCCGCCGCTCTCCGTCATGCGCTCACCGCGTCCCTCTCCCCCACCCCCGCCTTCGTCTTCGGCGGCGCGGGCTTGCGGCCGCCGCCGATGCGCCGGGCCACCGGCCCGTACGCGGCACCCGCCAGGATCAGTACACACCCGGCGACGATCGCGGTGAAGAGCGGCACGACCGGGCCGGGCGTGGAGATGCCGCCGGGCAGGGCGGCGAAGCCGGCGGGCCGTTCCACGACGCCCGGGGCGGGCCAGGCGACAGCGTCGACCCGGCCGAGGACGGACGAGCGGGGTACGAAGCCGTGGGAGGCGTCCTGGAGGTGGGCGCGGGAGTCCAGCGAGTTGTGCCGCTCGTCGCCGAGGAGGAAGAGGCTTCCCTCGGGCACGGTCACGGTGAACTTCTCCGCGGAGGGGGTCTTCCCGGCGCGCAGGTAGGTTTCGTCGACCGGTTTGCCGCCGAGGGTGAGCCGCCCGTCGGTGCCGCAGCAGGCGAGAGTGTCGCCGCCGACGCCGACGACCCGCTTGACCATGGGCACGTTGCCCCACAGCGGGTCCTGGAAGACCACGATGTCGCCGCGCTGCACGTCGGCGCCGTCGACGCGCTCGGCGAGGACCTTGGAGCCGACCTCGAGCGTCGGGGTCATGGAGTCGCTGGGCACGGTGTACGGCTGGTAGAGCACCGCGCCGGCGACGAAGCCGCCGAGGAACAGCACACAGCCGACGGCCACGGCGAGCCCCGACAGAACACTGCCGAGGCGGCCGCGGCCGTCCTTGGTACGCGATGAACGCGCTGCGGGCGATGTGCGCGGTGTGACGCTCATGGGCACCTCGGGGGATCCGCGGACCGTCCGTGCGACGGTCCGGGACGGCACCCTACCCGCGGGTCACCTCTCCGCGGTATGGCTGACGGTCTCCGCGCCGTGGTCGGCGTTCTGCTCGCCGTGGCCGGCGCTCTGCTTCCTGCGCCGCCGCCACAGGACCAGCGGCAGCGCTCCGGCGAGGCCGAGGGCGGCCGGGGCGGCGCCGGGGGCCGCGGCCAGCGCCTGGTTGAGGCCGGGCTGGTCGAAGGTGTCCGGGACGGGCAGGGTGGACCAGCGGGTGACCGGCCAGGCGATGACCACGGCGCGGCCCACGACCTCGTCGTTGGAGACCGTGCCGCCGCCTGGGAGCTCCATGTGGAAGCGGGAGTCCAGCGAGTTCTGCCGGTTGTCGCCCATCACCCAGATGCGGCCCTCGGGAACCTTGACCGGGCCGAACGCCGGGTCGCAGGGCACCGAGCCGGGGTGCAGGTAGGCGCTCTCGTCGAGCTCCTTGCCATTGACGACGACCTTGCCGCCCTCCTTGCAGGAGACGGTGTCGCCGCCGACCGCGATGACCCGCTTGATCAGGTCCTTCTCCTCGGCGGACGGCATGAGGCCGATGAAGCTGAGGACCTTCTGCACGACGTTCGGCTCGGGGGTGTTGGCCTCTTCCAGCCAGCCGCCCGGGTCGTGGAAGACGACGACCTCGCCGCGCTCGGGCTCCGAGCCGAACCACGGGGTGAGCTTGTCGACGAGGACCCGGTCGCCGCGCTGCAGCGTGTTCATCATCGAGTCGGAGGGGATCGAGAAGGCCTGCACCAGGAAGGTCTTGATCAGCAGCGCGAGCACGAGCGCGATGCCGATGAGCAGGGGCAGTTCCTTCCAGAAGGAACGGGGCCGGTTCGGGCCGCGGCCGCCGTGCCCGGAACGCTCGTCGTCGCCGTCCCCGTCGCCGTCCCCGTGGTCGCCGGAGCCGCCGTCGGCGGGGCCGTCCACCGGACCCGTGCCCGGGTCCGTACCGCCCTGGTCAAAGCCTCGGTCAGGACCCTGCTCGGGGCGCTCGGGGCTCGCGGAGCGCTCGGGCCTCTCGTCGGGCTCGTCGTGTCCTGATCGCGCGCCGACGGCCAAATCCCCCACATCCACTCCTCAGTCCGTGCCACCGCCCGTCCCGGAACAGGGACAGGCCCACCACTCCCATAACGAGCAGAAGTTCCGCAGGGGTCGGGAGCCCGGGCAATCCGTTGAGATTGCGCTGGGACACCCTATGCGACAGACCTGTGGATTCGGCCGCGGCCGCCCCGTGCCCCGCAGCCGGATCCGGGTTCGTGTTCGGGTTCGCGTTCGGGTTCGGATCCGGTACGGAGGCGAAGGTGGCGCGCTCCTCGAGCCGGCGCCAGTGGCCGACCGGCCAGGCGATCACCACGGCCCGGCCGACGATCTGGTCCACGGAGACCGTGCCGTGCTCCGGCTCGTCGAGGTGGAAGCGCGAGTCGGCGGAGTCGGAGCGGTGGTCGCCCATCACGAAGACCCTGCCCGCCGGGACCTTCACCTCGAACGGAATCGTCGAGGGCACGTTCCCGGGGTGCAGATACGGTTCGTCCAGCGGTACGCCGTTGACCGTGAGCCGCCCGTCGGCGCCGCAGCACTTCACCGTGTCCCCGCCGACCGCGACGACCCGCTTGATCAGGTCCCGCTCGTCGGCCGAGGGCAGCAGGCCGATGAAGGTCAGCGCCTGCTTGAGCTGCTTGACGCCCACCGGGTCGTCGGACGGCGGCGCGGTCTCCTGCTGAAGCCAGTTGCCAGGGTCCTTGAACACCACGACGTCGCCGCGTTCCGGCTGGGCGCCGAACCAGGGTGTCAGCTTGTCGACCAGCACCCGGTCGTCGATCCGGATGGTCTGCTCCATCGAGCCCGAGGGGATCACGAAGGCCTGCACCAGGAAGGTCTTCAGGACCAGTGCGATCAGTACGGCGACGGTGACGAGCAGCGGGATCTCGGTGATCGCGGAGCGCCGCCGGCGCCGCTTGACCTTGCGGGCGAGCTTGCGCCGCTCGGCCCGCCCCGCGGGCGCGCGGCCCCCGTCGTCCGGCAGCCCGGAGCCCTCGGCGGCGCCCGGGGTGCCGCGGCGGCCGGCGGGGGCCTTGCCCCGCCTACCCATGCCCGCCCGGTCCCGTCCACTGCGGTACGGCGTCGAAGGCGTCGGTGTCCGGGACGGTGGACCAGCGGCCGACCGGCCAGCCGATCCAGTCGGCGCGGCCGATGACCTGCTCGACCGGGACCACTCCGCCGCCGGGCTGGCCGAGGTGGTCGCGGGAGTCGCTGGACTGGCTGCGGTGGTCGCCCATCACCCACAGGGTGCCGTCGGGGACGACGATGTCGAAGGGCACGTCGGAGGGGCGGTCGCCGAGCTTCACGTACGTCTCGGTCACGGGCACGCCGTTGACGGTAAGCCGGCCGGCCTTGTCGCAGCAGACCACCCGGTCGCCGCCGGTGCCGACGACCCGTTTCACGAAGTCGGTCTCGTCGGGCTCGGCGAGGCCGAGGGCGGCGGCCGCGTCGTGCAGCAGACCGGTGACCGGGTTCCCGGCGGGCTGTTCCTGGACGAAGGAGCCGGTGCCGTCGAAGACCACCACGTCACCGCGGCGCGGCTCATTGCCGAAACGGTACGCCAGCTTGTTGACCAGGATCCGGTCGCCGACCTGGAGGGTGGGCTCCATCGAGCTGCTGGGCACCAGGAAGGGCTGGAGCACGAAGTGGCTGAAGAGCAGCAGGAAGACCATGCAGGCGACGCCGATGAGGCCCGTACGCCGCCAGGTCAGCACCCCGCCCGGCTGCTCGCTCTCCTCCGACGCGTCCTCCGGGTCCCCCTGCTCCTCCGGGTCCTCCGGTCCCTCCGGCTGCGCCGCCCCGCCCTCGGGACCCGCTTCGCCGTCGGGCCCGGAAACGCGCGCGGAGCGCGACCGCTCCTCCTCGCCGGAGGAGCGGTCGCGCTCCGTGTGCTGTGCTTCGGTGTCCATCGGGGGCGAGCCTATCCCGCCACCCTGTGGGCCGATGCTCAGTTGTCGCGCTTCTCCTTGATCTTGGCAGCCTTGCCGCGCAGCTCACGGAGGTAGTAGAGCTTGGCGCGACGGACGTCACCGCGGGAGACGAGCTCGATCTTCTCGAAGATCGGGCTGTGCACCGGGAAGGTGCGCTCGACGCCGACGGAGAACGAGACCTTGCGGACCGTGAAGGTCTCGGAGACGCCCGAGCCCTGACGGCGGATGACGACACCCTTGAACTGCTGGATGCGGGAGCGGTTGCCCTCGATGACGCGAACGTGGACGTTCACGGTGTCGCCGGGGCGGAAGGCCGGAACGTCGGAACGCAGGGTGCCGGCGTTGACCTGGTCGAGCAGGGAGGCCATGGAGGTCTCTTTCCTCGCTGATGCCACAGGTCATCAGCGGTACGTACGAACGGATGGAGAGGGTCGTCCGTCCCTGGCAGGCGTCCATCCCCCTGTGGCAGGGGCGCGCGCCGGACGTACGACAGCGGCCTATTCTTCCACGGCCTCCGGCCCGCGCCAAAATCGGCCGCCGGGCTCGGGGGCCCAGCCAAGCATGGAGAGGATCTCCCGGTCCTTCTTGTCGAAGGCGGCCGGGTCGGTGCGCTCGACGAGATCGGGGCGGTGGGCGACGGTACGGCGCAGCGCCTCGTCCCGGCGCCAGCGGGCGATCTTGCCGTGGTGGCCGCTGAGCAGCACGTCCGGGATGCCGCGGCCGCGCCACTCCGGGGGCTTGGTGTAGACGGGGCCTTCGAGGAGGTTGGCCATGGCGCCGGGGGCGAAGGAGTCGTCCTGGTGCGACTCGGCGTTGCCGAGGACGCCGGGCAGCAGGCGGGCGACGGCCTCGGTGATCACCAGGACCGCGGCCTCGCCGCCGGCCAGGACGTAGTCGCCGATGGACACCTCGTAGACCGGCATCCGGGTGGCGTACTCGTCCATCACGCGCCGGTCGATGCCCTCGTAGCGGGCGGGCGTGAAGATCAGCCAGGGCCGCTCGGAGAGCTCGACGGCGAGTTCCTGGGTGAAGGGGCGGCCGCTGGGGGTGGGCACGACGAGGACCGGGCCGTGGGCGCCGGCCTCGAAGCCGTCGGCGAGGGTCTGGTCGAGGCAGTCGCCCCAGGGCCCGGTCTTCATGACCATGCCGGGGCCGCCGCCGTACGGGGTGTCGTCGACGGTGTTGTGGCGGTCGTACGTCCAGTCCCGCAGGTCGTGGACGTGCACGTCGAGCTGGCCGCGGGCGCGGGCCTTGCCGACCAGCGAGACGTTCAGCGGTTCGAGGTATTCGGGGAAGATCGTGACGACGTCGAGGCGCATCAGACCGCGTCCTTGCCGGAGTCGTCGGAGCCGTCGGAATCGGCGCCCTCGTCACCCTGGTCCTCGTCGCGCGACGAGTCGATGACGGCCTGGCTGTCGTCGATCAGTCCGGGCGGCGGGGTGATGACGGCACGCTGGTTCTCCAGGTCGATCTCGGTGACGATCTCCGAGACGAAGGGGATCATGACCTCGCTGCCGTCGGGCCGCTCGACGATGAACAGGTCCTGGGACGGCAGGTGGGAGATCTCGCTGATCACGCCGATCTCGGTGCCGTCGGCGAGGACGACGTCGAGGTCGACCAGCTGGTGGTCGTAGTACTCGTCCTCCTCCTCGGGCAGCTCGTCGGGGTCGACGTCGGCGATGAGGAGGGTGTTGCGCAGGGCCTCGGCGCCGTTGCGGTCACGGACGCCCTCGAAGCGCAGCAGCAGCCGGCCGCTGTGCACCCGGCCGGTCTCGATGGTGAGCGGCCCGGCGGAGGCCGGGTCCGTGTGCAGGACGGCGCCGGGTCCGAGCCGCAGCTCGGGCTCGTCGGTCCGCACCTCGACGGTGACCTCGCCCTTGATCCCGTGGGCGCGGCCGATCCGCGCGACTACCAACTGCACTGATAACACTCCTGTCGATACGGCAACGGGCCGGGGCGGGCGCGTGCGCCCTCCCCGGCCCGTGCCGGTGTCAAACTTTCAGCGGACCTGGTCCACGTCGACGAGGTCGACGCGGATGCCGCGGCCGCCGATGGCACCCACGACGGTGCGCAGGGCGCGCGCGGTGCGGCCGTTGCGGCCGATCACCTTGCCGAGGTCGTCCGGGTGGACCCGGACCTCGAGAACGCGACCCCGGCGCAGGTTGCGCGAGGCGACCTGCACGTCGTCGGGGTTTTCGACGATGCCCTTCACGAGGTGCTCGAGAGCCTCCTCGAGCATGATCAGGCCTCGGTCGACTCGGTGGACTCGGCCGCGGCCTCGTCCGCCTTCTTGTCGGCCTTCTTGGCCTTCTGGGTGATGGCCTCACCCTTGGTGTCGTCACCCTCGAGAGCCTTGGCGAACTCGTCGAAGGAGGCGCGCTTGGCTTCCTTGGTCGCCGGGGCCAGCAGCGGCTTCTCCGGGGCCGGGAGGCCCTTGTGCTTCTGCCAGTCGCCGGTGAGCTTCAGGATGGCGAGAACCGGCTCGGTCGGCTGGGCGCCGACGGACAGCCAGTACTGCGCACGCTCGGAGTCGACCTCGATGCGCGACGGGTTGTACGTCGGGTGGTAGAGGCCGATCTCCTCGATCGCACGACCGTCCCGGCGGGTGCGGGAGTCGGCGACGACGATGCGGTAGTGCGGCTGGCGGATCTTGCCGAGGCGCTTGAGCTTGATCTTGACTGCCACTGGAGTGGTGTCTCCTGAACTTGACGTGGTTGGGCACTTGAGATGCCACGTGGGGTTGCGGTACTCGGGTGCCCGATGGACGCGTCAGCCGGAGGAGAGAGGGGTCCTGTGCGACTGTCGAGTACAGCTAGCCATTGTGCCACACCCCGGAGGGTCAGCTTGCGGCGCCCACGGTCTCGCCGACGCTGTCCGGGATGCGGAAGGGCTTTCCGCAGCCGCCGCACATGATGGGCGCCTGGGCGAGCACGGAGGGCACCACGCGCACATTGCGCCCGCAGTCGCAGACGGCCTTCACGCGCACGCCGCCGCCCGAGGAGCCGTGCCGGGCGGCCGGTCCGCGGAAGGAACGCTTGGTGTCGGCGGCGGTGGCGACGGTGTGGGCCTTCAGGGCGCGCTGGAGCCGCTCGATGGTGGTGCGGTAGCGCCGCTTGGCCTCCGGGTTCAGGGTGACCAGGGAGAAGCCGCTGCTGGCATGCGGTTCCTCGGGGTGGTCGAGGCCCAGTTCCTCGGCGATCGCGAGGAATCTGCGGTTGTGATAGCGGCCGGCGCGGGAGGTGTCGCGGACTCCTCGGGCGGCTGCGATGCCGTGGACTGCCTCGTGGAGCAGTCGCTCGAAGGAGAGCTCGGCGCCGCAGGCGGACGAGGACTCTCCGATCAGGGACTCGGGCGCGGCAAGGTCCGGCAGCTCGGGGTGGTGCCGCTGAATGTCGGCCCACGCCTGTGCCAGCTCTGCGGCGAGAACAGGTGGTGTCGTGCTCACGTCGGGTACAACGAGCCGGATCCCTTCCGGGTTCCATTCCGGGGCAACTGAAATATTTTGCACGTACCCGTCAGTCAAGACGGCTTCCCTTCGCGTCGGACGGCACTGCCGGGCGGGGTGTGCGAGGGACAGTACCGGGCGTCTGCCCGAACTCGGGCATCACCCCCCGCCGATGGCCGAAGCTCGACGTCGGCCGACGGCGACCCACCCGTGTCTCGTGGGCGACTCGTCCGTCGCGAGCACTGGACGGGGAGCGCGTTGCGCAGTTCCCTGGCTACGGGGGGTCGTCGTCCGTGTACGCATCCGAGTTCCGAGTACGGATAGGGGCGCTTTCCATGACACCTACGCTCGTCCCGCACCATCCCGCGCGCGACTGGGCCGAGATCCAGGAACGGATGCTGGTCCCGCTCTACGAGGCGGTGTACGACCGGATCGGCGTGGGGCCCGGGTCGCGTGTCCTCGGCCTCGGCTGCGGCTCCGGACTGGCGCTGCTCATGGCGGCGGGCCGGGGGGCGCGGGTGGCCGGCGCGGACCCGGACCCGGCGCGCCTGGCGCTGGCCCGGGAGCGGCTGCCCGAGGTGCCGCTGGCGCTGTCGGGGCTGCCGGAGGGCGGTCCGTACGACGTGATCACGGCGCTCCACGGGGCGGCGGCGCTCGGCTCGAATCCGGCGGCCGTCACCCGGCTGGCGGAACGGGGCGGGGCGATCGTGCTGGCGTGCTGGGGTCCGGCGGAGCGGTGTGCGACGGCGTCGGTGCTGCGGGTCGCGGCGCGGCTCGCGGGCTGGGGTCCGGCGGAGCGGAAGGGCCTGGAGGCGGCGGTGGCCGCGGCGGGGCTGTCGGTGGCGGGTTCGGGCCGGGTGGCGTGCCCGTTCGGCTACGCGGACCGGGACAGCGCGGTGCGGGGGCTGCTGTCGACGGGCGAGTTCGACGCGGCGCTGGCGGCGACGGATCCGGACCAGGTGGAGAAGGAGCTCCTGGAGGCTCTTGAGCCGTATGTGCGCGGGGACGGGACGGTGTGGATGCCGAACGTCTTCCGGTACGTGGTGGCGCGCACGCCCTGACGTGCCGGGCGTCCGGCCGCTCAGGGCCCGGCCCGCGGGGTCACCCCTCCCGCTCTTCTCACCCCTCCCCCGTCACCCTTCCTCCCCCTCGCCCTTGGCCAGGCGCGGGATGCCCGCCGCCCGGTAGGCCTGGTCCTCCTCCAGGGTCTCGTTCTCCAGGAGGGCCGCGGCGAGGGCGTCGAGCTTGGCGCGGTGCTCGCCCAGCTGGCGTACGGCGCTCGCGTAGCACTCGTCGACGATGCGGCGCATCTCCTCGTCGACGGTGTCGAGGGTGGTGGGGGCGGCGGAGAGTCCGTAGGCCTGCTGGGCGTCGGCGGGGATGGCGGTGAGGCGGCCGACGCGTTCGCTCATGCCCCAGCGACCCGCCATGCCGCGGGCGATGTTGGTGACCTGTTCGAGGTCGCTCTCGGCGCCGGTGGTGATGACGCCGAAGACGACCTGTTCGGCGGCCATGCCGCCGAGGGCGCCGATGATCCGGCCCCGCAGATAGTCCTCCGTATAAGCGTATTTATCGGACTCGGGTGTGGACAACGTGACACCGAGGGCGCGGCCGCGCGGCACGATGGTGACCTTGCGGACGGGATCGGCGCCGGGCTGGAGCATGCCGAGGAGGGCGTGGCCGCTCTCGTGGTAGGCGGTGCGGCGGCGTTCTTCGAGGGGCATGACGAGGGGGCGTTCGGCGCCGAGCTGGACCTTTTCGAGGGCGTCGGAGAGGTCGGAGCGGGTGACGGTCTTCTGCCGGCGTTTGACGGCGAGGAGGGCGGCCTCGTTGGCGAGGTTGGCGAGTTCGGCGCCGGTCATGCCGGGGGTGGTCTTGGCGACGTGCTGGAGGTCGACGTCGTGGGCGAGCGGGATCTCGCGGGTGTGGATCCTGAGGATGGCCTCGCGGCCGCCGCGGTCGGGCGGGTTGACGTGGACGATGCGGTCGAAGCGCCCGGGGCGGGTGAGGGCGGGGTCGAGGACGTCGGCGCGGTTGGTGGCGGCGAGCACGATGACGCCTTCGGAGCCGGTGAAGCCGTCCATCTCGGTGAGGATCTGGTTGAGGGTCTGTTCGCGTTCGTCGTGGCCGCCCATGCCGGAGCCGGCGGCGCGGGCCCGGCCGATGGTGTCGATCTCGTCGATGAAGATGATCGCGGGGGCGACCTTGCGGGCCTCGGCGAAGAGTTCGCGGACGCGGGAGGCGCCGACGCCGACGATCATCTCGATGAACTCGGAGGCGGAGGCGGAGAAGAAGGGCACGCCGGCCTCGCCGGCGACGGCGCGGGCGAGGAGGGTCTTGCCGGTTCCGGGCGGGCCGGCGAGGAGGACACCGCGGGGCATCTTGGCGCCCATCTCGCGGTAGGCGCCGGGGTTCTTGAGGAAGTCGACGACGTCGTTGAGTTCACCCTCGACCTCGTCGATGCCGGCGACGTCCTCGAAGGTGGTGCGTTTGCCGCCTTCCAGCTCGACGGGCTTGGGCGGGGCCTTGCGGCCGAGCATGCCGCCGGCGCCGCCCATGCCGCCGCTCATCCGGCGGGCGATGAACACCCACAGCAGGACGAGGAGGAGCATCGGGGCGAGGGAGATGAGGAGATTGGCCAGGAAGCTGCGTTCCTGGACGACGGGCTCGGCGGTGACGGTGACGTTGTTCTTGCTGAGCTGGGCCCACAGCTCGTCGTCGGCGAAGGCGGGCCGCTGGGTGGTGAACTTGGTGTAGTCGCCGTCGCCGCCGGGGACGGGCTGTTTGTTCTTGAGCTGGCCCTGGATGGCGTCGCCCTTGGAGTAGATCTTGGAGACGTTGCCGGCGGCGACCTGTTTGTCGAACTCGGTGTAGGAGATCGTCGGCCCGTCCTTCTCGTTGAAGAAGGACAGCACGAGGTTGGCGATGAGGTAGACGACGAGCGCCATGAGGATGAGGCCGCCCCAGCCTCCGGGCATCTTCTTCCGGGACGGCGCGGGCGGCGGTGCCCCTTCCGAGCGCCAGGGCTGATCGGTCCGGTCGCGCGGCGGTACGGGGTTGGCCACGGGCTCTCCTCGGGGCTCGGGGCGGCAGTGGCCCCAGTATCGAAGAACCGGGCAATCACGGCATTACGGGTGGGCCGAGCGAACGAAAAGAGGCCCGCGGCGGTTTCGCACCACCACGGACCCCTCACGGACCCCTCGTCGGGCGAACGCCCTTCGGGCGTCAGCCCATCAACGTCGTGGCTCAGCCCATGAACTTCTTGAACTCGTCCGGGAGCTCGAAGTCGCCCGGGCCCTGACCCGGCGCCGGCAGCCCGAAGGCGCCGCCGGCCTGTGCCTGCTCGCGCTTGGCCTGGGCGGCCTGCTCCTCGGCCTTCCGCTTCATCGGGTTGCCGCTCTTGCGCTTGCCCTTGGCCTGCTTGATCTGCTTCTTCTGCCGGCCGGGGCCGCCGCCCATGCCAGGCATCCCCGGCATGCCGGGCATGCCGCCGCCCTGGGCCATGCGGGACATCATCTTGCGGGCCTCGAAGAAGCGCTCCACCAGGCCCTTGACCGCGCTGACCTCGACTCCGGAACCCTTGGCGATACGGGCGCGGCGGGAGCCGTTGATGATCGTCGGGTCCTGGCGCTCGGCCGGGGTCATCGACTTGATGATGGCGCCGACGCGGTCGACTTCCTTCTCGTCGATGTTGGCAATCTGCTCCTTCATCTGGCCCATGCCGGGCAGCATCCCGAGCAGCTTACTGATGGAGCCCATCTTGCGGACCTGCTCCATCTGGGCCATGAAGTCGTCGAGCGTGAACTCCTGGCCCTTCTTGGACGCCAGCTTGGAGGCCATCTTGGCGGCCTCTTCCTGGCTGAAGGTCTGCTCGGCCTTCTCGATGAGCGACATGATGTCGCCCATGCCGAGGATGCGGGACGCCATGCGGTCCGGGTGGAACGCGTCGAAGTCGTCCAGCTTCTCGCCGTTGGAGGCGAACATGATCTGCTTGCCGGTGACGTGCGCGATGGAGAGCGCGGCACCACCGCGGGCGTCGCCGTCGAGCTTGGAGAGCACCACGCCGTCGAAGCCGACGCCGTCGCGGAAGGCCTCGGCGGTGTTGACCGCGTCCTGACCGATCATGGCGTCGACGACGAAGAGGACCTCGTCGGGCGAGGTGGCGTCGCGGATGTCCGCGGCCTGCTGCATCAGCTCCTGGTCGATGCCGAGGCGGCCGGCGGTGTCGACGATGACGACGTCGTGCATCTTCGAGCGCGCGTACTCGATCGAGTCCTTGGCGACCTGGACCGGGTCGCCGACGCCGTTGCCCGGCTGCGGGCCGTAGAAGCCGACGCCCGCGCGGTCCGCGACGACGGACAGCTGCGTGACGGCGTTGGGGCGCTGGAGGTCACAGGCGACGAGCAGCGGGGTGTGGCCCTGGCCCTTGAGCCAGAGACCGAGCTTTCCGGCGAGGGTGGTCTTACCGGCACCCTGGAGACCGGCGAGCATGATCACGGTCGGCGGGGTCTTGGCGAACCGCAGCCGGCGGGTCTCGCCGCCGAGGATGCCGATGAGCTCCTCGTTGACGATCTTGATGACCTGCTGGCTCGGGTTCAGGGCCTTGGAGACCTCGGCACCGAGCGCCCGCTCCTTGACGCTGGAGATGAACGCGCGGACGACCGGGAGCGCGACATCGGCCTCGAGGAGGGCGATACGGATTTCCCGGGCCGCGCTGTCGATGTCCTGCTCGGAGAGGCGGCCTTTACCCCGGAGGGACTTGAAAGTCGCGCTGAGGCGGTCGGAAAGCGTATCGAACACGGTGGTCGCGATTCCTCGGGTCGGGGTGGGCAGTCACCCAAGGGTATCCGGCCCGTACGGCACCCTGTCGGCGCCCGGTCGGCGGCCCGGTCACCGCAGGGCCTCCTCCAGGGTCTTCGCCAGGGCCGCGGCCTCCTCCGGGTCGGGCGGGGAGCCGTCCGGGCGGGTCACGTACAGGGTGTCGACGGCGTTCGCGCCGAGCGTGGAGACATGGGCGCTGCGGACCCGGACCTCGGCGCCCTCCAGGGCGCGGCCGATGCGGTGGAGCAGGCCGGGGGCGTCCTGGGCGCGGACCTCCAGGACGCAGGCGTGGCGGGAGGCGGCGGGGGCGACGGTGACCCGGGGCGGGGGCGCGGTGACACCCCGGCGGCGCGGCTGGGCGGCGTCGCGCTCTGTGAGGCGCGCGGACACGTCGAGGGAGCCGTCGAGGGCGCGCACCAGGTCGGCGCGCAGCCGGTGGGCCTCGGGCAGCGAGCCGTACTCGGCGGCGACCCGCCAGTCCAGGAGGAGTACGGGGCCGTCGCCGAGCTCGCCGGGCAGGGCGACGGCGCGCAGGTCGGCGGCACGGACGGTGAGGCGGTGCAGGGCGAGGACGCCGGCGACGGCGGGCAGCACGCCGGGGCGCTCCGGGAGGGCGACGAGGAGTTCGACGCCGACGGGCTCGGGTTCGCCGGCGCCGTCACCGTCGCCGTCACCGTCGCCGTCGGCCGGCTCGGCTTCCGTACGGAGGGTGAGGACGGGTTCGCCGGTGCGCAGGGCCTCGATCGCGAGGCGTTCCTGCTCGGCGCTGGGGGCGGCGGCCTCGGGGTCGGGCGGTTCCTCGCCGGCGAGGACCCCGGCGACCCGGCCGACGAGCTCGTCGACGAGCCGGGCGCGCCAGGTGGACCAGGCGGCGGGCCCGGTGGCGAGGGCGTCGGCCTCGGTGAGGGCGTGCAGGAGCTCCAGGGCGCCGTGGGTGCCGACGGCGTCGGCGACGGTGCGGACGGTGGCGGGGTCGTCGAGGTCGCGGCGGGTGGCGGTCTCGACGAGCAGCAGGTGGTGGCGGACGACGGTGGCGAGGACTGCGGTGTCGGCGCGGTCGAAGCCGATGCGGGTCGCGACGTCGCGGGCGATGGTCTCGCCGGCGACGGAGTGGTCGCCGGGCCAGCCCTTGCCGATGTCGTGCAGGAGGGCGGCGACGAGGAGCAGGTCGGGGCGGTGGACGCGGCGGGTGAGGGAGGCGGCGCGGACCGCGGTCTCGACGAGGTGGCGGTCGACGGTCCAGGTGTGGACGGGGTTGCGCTGGGGGCGGCAGCGGACCCGCTCCCAGTCGGGAAGCAGCCGGGTGATCAGGCCTTCGGCCTCCAGGGCCTCCCAGACGGGGACGGTGGGTTCGCCGGCGCCGAGGAGGGTGACGAGGGCCTCGCGGGCCTCGGCGGGCCAGGGCGTGGGCAGCACCGGTCCTGCGGCGGCGAGGCGGCGTACGGCGTGCGGGGAGAGCGGCAGTCCGGCCTGGGCCGCGGCCGCGGCGGCGCGCAGCGGCAGGACGGGGTCGCGTTCGGGGCGGGCGCTGAGGGCGAGGACGGCCTCGCCGTCCATCTCGACGACGCCCTCGGCGAGCGGGGTGCGTTCCTGGGCCGGTTTGGTCCCGCCCGTACGGCCGCCGGCGCGTCCGCCGAGCAGGCCGCGGAACCGGGGGCGGGCGGTGCGGGCCCGGACGACGCGGCCGACCTCGCGCCAGGTGACGTCGGAGGCGTACGCGATGGTGCGCCCGGCCTCGTACACCTCGCGGAGCAGGGTGTCGGCGTCGAGGAGGCCGAGTTCGGCGGCGACGGCGGCCTGCTCCTGGAGGGCGAGCCGGTCGGTGGCGCGGCCGGTGGCGAGGTGGAGGGCGTCGCGGGCGTCGAGGAGGCGGCGGCGGGCGTCGTCGAGGCCCTCGCGGGGCGCGTCGGCGAGCCAGGAGGCGGCGACGGCGCGCAGTGCCTGGGCGTCGCGGAGGCCGCCGTGGGCCTCCTTGAGGTCGGGTTCGAGGAGGTACGGGAGCTCGCCGGAGCGTTCGTGGCGTTCCCGGCACAGGGCGTGCAGCTCGGGCAGCCGGCGGGTGGCCTGGTTGCGCCAGTCGGCGAGGACGGCGGTGCGCAGGGCGGCGGCGAGGGCGGTGTCGCCGGCGACGGGCCGGGCGTCGAGGAGGCCGAGCTGGACCTTGAGGTCCTCGCCGGCGGTGCGACGGGCCTCGGCGGTGGTGCGTACGGAGTGGTCGAGGGCCAGGCCGAGGTCCCAGACGGGGTACCAGAGGCGGTCGGCGAGGGCGGCGATCGTCCGGGCGTCGGCGCCGCCGTCGTGGAGGAGGAGCAGGTCGAGGTCGCTGCGCGGGGAGAGTTCGCCGCGGCCGTAGCCGCCGACGGCGACGAGCGCCGTGCCGGGCGGTGGGTCGGCGGCCTGCCACAGTCCGGCCAGCCACTCGTCGGTGAGCCGGGCGAGCGCGGCACGGCGCGGCGGCCCGGACCGCGTCTTCTCGGTGAGAAGGCGCAGTCGGGCCGCCGCGTAGCCGCCGGGTCCGGTCTCGTCGGTGTGGTCGGGCTCGTCGGTGTTCTCGGGACCGTCGTCCCGCACGTCGATGCTCGTCACCAGCGGCTCCTTAAAGGATCAAGCGCTTTACAGGGCGTCCGTGCGGCGTCCGGGCCCTACAGGGCGTCCGGTCCGCGTTCGCCGGTGCGGACCCGTACGGCGGTCTCGACCGGGACGCTCCACACCTTTCCGTCACCGATCTTGCCGGTGCGGGCGGCCTTGACGACGACCTCGATGAGCTGTTCGGCGTCGTCGTCCTCCACCAGGACCTCGATGCGGATCTTGGGGACGAGGTCGACGGTGTACTCGGCGCCGCGGTAGACCTCGGTGTGGCCGCGCTGGCGGCCGTATCCGCTGGCCTCGGTGACGGTGAGGCCGTGGACGCCGAAGGCCTGCAGGGCCTCCTTGATCTCGTCGAGCCGGTGCGGCTTCACGACCGCGGTGATGAGCTTCATGCGTCCACCTTCGTGTTCTGCGCCGGGGCGGCGGCGGGTGCGGCGGCGGTGCGCGGGGCGATGCCGCCGCCGGCGCCGCTGAAGTCGTACGCGGTCTCGGCGTGCTCGACCTGGTCGATGCCGGAGACCTCGTCGTCCTCGGTGACCCGCATGCCCATGGTCTTGTCGATGATCAGGGCGAGGATCGCGGAGGCGATCAGGGAGTAGGCGAGGACCGCGAAGACGCCGATCGCCTGCTTGCCGAGCTGCTCCAGGCCGCCGCCGTAGAAGAGGCCCTTGGCGTCGGACTGGACGCCGCCGGTGGCGAAGAGGCCGACGAGGAGGGAGCCGACGACGCCGCCGACGAGGTGGACGCCGACCACGTCGAGGGAGTCGTCGTAACCGAGCTTGTACTTCAGGCCGACGGCCATGGCGCACAGCAGACCGGCGATCGCGCCGATGGCGATGGCGCCGAGCGGGGAGCAGGAGCCGCCGGAGGGGGTGATGGCGACGAGGCCGGCGACCGCGCCGGAGGCGGCGCCGAGGGTGGTGAAGGAGCCGTGGCGGAGCTTCTCGTACGCGAGCCAGGCGAGCATGGCGGCGGCGGTGGCGACCTGGGTGTTGACGAACATGACGGCGCCGACGCCGTCGTCGTTGCCGAGCCACGAGCCGGCGTTGAAGCCGAACCAGCCGAACCACAGCAGGCCCGCGCCGAGCATGACGAGCGGGAGGCTGTGCGGGCGCATCGGGTCCTTCTTGAAGCCGACGCGCTTGCCGATGACGAGGATCACGCCGAGGGCGGCGGCGCCGGCGTTGATGTGGACGGCGGTGCCGCCGGCGAAGTCGATGACGCCCAGCTCGAAGAGCCAGCCGCCGGCGCCCCAGACCCAGTGGGCGACGGGGAAGTAGACGACCGTGACCCACAGGGTGATGAAGAGGGCCCAGGCGCTGAACTTCACGCGGTCGGCGAGGGCGCCGCTGATGAGGGCCGGGGTGATGACGGCGAACATCAGCTGGAAGACGGCGAAGACGTACACCGGGATGGTGTAGCCGTCCCAGAGTTCGGTGAGGCCGATGCCGCTGAGGCCGACGTAGTCGGAGGACCAGCCGAAGAGGGAGGCCGAGTCGGTGCCGAAGGCGATGCTGAAGCCGAAGAGCACCCACAGGATCGTGACGATCCCGAGGCTGATGAAGCTCATCATCAGCATGTTGAGGGTGGACTTCACGCGGACCATGCCTCCGTAGAAGAAGGCGAGGCCGGGGGTCATCAGCATGACCAGGGCGGAGCAGATGAGCATGAACCCGGTGTTGGCGGCGGACAGCGTGGGCGTGTCCGCGGCCAGGGTCGTGATGGCTGCTGCCATCGGCGTCTCCTCGTCGTCGTACGGCCTGTGCGGGGCGGGGCCGGTTATGAGCCAGAGATTCGCGCAGGCCGGTTTCCGCCGATGCCGCTCGATGTTTCGCCGCAGTGACGAAGGACGGGGGCGTGTTACGCGACCGTGAACGGCAGGGTCACAGCCAGGTAACGGCCGTACCCTCCACGGGCCCGCGCAAAGCCCGGCCGCGCCGGTCGTCCGTGTGTCCTTGCGGCGGGGGAGCCGAGTCGGGCTTTACGGGGCGGCCGGCGCGGCCGGTGTCTGCGGGGTGGTGCGGCGCTGCCGCCCGGGTCAGACGGCCTCCGCAGTCTCCGGGAGCAGCGCGGTGAGCCGGTCGGTGAGGTGCACGACCTCGGCGACGTCGCCGAAGTCGCGGGCGGCGGTGTCGACGGTCTTGCGCAGCCGGGTGTTGACCCGCTCGGAGCGCACCTTCTTGGCGATGACGAGGGCCTTCTCGGCCAGCGCGACGGACTGCTCGGGCTCGCGCTTCAGCAGGTGCACGGTGGCCATGCCGATGAGGTTGAGGGCGTACGAGCGCTGGTGCTCGGTGTCCTTCTCGAAGAGCTGGACGGCCCGCTCCATGACGGGTTCGGCGAGCGAGGCGTAGCTGGGCGAGCGGCCGGCGACATAGGCGAGGTCGCGGAAGGAGTGCGAGTTCTCGCCGTTGAGCTCCGCCTCGGAGAAGAAGCGGATCCAGTCGGGCTCGGGCTCGCCATCGAGGCCGATGTCGGAGAAGGTGTCCTCGGCCATCCGGACGGCCCGCTTGCACTTGGAGGGCTGGCCCATGTTGGCGTAGGCGCGGGCCTCCATCGCATACAGCATGGCCTGGGTGCGGGAGGTGGCGCAGTCCCGACTGCCGTACTGGGCGAGGTGGATGAGTTCGAGGGCGTCGTCGGGCCGGCCGAGGTGGATCATCTGGCGGCTCATCGAGGACAGGATGTACGAGCCGAGGGGCTTGTCGCCGGCCTCCTTGGCGGCGTGCAGGGCGAGCACGAAGTACTTCTGGGCGGTGGGCTGGAGGCCCACGTCGTAGCTCATCCAGCCGGCGAGCTCGGCGAGCTCGGCGGCGCACTTGAACAGGCGCTGGGAGACCGGTCCCGGCTGCGGTTCCTGGAGGAGGTCGGTGACCTCGTGGAGCTGGCCGACGACCGCCTTGCGGCGCAGGCCGCCGCCGCACTGGGCGTCCCACTGGCGGAACATCGCGGTGGTGGACTCCAGGAGGTCGAGCTCGACCGGGGAGAGCCGGTGCGGGCGCCGCTCGATCTCGCCGGGCCCGGGCCGGTCGGCGTCACCGGCCGGGGTCGGCACCAGCCAGCGCTGCATGGGCTCGATGAGGGCGGGTCCGGCGGCGAGCTGGAGCGAGGAGCCGAGGAAGCCGCGCCGGGCGAGCATCAGATCGCTGCGGGAGAACTCGCTGAGCAGCGAGACGGTCTGCGGACCGGCCCAGGGCAGGTCGACGCCGGACACGGAGGGCGACTGGTGGGCGGTGCGCAGGCCGAGGTCCTCGATGGCGACGACGGAGCCGAAGCGCTCGGAGAACAGCTCGGACAGGATCCTCGGAATGGGTTCGCGGGGCTGCTCGCCGTCGAGCCAGCGGCGCACCCGGGAGGTGTCCGTCGAGATGTGGTGCGCGCCCATCTGCCGGGCCCGGCGGTTCACCTGGCGCGCCAGCTCGCCCTTCGACCAGCCGCTGCGCACGAACCACGAGCTCAGCTGCTCGTTCGGGCGCTTGCCGACAGCCGTACCGTCTGCGCCGCTGTCGCCCACTGGAACGCCCCCATCCATCCGATGTCCTCGTGCGTACCCCTGCCAGCATGCCGTGTCTCGCGCTGTCCGTCCGGCGATTGCGCCGCTTCGAACGGAGAACCGGGTTGCCTCCGGCATACCCACGCGTGCCATCGCCCGGGGTTCGTGTACCGAAGGTAATCCTACGATCACCCGTCCGGGCACGGCGTTTCAAGAAACGCCACCATTCGCCACCCCTTCGAATGAACTCGCCGCGTGCGGAACACGATTCACTTGACATGCGACGGAGCGGGGTCGGCGAACCGGGGCGCGAGGAGGCGCGTGTCGCGGTCCGCACCACCGGCCGCACCACCGGCCGCACCACCGCACGCCCGTGTGGCGGCGCGATGTGGCGGATCGTGACGGTGGACCTCCGGTCCGTAACCACCGGCGCGTTCGACCCGTTGGAGGGGGCATGGGCTTCACGATCGGCGGCATTCGTGAGAAGCGGTCCGGCTCACGTCGCCGCGTACGCACGACGGAGTGCACAGCGGTGGCCGAGTACACCGGACTGTGGGGCTGGGACGTCGTCCCGGGGGCGCGGGCGGCCGCCGGCCGCTGCTCCTGCGGCGATCCGGTCTGTACGGCGCCGGGGGCGCACCCCCTCCCCTTCGCCGAGCCGGTCCCGGCCGGCGCGGGTCTCGACGTCGCGACCAAGGCGTGGTCGGAGTACCCCGGGGCGGCGCTGCTGCTGCCGGTGGGCCGCTCCTTCGACGTGATCGAGGTCGCCGAGGCGGCGGGCCGCCGGGCGCTTGTCCGGCTCGAGAGGATGGGGCTGCCGCTGGGCCCGGTGTGCGCGACGCCGGCCGGCCGGGCGCAGTTCTTCGTGGCGCCGGGCGCGGCGGCCGAGCTGCCCGGGCTGCTGTACCGGATGGGCTGGGACGACGCCGATCTGGACCTGCACTGTCTGGGCCCGGGCGGGCATGTGACGGCGCCGCCGTCGGATCTGGGCGGTCTCGGGCCGGTGCGGTGGCTGCGGCCGCCGACGCTCGACACCGCGGGGGCGCCGCCGCAGGCCCGGCTGCTGCTCGGCACCCTCGCGTACATCTGCCACCGCACCCACCGCTGACCGGCGCCGGCCGGCGTGCGCCGGTCCCGGTACGGAGAAGGGCCCCTGCCGTTGAGCTGCGGCAGGGGCACTTCTCCGTGTCGAACGGTCTCGGTTCGAACGGTCTCAGTCGCCGATCAGGGCGTCGACGAACGCGCCCGGCTCGAACGGGGCCAGGTCGTCCGGGCCCTCGCCCAGGCCGATCAGCTTGACCGGGACGCCCAGCTCGCGCTGGACGGCGACGACGATGCCGCCCTTGGCGGTGCCGTCGAGCTTGGTGAGGACGATGCCGGTGATGTCGACGACCTCGGCGAAGACACGGGCCTGGATGAGGCCGTTCTGACCGGTGGTGGCGTCGAGGACGAGCAGGATCTCGTCGAGCGGGCCGTGCTTCTCCACGACGCGCTTGACCTTGCCGAGCTCGTCCATGAGGCCGGTCTTGGTGTGCAGCCGGCCGGCGGTGTCGATGAGGACGACGTCGGCCTTCTCGGCGATGCCCTCCTTGACCGCGTCGAAGGCGATGGAGGCCGGGTCGCCGCCCTCCGGGCCGCGCACGGTGCGCGCGCCGACCCGCTCGCCCCAGGTCTGCAGCTGGTCGGCGGCGGCGGCGCGGAAGGTGTCGGCGGCGCCGAGGACGACGGACTTGCCGTCGGCGACCAGGACGCGGGCCAGCTTGCCGGTGGTGGTGGTCTTGCCGGTGCCGTTGACGCCGACGACCATGACGACGCCGGGGACGTCCTCGGGGCTCTCGGTGCGCACCGAGCGGTCCAGGTCGGCGCCGAGGAGGGTGATCAGCTCCTCGCGCAGCAGGCCGCGCAGCTCCTCGGGGGTGCGGGTGCCGAGCACCTTGACGCGCTCGCGCAGCCGCTCGACCAGCTCCTGGGTGGGGGCGACGCCGACGTCGGCGGTGAGGAGGGTCTCCTCGATCTCCTCCCAGGTGTCCTCGTCGAGGTGCTCGCGGGACAGCAGCGAGAGCAGTCCCTTGCCGAGCGAGTTCTGCGAGCGGGCGAGCCGGGCGCGCAGCCGGACCAGCCGCCCGGCGGTCGGCTCGGGCACCTCGATCTCGGGGGCGGCGAGCTCCTCGACGGATCCCTCGACGGGCTCCTCGACGACGACCGGGGCCTCGGCGGTGGGCGGGAGCTCGACCTCTTCGACGGTGCGGCGTGGTTCTTCCCGCGGTGTCTCCGCCTCGTCGCCGATGTGCGGTTCGGCGGGCGGAGCGGTGATGGTCGGGGCGGTGGACGGCGGCTCGGCCGGCGGCAGCTGCTTCTTCTTGCGGCCGCTGATCACGAGCCCGCCGGTCACGGCGACCGCGACGACCAGAGCGATGACTACAGCAAGGATGAGTTCCATAACGCTTCTAAGTATGCGGCGTGACCGGGATGGACTCGCCGTCGTTCTCCAGTGGGGTACTGCCCCGCGGGCCGGGCTGGTCCGCCGTTCGGCGCCACGCCGACGGGAAGCCCAGTGGGCGGAGTCACAACCACTCCAGTATGGCGAGTCGGTTCAGGCGCGCTCAGCGCACCCAGGGGGTGTGTCGGCCCATTCAGTGGGCCGACACACCCCCTGCCCCGAGGTCGTCGACCCGGTTCTCATCTGACGCCACGTCAGCTAACCTCCCTCCCGCCTGCGCCACCCACCCACCGCGGAGGGGTCCCCATGCCGTTCACCGTCGTCCGCTTCAACCTCGTCGACCCGCACGCCGACCCGGTCTCGCTCTCGGCCCGCTACCGGGCCGCCGTGGAGATGGCCGCACACGCCGACGCGCACGGGGTCGACACCGTGCAGACCGAGGAGCACCACGGGGTCGCGAACAACTGGCTGCCCTCCCCCTTCGCCTTCGCGGGCGCGGTCTTCGGGGCGACGAAGCGGATCGCGGTGACCGTCTCGGCGATCATCGGGCCGCTGCACGATCCGCTGCGGCTCGCGGAGGAGATCGCGGTACTGGACCTGCTGAGCGGCGGGCGGCTCGTGACGGTGGCGGGGATCGGCTACCGGCCGGAGGAGTACGAGGAGCGCGGGGTCGACTGGGGGCGCCGGGGCAAGCTGCAGGACCTGCTCCTGGAGACCCTGCTGGCCGCGTGGTCGGGCGAGCCCTTCACGTATCAGGGCCGTACGGTACGGGTCACCCCGCGGCCGTTCACCCGGCCGCACCCGCTCCTGCTGGTCGGCGGCTCGTCGCGGGCGGCGGCCCGGCGGGCGGCGCGGCTGGGGCTGCCGCTGTTCCCGAGCGCGCATCTGCCGGAGCTGGAGACGTACTACCAGGAGCAGTGCGCGGCGTACGGGACGGAGGGCTGGACGATGATGCCGGCCCGCGAGACGCCGCTGCTGCACGTGGCGGAGGATCCGGACCGGACGTGGGCGGAGTACGGGGAGCACTTCCTGCACGAGGCGCGGACCTATGCGTCCTGGCAGTCGAAGGACATCCGCTCGGCGGTGCGGTCGACGGCGGGGACGGTGGCGGAGCTGCGGGCGGAGGGCGTCTACCGGGTGGTGACGCCGGACGAGTGCGTGGCGCTCGGGGCGGAGCTGGAGAGTCTGGTGCTGCATCCGCTGTGCGGCGGGATGCCGCTGGAGGAGGGGTGGCGGAGCGTGCGCCTGTTCGGTGAAGGCGTACTGCCCCGGCTCAAGGCGTAGGGCCTCGAACCGGGGCAGTTCCGTACCAGAGGAGAGGGCAGCGGGGATTAGCCCATCTCCTCCAACGCCTTGCCCTTGGTCTCCCTGACGTACCTGAGCACGAAGGGGATCGAGAGCACGGCGAAGACCGTGTAGATGACGTAGGTGCCGGAGAGGTTCCAGTCCGCGAGGGACGGGAAGCTGGCGGTGATGGCCCAGTTGGCGATCCACTGGGCGGAGGCGGCGACGCCGAGGGCGGCGGCGCGGATCCGGTTGGGGAACATCTCGCCGAGGAAGACCCAGACGACCACGCCCCACGAGAGGGCGAAGAAGAGTACGAAGACGTGGGCGGCGACGAGCGCCACGACGCCCTGGGTGGTGGGGAGCTTGCCGTCGACGAGGTCGGCGGAGAAGGCCCAGGCCTCGAAGGCGAGGGCGATCGCCATGCCGACGGAGCCGACGAGGGCGAGCGGCTTGCGGCCGACCCGGTCGACCAGGACCATCGCGATCACGGTGCCGACGATGTTGATGATCGACGTGGTGAACGAGTAGAAGAACGAGCCCGAGGGGTCGATGCCGACGGACTGCCACAGCGTCGCGGAGTAGTAGAAGGCGACGTTGATGCCGACGAGCTGCTGGAAGACGGAGAGGCCGATGCCGACCCAGACGATGGGGAGCAGCTTGAACCGGCTGCCGGCGGTCATCAGGTCCCTGAAGGTGGACTTGTGCTCGCTGCGCATGGCCAGGTCGATCTCGGCGACCCGGCGGTCCAGGTCGACGCCGTGGCCCTCGACCTCGGCGAGGACCTCCTTGGCACGGTCGGTCCGGCCGACGGAGATGAGGAAGCGCGGGGACTCGGGGATCGCGAAGGAGAGCAGGCCGTAGAGGAGGGCGGGGACGACCATCACGCCGAGCATCCACTGCCAGGCCTCCAGGCCGGCGATCTCGCCGCGCTGGTCGCCGTCGGCGATCTGCAGGATGCCGTAGTTGACCAGCTGGGAGATGGCGATGCCGATGACGATGGCGGCCTGCTGGAAGGAGCCGAGGCGGCCGCGGTACGCGGCGGGGGCGACCTCGGCGATGTAGGCGGGGCCGATGACGGAGGCCATGCCGATGGCGAAGCCGCCGACGATCCGCCAGAAGGCGAGGTCCCAGAGGGCGAAGGGCAGCGCGGAGCCGACGGCGCTGACGGCGAAGAGCACGGCGGAGATCTGCATGCAGCGGATCCGGCCGATGCGGTCGGCGATCCGGCCGGCGGTGGCGGCGCCGATGGCGCAGCCGATCAGGGCGATGGCGATGACCTGGGCGAGGGTGCCGGAGCCGATGTCGTAGCGGTCGCGGATGGCCTCGACGGCGCCGTTGATGACGGAGCTGTCGTAGCCGAAGAGGAAGCCGCCCATCGCGGCGGACGCCGTGATGAAGATGACGTGTCCGATGTGGTCCGGATGGGCCGAACGGCCTTCGGACGAAGGCGGTGTGGGCGCCTGCGCGGTGCTGGTCACAAGGACTCCTCGGGGCTCCGGCAGCGTCGCCGGTGCGGTGGGGGGCGAGCCCTTCAAGTGGGGCACAAGTTCACGCCGGGCACCACTTGAAGGTAAAAGCAACGTTGCAGAGACTATGCCTTCAGGTTTCGAAGTCAATAGGCGATGTCGTATGACTTGAAACGCACTCGATGGCTTGTTGCCTTCAGGAGTTGAAGTGATCTTGAGGAGTCGCCCTGGGAAAGGAGCCTGCTCAGCGGAGCCGCTGGCTGATCACCTTCGAGACGCCGTCGCCCTGCATCGACACGCCGTACAGCGCGTCCGCGACCTCCATCGTGCGCTTCTGGTGCGTGATCACGATCAGCTGCGAGGACTCCTGGAGCTCCTGCATGATCCGGATCAGCCGCTGCAGGTTGGTGTCGTCGAGCGCCGCCTCGACCTCGTCCATCACGTAGAACGGGCTGGGCCGCGCCTTGAAGATGGAGACCAGCAGCGCCACGGCCGTCAGCGAGCGCTCGCCGCCGGAGAGCAGCGAGAGCCGCTTGACCTTCTTGCCCGGCGGGCGGGCCTCGACGTCCACGCCGGTGGTGAGCATGTTGTCCGGGTCGGTGAGCACCAGCCGGCCCTCGCCGCCGGGGAAGAGCCGGGAGAACACGCCCTCGAACTCGCGGGCGGTGTCCCGGTACGCCTCGGTGAAGACCTGCTCGACGCGCAGATCGACCTCCTTCACGACCTGAAGGAGGTCCGTCCGGGTCTTCTTCAGGTCCTCCAGCTGCTCCGACAGGAACTGGTGCCGTTCCTCCAGGGCCGCGAACTCCTCCAGGGCGAGCGGATTCACCTTGCCGAGCTGCTGATACGCCCGTTCGGCGGCCTTCAGCCGCTTCTCCTGCTCCGCGCGGACGAAGGGCCGGGGCTGGTTGCGCGGGTGGTCGGGGTCGTCGGGGAGCGTCTCGCCCTCGGCTGGCGGCGACGGCGGTACGGGCTGGTGGGGGCCGTACTCCTCGACCAGCGCCGCCGGTTCGACACCCAGCTCCTCCAGGGAGCGGGACTCCAGCTGCTCGATCCGCAGGCGCTTCTCCGCGCCGAGCACCTCGCCGCGGTGCACCGAGTCGGTGAGCTTGTCCAGCTCCGCCTTCAGCTCGCGGCCCCTGGTGCGGGCCGCCGTCAGGCCCTGCTCGCGGGCGCCCTTGGCCGCCTCGGCGAGCGCGCGCTCCCGCTCGGCGCGGGTCAGCGACACCTCGATGTGGGCGAGCAGCTGGCGGGCGCCGGCGGCGACGGCCCGGGCGACCTCGGCCTCGTGGCGCAGCCGGGCCCGGCGCTGCTCGGCGCGCGCCCGGGCCTCGCGCTCGGCGCGGGCCGCCCGGTCGAGCGAGTCCGCCCGGCCGGCCAGGCCCTTGACCCGCTCCTCGTGGGTACGGACCTGGAGGCGGGCCTCCATCTCGGTCTGGCGCGCGTTGGAACCGTCGATCGCGAGCCGGTCGCGCACCGACGCGTCGGGCTCCTCCGCCCCCTCGTCCTGCAGGGTCTCCTCCGCGACCAGCAGCCGCTCGGTCAGCTCCTCCGCCTCGACGAGCGCCCTCTCCAGGGCCTCCTCGGCCCGGGCCGCCGCGGCGGCGGTCCGCTCGGCCTCCCCGGCCGCTCCCCTGGCCTGCCCGGCCAGCCGGCCGAGCTGCTGCGCCACCTGCGACTTCTCCCGGTCGGCCGTCCTGCGCCGCTCGGCCAGCTCCTCCACCAGCCGCGCCGCCTCACGCCGCCGCTCCTGGGCCGCCTCCTTGGCGGTGACCAGCTCGGCGCAGCGCACCTCCAGTTCGGCCAGCTCGGCCGCCGCCTCGTCCACCGAGGCCTGCACCTCCAGGAGACTGGGCGCCCCGGCGGAACCGCCCTGCGCGAAGTGCGCGCCCAGGAGGTCCCCCTCGCCGGTCACCGCCGTCAGCTCCGGCCGCGCCCGCACCAGCTCGACGGCCTCGTCGAGCCCGGTGACGACCACGATGCCGCGCAGCAACCTCCGTACGGAGCCGATGAGTTCGGCGGGGCCGGTGACGAGGGAGGCGGCCGCATGCACCCCGTCCGGCAGCGGCACCTCCGGTACGGCCGGCTGGTCGCCCGCCAGCAGCAGTGCCGCCCGCCCCGCGTCCTGCTTGCGCAGCAGGCGCAGCGCCTCGGCGGCGGTGGCGGGGCTGGTGACGGCGAGGGCGTCGGCGGCGGCGCCCAGGGCGGCGGCGAGGGGGAGCTCGTATCCGGGGGTGACGGTGAGGAGTTCGGCGGCCGGGCCGAGCAGGCCGGTGAGGCCGGCGGAGAGCAGGGCGCCGGTGCCGTCCTTGCGGCGCAGGCCCAGGGCGAGGGCGTCGTGGCGGGCGCGGGTGGCGGCGCGGGAGCGGTCGGCTTCGGCGGCGGCCTCGCGGGCGGCGGTGAGGGCGGTCTCGGCGTCGGCGAGTTCGCGGCGGGCGGCCTCGTAGCGCTCCCCCAGCTCGGTGTCGCCCGCGTCGAGGCCGTCGACCTCGGCCTGCAGCTGCTCGTACTCCTCCTGGGCGGCAACCGCCCGCTCCTGGGCCTCGTCGCGGGCGGCGGCCATCCGGTCGATCTCGGCCTGGGCCGAAGCGGCGCGCGAGCGGGCCGCGTTGACCTGGCCGTGCAGCCGGGCGAGGCCCTCGCGGCGGTCGGCGATGGCGCGCGCGAGGTCCTTGAGGCGGCGCTCCTCGACGGCGAGGGCGCGTTCCAGTTCGGCGCGGTGGGCGACGGTGTCGTCGAGGGCGCGCTCGGCGGCTTCGAGGGCGGCCTCCAGTTCGGCCTCCTGCTCGCGGATGCGGGCGGCCTCGCGCTCCATGTCCTCCGGGTCGCGGCCGCGCCGCTCCTCCGGCGGCTGCGCGGTGGCGCTGGTGATCCGGGCGTCGGCGAGGGAGACGGTGCCGCGCACCCGCTCGGCGAGCTGCGACAGCTCGTACCAGCTCTGCTGGGCGCGCTGGAGCCGCGGCGCGAGGCGGCGCACCTCGTCCTCCAGGCCGGCCTCCTTCGCGAGGGCCGCCCTCAGTTCGGCCTCGGTGGCCTCCTTGCGGGCGAGCAGCGCGGCCTCGTCGGCGACCTCCGCCTTCAGCGCCTCCTTGAGGCGTACGAGGTCGTCGGAGAGCAGCCGCAGCCGCGCGTCGCGCAGGTCGGCCTGGATGACGGCGGCGCGGCGGGCGACCGCGGCCTGCCGGCCGAGCGGCTTGAGCTGGCGGCGCAGTTCGTCGGTGAGGTCCTGGACGCGCGCGAGGTTGGCCTGCATCGCGTCCAGCTTCCGCAGCGCCTTCTCCTTGCGCTTGCGGTGCTTGAGGACGCCGGCGGCCTCCTCGATGAAGGCACGGCGGCCCGCCGGGTCGGCGTGCAGGACGGAGTCGAGCTGCCCCTGGCCGACGATGACGTGCATCTCGCGGCCGATGCCCGAGTCGGACAGCAGGTCCTGGATGTCGAGCAGCCGGCAGGTGTCGCCGTTGATCTGGTACTCGCTGCTGCCGCCGCGGAACATGATCCGGGTGATGGTGACTTCGGCGTAGTCGATCGGCAGCGCGCCGTCGGAGTTGTCGATGGTCAGCGAGACCTCGGCGCGGCCGAGCGGCGGGCGCCCGGTCGTGCCGGCGAAGATGACGTCCTCCATCTTGCCGCCGCGCAGCGACTTGGCGCCCTGCTCTCCCATGACCCAGGACAGCGCGTCCACGACATTGGACTTGCCCGAGCCGTTGGGCCCGACGACGCAGGTGATTCCCGGTTCGAACCGCAGCGTGGTGGCGGAGGCGAACGACTTGAAACCGCGGAGCGTCAGGGCCTTGAGGTGCACGCCTGCGGACTCTACCCGGGGTCTCGGGTTTCACCCGTGATCGTGCAGGGCACACCCTCCCCCAAGGAGTGTCACGCGGGGGACGGGGGGCGCCTCAGGAGCTGCACGAGAGGTTCGCGAGAGCTTCGGCGAGAGGTCCGCGAGAGGCTTCGCAAGAAGGCAAGAAGGAAGGGACGCCGGAGCGCCCCTTGCAGGTCCAGCATGTGCGATGTCGTGCAGTGTCGGCCATGTGCGATGCCGGCTGTGCTGGCGTGAGTGTTTCTCACCTGGCCCCTCGGGGCTGGGACCTCAGGTGAGCGCAGGCTCCGCATTGGTGACGTCGAGATCGATGCTGTCCAGCAGCGACTCTCCCTGGTGCTGGGCGGCGGCAGCCGCAAGCGCGTCGTTCTCGGACTGGATCCGAACCAGCTCGGACTCGAGGTCCTGGACGCGCTGCTGAAGCCGTCGCATCTCGGCGAGGAGTCGCGGGTCGGAGCCGCCGACGTAACCGAGAAGCGCCTTTGCCATGATGGATGGTCCTCCACAATGAGTGACCGACCGAAGCGGTGTGGGTCGTGAGGGATTCGCACCCGCGGTGCTCGGCCGTGCTCTTTGTCGTGCCGGTTCTCACGGTCGAACAGCTAAGGTGCGCGGGGCTTCCAGAGTCTCACCAAAAAGTTTGACGGTCAACACGATCACGCCCTGCTTCCGGGGCTCACCGGGGGGCTGCGGCCGCGGAATTCCGGCGGCGGCGCCTCGCAACTCGGTGCCCGAGGGGCGTGGAGATCATCCTTACTGCCGCAGCCTGGCACGGCGCGCCGTTCTACGCAACCACCAGGTGGTTCTCGCTTCCGCGGCCGTTCACCGCAACCCCCGTCCGGGGCCGTTCGGGGGCGTCGGACGGGGGTGTGCGGAGCGTGGTCGGGGGTCTTCGGAGGGCGAGGGTCAGCGGATGGCGAAGCCGTCGTAGCCGCCGCGCGGGGTGTCCCATATCTCAGTGACACCGTCCACGCGCCCGGGCGTGTCGGCGGAACGGAGCCAGTCGAGCAGACGGTGGCAATTGTCACTCGGCCCCTCGGCCACGACCTGGACCCGGCCGTCGTCGAGGTTCAGGGCGAAACCGACGAGCCCGCCGATCTCCAGCGCGTTTGCCCTGGTGAACCAGCGGAAGCCCACTCCCTGTACCCGGCCGCGCACCCAGGCGGTGATCCGTACGTCCTCATTCATGCCTGCACGCTAACGGGCGAATTACGGAAGGAGCACGTCAGCCCCGCATGTCATGGCGTACAGTCCGTGCGGAACGGGCCTCACCCGTTCGGCGGCACCCTGTTCGAAGGCCCGCCGGAAGGCCCGCAGAAGCAAAGATCAGCAAAGAGCGCAGCTCAGACCGTTGAGCTCAGGCGCGGTTCAGTTCAGTACGTCAGGAGGCGAGCAGATGGGACGGCATCGCGGCACACGGCGCGGCGCACCCGTGAAGACCGGGCTGCTCGGTGTCTCCGCGGCGGTCGCGGTCGGCGCGATCGGCATCGCCTCGGGTCTGCTGCCCGGCGGCGAGACGTTCTCGTTCGACAACGCCGGCAAGGACGAGCCGCGCGTGACGGCACAGGCCGAGCAGCAGGCGCCGAGTCTGAACACCCAGGGCGGCGCCTCGGCCACCGCGGCCGGCCAGTCGGCCGGGACCCGGAAGACCGCCGCCCCGTCGGCGAAGCCCGCGCCGAAGCCGACCCCCTCGAAGACGGCGACGCCGAGCCCGAAGCCCACGACCGCGAAGCCCACGCCCAAGGCGACCCCGGCTCCGGTGCGGACGACCCCGCCGGCGCCGGCCCCGACCACCCGGGCCCCCGTCGCGCCGACCACCGTCGCCCGCTCCCTGAGCGCCCGCGAGCAGGCCGCCGAGGCCGAGGTCGTGCGCCTGGTGAACGCGGAGCGCGCCAAGGTGGGCTGCGTCCCGGTCCGCTCGGACGCCGAGCTCGCCGCCCTGGCCGGCGCCTTCAGCGCCGACATGGCCGCCCGGAACTTCTTCGACCACACCGACCCCGACGGCGCGACCCCGTGGTCCCGCGCCCAGAAGGCCGGAGTCTCGGACCTCGGGGGCGAGAACATCGCCCGCGGCCAGGTCGACGCGGCCGCGGTGATGAAGTCCTGGATGGCCAGCGACGGACACCGCGCCAACATCCTGAACTGCGACTACACCGCGCTCGGCGTCGGTGTGCACTTCGGCTCCGGCGGCCCGTGGTGGACGCAGGACTTCGGCTTCTGAGCCCCGGACTCCCCGGATACGCGGGAGGGCCCCGTCACCGATGCGGTGACGGGGCCCTCTCGCGTACGGGGCGGGCGACGGCTCAGGCCGCGACCTTGCCGAGCGCGAAGGTGCGGGCCGTGGCGGCGACCCGGCGGCCGAGGTGCTCGGCGGTGGCTATGTCGGCCTTGTGGACGCCCTCCGGGCCCAGGTCGTTGGGGGTCTGGGCGCCCGCGCCGGCGAAGAAGCCGAGGCGGTTGAGGTCGTTCTCGGAGGCCTCGGTGGTGTTCCAGCCGGGCTTCAGACCGAGGTTGACCCAGGTCATGCCGTGCTGGCCGGCGAGGGTCTGGAAGAACTGCAGGGTGTGCAGCTTGTCGCCGCTCTTCGAGCCGGAGTTGGTGAAGCCGGCGGCCAGCTTGTCCAGCCAGGCGTCGGTGAACCAGCGCTTCGAGGTGGCCTCGGCGAACTGGTGGAAGGCGCCGGAGGCGGTGCCCATGTAGGTCGGCGAGCCGAAGACGATCGCGTCGGAGGCGTCGAGGAGCTCCCATTCGGCGTCGGTGATCTCGTCGACCTTGATCAGGTGCACGGTGGCGCCGGCGTCGGCGGCTCCGTCCCGGACGGCCTCGGCGAGGACGGCGGTGTGGCCGAAGCCGGAGTGGTACGCGATGGAGACGACGGGCGTGGTCATGAAAGGGCTCCTCGGCGGTGCGAAGGACGGCAGGAGGGGAACGACGAGAAGTAGAGCACTAACTTTTGGATAGTGCAACCCTGTGGTTAGCGCCCACTGTTCCACAGCGCTGTCCGCGCGTATGGTAGAGGGCATGAGCGATGACCCGGGCCTCGAAGGCCTCGCCTTCAACGTGTTCGCCAAGGCCTGTCCCTCCCGCGGCACGCTGGAGCACGTGACCGGCCGCTGGGGCAGCCTCACCCTGGGCGCCCTGCACGAGGGCGGCGCCCGCTTCAACGAGCTGCGCCGCCGGGTGGACGGCGTCAGCGAGAAGATGCTCTCCCAGACCCTGCACGCGCTGGAGCGCGACGGACTGGTGCACCGCGAGGCCCAGCCCACCAACCCGCCCCGGGTCGACTACCGGCTCACACCGCTGGGCACCGAGGTCGCCGAGCGGCTGCTCGGCCTGATCCACCTCGTCGAGGGGCGCATGCCGCAGGTGCTCGCCGCCCGCGAGAGTTACGACGCGGAGCGCGCGCCCGTCACCGGGTGAGCCGGGCGGCGCGTCAGGCGGTGAGCCGGGCGGTGCGTCAGGCGGACGCGCGCGGCGGACGCTGGCAGCGCGGGCAGTAGTAGCTGGAGCGGTTCATCCACGGACGGCGGCGCATCGGCGTCCCGCACCGGCGACAGGGCTCGCCCTCCCGCCCGTAGGCGTCGAGCGAGCGGTCGAAGTAGCCGGACTCGCCGTTCACGTTCACGTACAGGCTGTCGAAGCTGGTGCCGCCGACCGCGAGCGCCGCGTTCATCACGTCCCGGACGTGCCCGAGCAGCTCGGCCGAGCGCGGCCGGGTGAACGTGGCCGTCGGCCGCTCGTAGTGCAGCTTCGAGCGCCACAGCGCCTCGTCCGCGTAGATGTTGCCGACCCCGCTGATCAGCGACTGGTCGAGCAGCGCCCGCTTGATCGTGGTCCGCCGCAGCCGCAGCGCGCTCGCGAAGGCGGCGTCGTCGAAGGCCGGGTCCAGCGGGTCGCGCGCGATGTGCGCGATGACGTCCGGCAGCCCGTCGGTGCTGTCCGGGGCGGTGTCGTGCAGCGAGAGCCCACCGAAGGTCCGCTGGTCCACGAAGCGCAGCTCCGTGCCGGCCGTGTCGTCGAAGCGGATCCGGATCCGCAGATGCTTCTCGTCCGCCGCGTCCTCCGGCTGTACGAGCAGCTGGCCGCTCATCCCGAGGTGTCCGAGCACGGAGGCGTCGCCGGAGTCCAGCGGCAGCCACAGATACTTGCCGCGCCGTCGGGCGACCCCGAACCGCTGTCCCTTCAGGCGCGCCGCGAAGTCCGCCCCGCCCTCGGGGTGCCGGCGCACCGCGCGCGGGTGCAGGACCTCGACCTCCGCGACGGTCCGCCCCGCGACCCACCGCTCAAGACCGCGTCGTACGACCTCGACCTCGGGCAACTCGGGCACGGGACTTCCTCCGGACGGCACGCAGAAGGCTGGTGGGGACTGCTGATCGCAGCCTACCGCCGGGCACCGACAGCACGATGCCCCCGTCCCTGAGCGGGACGGGGGCATGCGCCCGGAAACGGAAGGGGTCAGGCGGTGGCCTGGTCCCCGGCGGAAGAGGTGTCGGCGCCCTCTTCCACGGTCGCGGCCTTCGCCGCTGCCGCGCGCTCGTCCGCGGCGGCGCGAATCGCGCGCCACGCGGACTCCGCCGCCTGCTGTTCCGCTTCCTTCTTGCTGCGGCCGGTGCCGGTGCCGTACGAGACACCACCGACGCGGGCGGCAGCAGTGAACGTCTTCTCGTGGTCCGGACCCTCCTCGCTGACGAGGTACTCCGGCACACCGAGACCCTCGGCCGCGGTGAGCTCCTGGAGACTGGTCTTCCAGTCCAGGCCGGCACCGAGGTTCGAGGACTTCTCGATCAGCGGGTCGAAGAGCCGGTGGACCAGCTCGGACGCCGCGTCGAGGCCCCGGTCGAGATACACCGCGCCGATCACCGCTTCAAGGGTGTCGGCGAGGATGGACGCCTTGTCCCGGCCGCCCGTGCCTTCCTCGCCCCGGCCGAGCCGGATGAAGGAGCCCAGGTCGAGGCCGCGGCCCACCTCCGCCAGCGCACGCGAGTTGACCACCGCGGCCCGAAGCTTGGCCAGCTGGCCCTCGGGGAGATCCGGGTGGGTGCGGTACAGCGTGTCCGTGACCACCAGGCCGAGCACCGAGTCCCCGAGGAACTCCAGCCGCTCGTTGGTGGGCAGACCGCCGTTCTCGTACGCGTACGAACGGTGGGTGAGCGCACGCACCAGAAGGGCGGACTCGAGCTGATACCCGAGCCGCCCTTCCAGAAGCGTGTGGGACGAGGCCGAATTGACGTGGTCAGACATCGTGCCTCTCACCAGCCCCTCAGACCGAGAGGACCTGGCGCTTGTTGTAGGTGCCGCAGCTCGGGCACGCGATGTGCTGCTGCTTCGGCTCCTGGCAACGCTCACACGAAACCAGGGTGGGGACCGCAGCCTTCCACTGCGACCGGCGGTGGCGCGTGTTGCTGCGCGACATCTTCCGCTTCGGAACAGCCACGGCTACTTCTCCTGCTCTTCGTCGACACCGGTTGCGGCGCCGCTCATGTTGTCCTTCTCATCGGTTCCCAGCGAACCGGCGAGTCCCTGCAATGCCGCCCAACGTGCGTCGACGGCGTCGTGGTGGTGGTCCGGGTTGTCGTTCAGGTTGATTCCGCACTCGGAACACAGACCTTCACAGTCCTCCCGGCACACCGGCTGCATCGGCAGTGCGAGCACCACCGCATCACGCAGCACGGGTTCGAGGTCGAACATGCCGTCCTCGAGGGGGATCATGCTCTCGTCGTCCTCGGCTTCGTCGTCCGCGGCCGCCTTGGAGCGGCCCCGGTCGTCGGAGTCGGGGTACGAGAACATCTCCTGGTAGTCCGCGTCGACATCAAGCTCGACGGGCTCCAGACACCTTACGCACTCCCCCTCGGCCGACGCACGGGCGGTGCCTGTGACAAGCACCCCTTCCATGACCGACTCGAGGCGGAGCTCGATCTCCACCGGGGCGCCCTCGGGCACCGCGATGACCCCCGCGATCCCCAGGTCCCTGGGGGCGTCGACCGTGCGGGAGAGCCGCTGCAGGGCACCAGGACGCCGTCCCAGCTCGTGTGTGTCGAACACGAGGGGATTGCGGTGGTCGAGGCGCGTGCTCAGGGCTCTTCCTGCTTTCGGATCGTTCACAACGTGAGGGGCTGCCGAACGAGGGCAGCATGGATGGGCCACGACAGGCGTGACCGAACAGCCAGGATACTGGACGCTTCGCGCAGCTCCCAATCCGGGATCAGTGGCCCTGTTCGTACCGGCGCAGCTGTTCGAGGTCGATCATGCTCGTGTCGAAGAAGCTGGTCTCGTCGAGCGAGGCGGGCGCCTGCTGCTGGACCGGCTGCTGCTGCTCGTACGTGTACTGCCCCTGGTACGCGTAGGGGTCGGCCTGCTGGGGCTGCTGCGGGTACCCGTAGGGGTCCTGCTGGACCGGCTGCTGGTACCCGTAGGGGTCCTGCTGCTGGTACACGTACGGGTCCTGCTGGGCCGGAATCTGTACGGGCTGCGCCGGCTGGGCCGGCTGTACGGGCTCGGGCTCGGGGTCGGCCAGCTCCGCGAGGCCGGCCAGGTAGTCGGCGTCGCTGCCGTGGTGAAGGCCGCCCGCGCCGCCGGCCGCGTCCTGGGCGGCCATGTGCTCGCCGAGGGCGTCGGAGGCGATCCGGCCGTGCAGCGTCTGGCGGCCGCGGCCGACGGCCTCCAGGGTCTTACTCAGGACGGCCTCGAAGGCGCCCAGCTTGACGTCCACGTAGGCGTCGGCGCGCTGGATCAGGGTCTGCGGGTCCGCGCTGTACTCGGGGGCGTCCTCGTCGGCGTACCCCTCGGCGTCGAGGCCCGGGCCCCGGCCGAGCAGCTTCTCGCGGCCGCGGTCCACCGAGGCGATGGTCTTGTTGAGGACGACCTCGAAGTTGGCGAGCTTGGAGTCGACGTAGTCGTCGGCCTCGGCGCGGATCTCCTCGGCCTCGCGGCGGGCCTCGGCGAGGATCCGCTCGGCCTCGTCCTGGGACTGCCGGGCGACCTGGGAGTCGGAGACGATCGAGCCGCGCTCGGCGTGGGCGGCCTCGATGATCCGCTCCGCCTCCTGGCGGGCCTGCTCGACCATCTGCTCGCGCCCGCCCAGGAGCTCCTGGGCCTGGGCCAGGGAGCCGGGCAGGGCGCCCCTGACCTCTTCGAGCAGAGCGAGCAGCTCGGCCCGGTTGACCACGCAGGACGCCGACATGGGCATGGAGCGGGCGCTCCGGACCGTATCGACGATGTCGTCGAGCTTCTTCTGCACGTCCACCGGTGCTCGCCACTCTCTACAGCTGGATGGAGACGGACGGGACGACTGTAAGGCCAGTCGGGGCCCGTCCGGCACCTGGTGACGGAGCGTCAGGGGCGGTGGCCGGGGGTCACGGCCGGTGCACGGCCGGTGGAGACCCGGTTCAGCGCTCCCGGAGGCGCTCGGTGAGCCGGCCGAGGACCTGCGGCGGCACCAGGTGGGAGACGTCGCCGCCCCAGGCCGCGACCTCCTTGACCAGGGAGGACGACAGGAAGCTGTAGGTGGGGTTGGTGGGCACGAACAGCGTCTCGACGCCGGAGAGCCCGTTGTTCATCTGGGCCATCTGCAGCTCGTAGTCGAAGTCGCTGACGGCGCGGAGCCCCTTGACGATGGCGGGGATGTCGCGCTGCTTGCAGAAGTCGACGAGGAGGCCGTGGAAGGACTCGACCTCGACGTTCCCGAAGTCGGCGGTGACCTCGCGGATCAGCTCGATCCGCTCGTCGACCGTGAACAGGCCCTTCTTCGACTGGTTGATCATCACCGCGACGTGCACGACGTCGTACAGCTTGGAGGCGCGGGCGATGATGTCGAGATGTCCATTGGTGATGGGGTCGAACGACCCCGGACATACGGCGCGGCGCAACTTGGTTCCCTCGCTCTCCGGTCCGGTCATCGTGCGTCTTCGCACGTAGAGGCGGCGCGACCGTACCAAAACGTTCCCTCGCCGTAGCGACGGGCCCGCAGTGGTTCGAAGCCGTCCGGCCAGCCGAATTCGCCGCCCCGGGTGCTGCGCTCCACGGTGACGAGGGCATCCTCCGCCATCCAGCCCCCCGACCGCATTGTGAGGAGGATCTCGCAGAGATCGGCGTCGGCGACGGCGTAGGGCGGGTCGAGGAAGACCAGGTCGTACGGCTCGGCCGGGGCCGCTCCGGTGACGATCTGCTCGGCCTTGCCGGTGCGCAGCTCGGCGCCGGGCAGGCCGAGACTGCGGATGTTGTCGCGGACGGTCTTCGCGGCGCGCGGCTCGGCCTCCACGAGGAGGGCGTGGGCGGCGCCGCGGGACAGCGCCTCCAGGCCGACGGCGCCGGAGCCCGCGTACAGGTCGGCGACCCGGGCGCCGGCGAGGCCGTGGAAGGACTCCCAGGTGGAGAAGAGACCTTCCCTCGCGCGGTCGGAGGTGGGCCGGGTGCCGTTGCCCGGGGGCACGGCGAGCCGTCGTCCGCCGGCGGTGCCGGCGATCACGCGGGTCATGTGGGTTCCTCGTTCTCCATAAACCATTGCGTACGCAATAGCTTATGGCGGTCCGGGCGGGATTCGGCCTGGTGTGCGGCGACCGGCGGCGCTCAGCGGTGGTCAGCGGCCGTCAGCGGTGGTCAGCCCTTCTCCAGGTACTCCTCCCGGTCCTTGTCGAGCAGCGCGTCGAGCGCCGTGCGCAGGGCGGGGTGGGCGGTGAGGTCGGGGTCGGCGAGGACGAGGGCCGTGGCCTCCTCGCGGGCGGCGGCGATGACCTCCTCGTCCTCGATGACGGCGAGGACCCGCAGGGAGGAGCGGACGCCGGACTGGGCCTGGCCGAGGACGTCGCCCTCGCGGCGCTGTTCGAGGTCGATCCGGGAGAGCTCGAAGCCGTCGAGGGTGGAGGCGACCGCGCCGAGGCGCTGGCGGGCGGGGCTGGCCTCGGGCATCTCGGTGACGAGGAGGCAGAGGCCGGCGGCGGAGCCGCGGCCGACGCGGCCGCGGAGCTGGTGAAGCTGGGAGACGCCGAAGCGGTCGGCGTCCATGATCACCATGGCGGTGGCGTTGGGCACGTTGACGCCGACCTCGATGACGGTGGTGGCGACCAGGACGTCCACCTCGCCGGCGGCGAAGCGGCGCATGACCTCGTCCTTGTCGTCGGGGTGCATCCGGCCGTGCAGCACCTCGACGCGGAGTCCGGCGAGCGGCCCGGCGCGCAGCTGCTCGGCGACGTCGAGGACGGCGAGCGGCGGGCGCTTCTCGGCCTCGTCCTCGGGGCTGGGCTTCTTCCCGCCGCCCTTCCGCTCCTTCTGGTCCTCCTCGTCGCCGATCCTCGGGCACACCACGTATCCCTGGTGGCCGGCCTCGACCTCCTCGCGGACCCGTTCCCAGGCGCGGGCGAGGAAATGGGGCTTGTCGGCGGCGGGGACGACATGGCTGGCGATCGGGGAGCGGCCGGCGGGCAGCTGGTCGAGGACGGAGGTCTCCAGGTCGCCGAAGACGGTCATCGCGACCGTACGGGGAATGGGCGTGGCGGTCATGACGAGCAGGTGCGGGGGCTGTTTGCCCTTGCCGCGCAGGGCGTCGCGCTGTTCGACGCCGAAGCGGTGCTGTTCGTCGACGACGACCAGGCCGAGGTCGCGGAACTGCACCTTGTCCTCGATCAGGGCGTGGGTGCCGATGACGATCCCGGCCTCGCCGGTGACCAGGTCGAGCAGCGCCTGCCGCCGGGCGGCGGCGCCCATGGAACCGGTGAGCAGCACGACCTTGGTGCCCTGGTCGGCGCCGCCGAGCATGCCGCCCTCGGCGAGGTCGCCCATCATCTCGGTGACCGAGCGGTGGTGCTGCTGGGCGAGCACCTCGGTGGGCGCGAGCATGGCGGCCTGTCCCCCGGCGTCGACGACGGCGAGCATGGCGCGCAGCGCGACCATGGTCTTGCCGGAGCCGACCTCGCCCTGGAGGAGGCGGTGCATGGGGTGCTCCGTGGCGAGGTCGTCGAAGATCTCCGCGGACACCTTCTGCTGGCCGTCGGTGAGGGTGAAGGGGAGGCGGGCGTCGAAGGCGGTGAGGAGGCCGTCGGGGGCGGGGCGGCGGGGGACGGCGGCGAGCTGGGTGTCGGCGTGCCGGCGGCGGGCCAGGGCGACCTGGAGGACGAAGGCCTCGTCCCACTTGAGGCGGTCGCGGGCGTCGGCGATGTCGGCCTTGGTGTGCGGCCGGTGGATCTTCAGCAGCGCGTCGGGCAGCTCGGTGAGGCCGCGGCCCTCGCGCAGGGCGGGCGGCAGCGGGTCGACGAGGCCCTCCCAGGCGGTGGCGGCCATGGAGTCGAGGGCGATGCCGACGGACTGCTCGATGGTCCAGGACTCCAGCTGCTTGCAGGCCGGGTAGATGGGCAGCAGTTCGCTCGCGAAGGCCTTGACGGTCTCGGTGTCGCTGTCGGCGTCGAGGAGCTTGTACTCGGGGTGGGCGAGCTGGAGGCGCCGGTTGAACATGCCGACCTTGCCGGCGAACATGGCGCGCCGGCCGGGCAGCAGTTCCTTCTGGTGGAAGTGGACGGTGCGGCCGAAGAAGACCAGCTGCATCCGGCCGCTGCCGTCGGTGATGGTGACCTCCAGGCGCTGGCCCTTGCCGCGGCCGCCCCGGTTGAAGGTGTGCACGCGCGCGTCGGCGACCTGGGCGACCACGGTGACGTGCTCGTCCAGCGGGAGGTCGGCGAGCGCGGTGAGCTCGCCGCGCTCGGCGTACCGCCGCGGGTAGTGGTGCAGCAGGTCGCCGACCGTGTGCAGGTCCAGGTGCTCGGCCATCACCTTGGCGGTGGCGGCGCCGAGCAGTTTCTTGAGGGGTTCGTCGAGCGCGGGCACGTGGTCCATTGCACACCACGGCACTGACAGAAGTCGCGCCCCTCGGCCCCGTACACCCGCCTATTCGACGCCGATGAGCAGCGGGGGCGCTCCCTCGCCGGCGTGGTAGACGGTGGTGTCGACGGCCAAGTAGGTGGTGCGGACGTGCCGTTCGAGGGTGTCGGCGAGGTCGTCGGGGGTGTCGGCGGCGACGACCACGGTGACGAGTTCGCCGCCGGCGGAGAGCATCCGGTCGAGGACGGTGACGGCGGTGGCGGTGAGGTCCCGGCCGATGACGGCGACGTCGCCCTCGATGAGGCCGAGGACGTCGCCGGCCTGGCAGACGCCGGCGGAGGTGAAGGACTGGCGTGCGGCGACGCCGAGTTCGGCGTAGCGGGTGGCGCCGGCGGCGGCGGTCATGGCGACGACGTCCTCGTCGAAGCGCCGCTCGGGTTCGTGGACGGCGAGCGCGGCGATGCCCTGGACGGCGGCGCGGGTGGGGATGAGGGCGACCCGGATGCCCTCGCGGCGGGCGTGCTCGGCGGCCTCGGCGGCGATCTCGCGCAGTTCGGTGTCGTTGGGGAGCAGCACGATCTCGCGGGCGTGGGCGCGCCGGATGGCCTCGGTGAGCTCGGCGGCGGTGGGGGTCTCGCCGGGGCGGGCGACCAGCGTGGTGGCACCGGCCTCGGTGCACAGCCCGGCCAGGCCCTCGCCGGGCAGCACGGCGACGACGGCCCGCTCGGCGGGTTCGGGGCGGCTCTCGAAGTGGGTGACGCGGATCCGGTACGGGCGTCCCGCCTCGACGCCGGCCTCGACGGCGGCGCCGGCGTCGTCGACGTGGACGTGCACGTTCCACAGGCCGTCGCCGCCGACGACGACCAGGGACTCCCCCAGCTCGTCGAGCCGGCCGCGGAGCCGGTCCACGGCCTGGTCGTCGGCCTCCAGGAGGTAGATGACCTCGTAGGCGGGGCCGGTGCCGGCGGCGCAGTCGGTGCCGAGCGGCGGGTGGTGGTGCGGGGCGGGTTCGGCGGGCCGGTCGGGTGCCTCGCCGGTGAGGGTCTCCAGGAGGGCGCCGAGGACGGCGACCAGACCGGCGCCGCCGGCGTCCACGACGCCGGCCCGGCGCAGCGCGTCGAGCTGTCCGGGGGTGGCGTCGAGGGCGGCGCGGGCCCCCTCGTACGCCCGTTCCGCGACGGTGACGAGGTCCCCGCCCGCGGCGCAGGCGCCGGCCGCCGCGTCGGCGACGGTGAGGAGGGTGCCCTCGACGGGGTGGGCGACGGCCTGGCGGGCCTGGCCGGCGGCGTTCGCGAGGGCGCGGGCGAGGTGGTCGCCGTCGGCGCCCTCGGCGAGGACCACGGCCATGCCGCGGAGCAGCTGGGAGAGGATCGTGCCGGAGTTGCCGCGGGCGCCGAGGAGGGCGCCGTGCGCCATGATCCGTATGATCTCCGCCACGTCGGCGGCCCGGTCGGCGGCGTCCACGGCGCGGGCGGCGGACTCCACCGTCAGGTAGAGGTTGGTGCCGGTGTCCCCGTCGGCGACGGGATAGACGTTGATGGCGTCGATCTCCGCGCGCTCTCTCCCGAGCGCCGCAAGGGCTCCCGCGCACCAGGATCGGACCGTCTCGGCGTCGAGGGTCTGCGGAGCTCGCGGCAACGGGTGGTCCTCCTGTGCTTCGCGGTGGGTTCACCGCAGGGTAGACCGGCGTCCGCCCGGAGCCGGGGGCGGGGGCCGGGCGGGCCGTGGTAGTTTCGTTCCACCGAAGCATCCGTTGTATGCTGCTTCGGTTGCCCGGCACTGACCGGGCCATTCCCCGGCAAGCCACTTCAGATCCCTGATCCGATTCCGGTGCGCCGGTTTCACTGTAAATCTGAAGTCTTTGGAGTGACCCGTGGCTGCCAACTGCGACGTCTGCGGCAAGGGGCCGGGCTTCGGCAACAACATTTCGCACTCGCACCGCCGTACGTCTCGTCGCTGGAACCCGAACATCCAGCGTGTGCGTGCCGTGGTCGGTCGGACGCCGAAGCGGCTCAACGTCTGCACCTCGTGCATCAAGGCCGGCAAGGTCTCGCGCTAATCGCGACGTCGTGTCGTAGCGCAGCCCCTGCGGTTGCCTTGAAAGGCCGGTTCACCTCGGTGAACCGGCCTTTTGCCTTGCCCGGAAACGGCTTGCCCGGAGACAGTCCGGCGGGCGACGGCTAGCGGCGCAGTCGCCAGGCGTGGTCGACCGGGCCGATGCCCGCGCCCAGCGCGAATCCGGCGGCGATGGCGCCCGTGACATACGCCTTGGCCTGCCGTACGGCCTCCGGGACCGTGAGGCCCTTCGCGAGGCCCGAGGCGACCGCGGAGGCGAGCGTGCAGCCGGTGCCGTGGGTGTGCCGGTTGTCGTACCGGGGGGCGCGCAGCCAGTGCTCCTCGGTGCCGTCGGTGAGCAGGTCCACGGCCTCCGGGGCGGCTCCGGGCAGGTGTCCGCCCTTGATCAGGGCCCAGCGCGGTCCGTACGCCAGGATCGCGTCGGCCGCCCGCCGCATGCCGGCCTCGTCCGCGACCTCGATGCCCGTGAGCTGCGCCACCTCGTCCAGGTTGGGCGTGGCGACGGTCGCGACGGGCAGCAGCTTCGTACGGACGGAGTCCAGGGCGGAGGCGGCGAGCAGGGAGTCGCCGTGCTTGGAGACGCCCACCGGGTCGACGACGACGGGGGCGTCCACGGGGGCAAGCAGTTCGGCCACGGTCTCCACGAGCGCCGCCGAGGCCAGCATGCCGGTCTTGACGGCCTGGACGCCGATGTCGTCCACCACAGCCCGGTACTGGGCCCGTACGGCCTCCTCGGGCAGCTCCCAGGCGCCTTGGACGCCCAGGGAGTTCTGGGCGGTCACGGCGGTGATCACGCTCATGCCGTGGACGCCGAGCGCGAGCATGGTCTTGAGGTCGGCCTGGATGCCCGCGCCGCCGCCGGAGTCCGATCCGGCGACGGTGAGCACCAGGGGCGGCCGGGAGGTCACTCGGTCTCCCCGAAGTGGTCCCAGCCGCCGGTGCTGTGCCAGGGGGCGCCGTCGACGGTGACCTGGGGCAGCGCGGAGGGGTTGAGGACCTCGCCGATGACCTTCCAGCGGGCGGGCAGCTTCACGTCCGGCGGGAAGGTGGCGACGATCGCGTGGTCCTCTCCCCCGGTGAGCACCCACTGCAGCGGGTCGACGCCGACGGCCTGGCCGATGTCGTTCATCTGGCTGGGGATGTCGATGAGGCCGGAGCGCAGGTCGATGCGGACCTTGCTGGCCTCGGCGATGTGCCCGAGGTCGGCGATCAGGCCGTCGCTGACGTCGCACATGGCGGTGGCGCCGAGGCCGGCCGCGGCGGGGCCGGCGTGGTACGGCGGCTCGGGGCGGCGGTGGGCCTCGACGAAGGCGCGCGGGGAGCGGAAGCCGCGGGAGAGCACCGCGTAGCCGGCGGCGGACCAGCCGAGCCAGCCGGTGTAGGCGACCACGTCGCCGGGCTTGGCGCCGCCGCGGATGACCGGGTCGTGGTTGCGCAGGTCGCCGAGGGCGGTGATGGAGACCATGATCGTGTCGCCGCGGACCACGTCGCCGCCGACCACGGCAGCACCGGCGACCTGACATTCGTCGCGCAGTCCGTCCATGAGTTCGGTGGTCCAGGTGACCGGGAGCTCGGCGGGTACGACGAGGCCGAGGAGCAGCGCGGTGGGGACGGCGCCCATGGCGGCGATGTCGGCGAGGTTCTGCGCGGCGGCCTTGCGGCCGACGTCGTAGGCCGTGGACCAGTCGCGGCGGAAGTGGCGTCCTTCGAGCAGGATGTCCGTGCTGGCCACCACCCGCCGGTCGGGGGCGGAGACGACCGCGGCGTCGTCGCCGGGCCCGATCCGCACCGCCGGGGTGGAGGTGAGCCGGGAGGTCAGCTCCCTGATGAGCCCGAACTCGCCGAGCTCTCCGACTGTGCCCTTCACCGCGATTCACCTCGTGTCGTCGTGCCGGCCGCCGCGCCGCCGTGCCGCTCCTCGCCGTGCGGGTCGCGGGCCGTCACCGTGCCGGATACCGTCAAGTAGACCGTCAACTTCTCATGTGCGTACGCCACCCCGCGTGCGCCTCCGAGCCCGGAGGTCTCCCCGCGGCCCGCGGCGACGCGGTACCGTGGCGTCTCTTTCTCCCACAAGATCCTCGTGGCCGCCCTGGAGGTTCCGTGGTTCAGGCGTACATCCTTATTCAGACCGAGGTGGGCAAGGCGACGACCGTCGCCGAGACCATCGCCAAGATTCCTGGAGTGATCCAGGCGGAGGACGTGACCGGTCCCTATGACGTGATCGTGCGGGCCGAGGCCGACACCGTGGACGCGCTCGGGCGCATGGTGGTCGCCAAGGTCCAGCAAGTGGAAGGCATCACGCGCACCCTCACCTGCCCGGTCGTGCATATCTAGCCCCCGTCTACCCTTGGCCGGTGATGTCTTCCCACCGGCCTTTCGGCCTGCCCGCCTTCGTCGCCGCGGCCCTGCTGCTGCCGGCCGCCACCGGCTGTTCCGCGTCGGACGCGAAGGCGTCGGTGCCGGTTCCCGGTCCGCCGGCGGCCGAGGCCGCCGTCTGCCGTGCGCTCGCGAAGGAGCTGCCCGGCACCGTGGCCGGTCTGGCGCGGACCGGGACCGAGCCGGAGTCCGAGCTGACCGCCGCGTGGGGGGATGCGGCGATCGTACTGCGCTGCGGGGTCCCCCGGCCCGAAAAGATGAACGATCCACAGGCGCAGGGGATCGACGCGAACGGCGTGAACTGGCTGTTCGAGCCGCGCGCGGGCGACGGGCCGCGCTTCACCACCACGTACCGCAAGGCGTATGTGGAGGTGACGCTCGACGCGCGCTACGCGCATGACGTCGGCCCGCTGGTGGACCTGGCCGAGCCGGTGAAGAAGGCCGTGCCCCCCAGCCTCTGAGAGAAGCCTCCGAGAGACCGGGGGGCCGGGACACCCAAGGGTGGCCCGGGGGTTCTAGCGCAGACCGGTGGAGCGGTTGAGCGCGGCCTGGATGAGCCGGTCGACGAGCTCCGGGTAGCTGACGCCGCTCTCCTGCCACATCCGCGGGTACATCGAGATGGGCGTGAAGCCGGGCATGGTGTTGATCTCGTTGATGACGAAGCCGCCGTCCTCGGTGAGGAAGAAGTCGGCGCGCACCAGGCCCTCGCAGGACACGGACTCGTAGGCGAGGACCGCGAGCCGCTGCACCTCGGCGGTGGCCTCGTCGCCGATCGGCGCGGGCACCAGGCCGGAGGCCGAGTCGATGTACTTGGCCTCGAAGTCGTAGAAGTCGTGGTCGGTGACCGGCGGGATCTCGGCGGGCACGCTGGCGCGCGGGCCGTCCTCGAACTCCAGGACGCCGCACTCGATCTCGCGGCCGCGCAGCAGCGCCTCCACGATGATCTTCGGGTCGTGGCGGCGGGCCTCCTCGACGGCCTCGTCGAGGCCGGAGAGGTCGTCGACCTTGGTGATGCCGACGGACGAGCCGCCGCGGGCCGGCTTCACGAAGAGCGGCCAGCCGTGGTCGGCGGCGAACTCCACGATCTTCTTGCGGGCGGCGGCCGGGTTCTGCTCCCACTCGCGCGGGCGGATCACCTCGTACGGGCCGACCGGCAGGCCGAAGGAGACGAAGACCCGCTTCATGTACTCCTTGTCCTGGCCGACGGCGGAGGCGAGGACGCCGGCGCCGACGTACGGGATGTCGGAGAGCTCCAGGAGGCCCTGGAGGGTGCCGTCCTCGCCGTACGGGCCGTGCAGCACGGGGAACACGACGTCGACCTCGCCGAGCGCCTGCGGCAGCGCGCCGGGCTCGTTGAGGACCACCTCGCGGCTGGCCGGGTCGACGGGCAGCACGACGCCGCCGGTGGCGGACTCGGCGAGTTCGGCGACGTCCGGCAGGGCGCGGTCGCTGATGGCCATCCGCTCGGGGGCGTCGGCGGTCAGCGCCCAGCGGCCCTCGCGGGTGATGCCGATGGGCAGCACGTCGTACTTGTCCCGGTCGATGGCGCGCAGGACGGCACCGGCGGTGACGACGGAGATGGCGTGCTCGGAGCTGCGTCCGCCGAAGACGACGGCCACGCGCGGCTTGCGGGGGCTCTGGGTGTTCTCGCTCATATCGCGATGAGCGTACCTTGCGGCGTCCGAACTGCTGAGCCCCCGCGGCCGCCGCGCGCGTACGGCTCAAGAAGGGCCCCTCCTTGCCCGGCTCAGCGGCGCTCGGGCTTGGCGCTGCGCGACATGAGCTCCTTGAGCGCGACGACCGGCGGCTTGCCGTCGTGGACGATCGAGACGACCGTCTCGGTGATGGGCATGTCGACGCCGTGGCGGCGGCCCAGATCCAGCACGGACTCGCAGGACTTGACGCCCTCGGCGGTCTGCTTGGTGGCCGCGATGGTCTCCTGGAGGGTCATCCCGCGGCCCAGGTTGGTGCCGAAGGTGTTGTTCCGGGAGAGCGGCGAGGAGCAGGTGGCGACGAGGTCGCCCAGGCCCGCGAGGCCGGAGAAGGTCAGCGGGTCGGCGCCCATGGCGAGGCCGAGGCGGGTGGTCTCGGCGAGGCCGCGGGTGATGAGGGTGGCCTTGGAGTTGTCGCCGAGACCCATGCCGTTGGCGATGCCGACGGCGAGGCCGATGACGTTCTTCACCGCGCCGCCGAGTTCGCAGCCGACGACGTCGGTGTTGGTGTACGGGCGGAAGTACGGGGTCATGCAGGCGCTCTGGAGCCGCTGGGCGACCGACTCGTCGGCGCAGGCGACCACGGCGGCGGCGGGCTGCCGGGCGGCGATCTCCTTGGCCAGGTTGGGGCCGGTGAGCACGGCCACGCGCTCGGCGGGCACGTCGGCGACCTCGCGGATGACCTCGCTCATGCGCTTGGCGGTCCCGAGTTCGATGCCCTTCATCAGGGACACCAGGACGGTGTCCGGGGCGAGTTTCGGCGCCCACTGGGCGAGGTTCTCGCGCAGCGTCTGGGAGGGGACGACGAGCACGGTGAAGTCGGCGTCGCGGGCGGCCTCGGCCGGGTCGGCGGTGGCCGTGATGCCCTTGGGGAGTTCGACGCCGGGGAGGTACTCGGGGTTGGTCCCGGTGCTGTTGATGGCCTCGGCGAGGGCGGCGCGGCGGCCCCACAGGCTCACCTCGCAGCCCGCGTCGGCGAGCACCATGGCGAAGGCGGTGCCCCACGATCCGTTGCCGAAGACGGCTGCCTTGGTCACTTGGTGCCCTCTCCGGTCGTGCCCTCCGCGGCGGCCTTGCGGCGCTGTTCCTGCCGGGCCTTCCGGTGGTCGTACGGCTCGGCCGGCGCCTGCTCCCCGCGCACCTCCTCCAGGAGGCGGGTGATGGCGGCCATGATCTCCTCGGTGGCCTCGCGCAGCACGTCGGGCGTGGGCTCGACGTCGTAGAAGCGGGAGAGGTCGACCGGCGGACCGGCCTGCACGATCAGGGTCTTGCGGGGGCGCAGCCGGAGCTTGTCCTGCTTGGCGTACGGCGGCATGGCGAGGTTGGCGCCCCACTGGGCGACCGGGATGACGGGGGCCTTGGTGAGCAGGGCGACGCGGGCGGCGCCGGTCTTGCCGGCCATCGGCCACATCTCGGGGTCGCGGGTGAGGGTGCCCTCGGGGTAGAAGGCGACGCACTCGCCGCGCTCGATGGCGTCGACGGCGGCCCGGAAGGCGTCCAGGGCGTTGGTGGTCTCGCGGTAGACCGGGATCTGGCCGGTGTTGCGGAGCATGGTGCCGACGAATCCGGCCTTGAAGAGGCCCGCCTTGGCCAGGAAGCGGGGCACGCGGCCGGTGTTGTACTGGTAGTGCGCGTAGGAGAGCGGGTCCAGGTACGAGTTGTGGTTGACCGCGGTGATGAAGCCGCCGTCGGCCGGGATGTGCTCCTGTCCGCGCCAGTCCCGGTTGAACAGCACCACCAGTGGGGGTTTGGCGATGACCGCCGCCAGGCGGTACCAGAAGCCGATTCTGCGGCGGGACACGCGAACACCTTTCTCCGGACTGCGCAAGGGGTCAAGTGTCACCCCCTGCTCCTGGCCTGTCGAGGACACCGTACGCCCCGGGGCTCGGGCGGTTCGCGCGGGCGGGACAGAATGGGGCGCGATGACGAGCCACGCCGAGCACGACACCGAGAACGACTGGTCGCTGGTGGTGCCCCTGAAGCCGCTGGCCCGCGCCAAGAGCCGCCTCGCACCCGCCGTGGGCGGGGCGCTGCGCGGCCGGCTCGCGCTCGCGTTCGCCGAGGACACGGTGGCGGCGGCCCTTTCCTGTGCCGCGGTACGGGATGTGGCGGTCGTCACGGACGACCCGGCGGCCGCGGCGGCGCTCGGCGCCCTCGGCGCCCGTATCGTCCCGGACCTCCCGGGCGCGGGCCTCAACGGCGCCCTCTCGCACGGCGCCCGCGCGGTCCGCGCGCTGCGCCCGGCCGCCCGGATCGCCGCCCTCAACGCCGACCTCCCGGCCGTCCGCCCCGCCGAGCTGGCCCGGGTCCTGGCGGTGGCCCGACAATTTCCCCGGGCTTTTCTCGCCGATGCCGCCGAAATAGGTACGACATTCCTCTCGGCGGCCCCGGGCGTCGAATTGGAACCCGCATTCGGAGGCCCTTCCCGCCGCCGCCATTTGTCCTCGGGCGCGGTGGAAATCCACCTCCCGGACGTCGATTCCGTCCGCCGCGACGTCGACACCGGCGACGACCTGGCGGCGGCCATGGCGCTGGGCGTGGGCCCGCGGACGGCGGCGCGCTGGGTACGGGCCGCGGGCTAGGGCCGTCCTCCGGGACGTACTCCGGGCCGTCGTCCGGGGCGTCCCCGGGCCCGGCCGATAGGCTGGCCGTATGCAGGCGACCGCGTACACGTACGACCCCGAGACCCGCAGCGGCAGTGTGCTGCTCGACGACGGCACCCCGGTGGAGTTCGGGGGCGAGGCCTTCGAGGCCGGGGGGCTGCGGTTGTTGCGGCCGGGGCAGCGGGTGCGGATCGAGACGGAGGGCACCGGGAGTGCCCTGCGGATCACGCTGGTGACGCTGCAGACCTTCTAGGAGCGCGGGCGGACACGCCGCGGGCCGGGCTCCCCTGGGGGGAGCCCGGCCCGGCGTGTGAGCACCAGCCGTCCTACTTCTTCGCGGCGGTCTTCTTCGCGGTGGTCTTGCGCGCCGTCGTCTTCTTGGCGGGCGCCTTCTTCGCGGTGGCCTTCTTGGCCGGCGCGGTCTTCTTCGCGACGGTCTTCTTGGCCGCGGCGGTGGTCTTCTTCGCCGGGGTCGCCTTCTTCGCGGCCGCGGTGGTCTTCTTGGCGGCGGCCGTGGTCTTCTTGGCGACCGTCTTCTTGGCCGCGGCGGTGGTCTTCTTCGCCACGGTCTTCTTGGCCGGGGCCGCCTTCTTGGCGGCGGCCTTCTTGGCGGTGGTGGCCTTCTTGGCCGCCGCCTTCTTCACCGTCGCGGCGGCCGCGCCGCCGGTCAGGGAGCCCTTCGGGGCCTTCTTGACGGAGACCTCGCCGCCCTTGGGGAGCTTCTTCGAGCCGCTGACCAGGTCCTTGAAGCCCTGACCGGCACGGAAGCGCGGGACGGAGGTCTTCTTGACCCGGACGCGCTCACCCGTCTGCGGGTTGCGGGCGTAACGGGCCGGACGGTCGACCTTCTCGAACGAGCCGAAACCGGTGACCGAGACCCGGTCCCCGGAGACCACGGCGCGCACGATGGCGTCGAGCACGTGGTCGACGGCTTCGGCGGCCTGCTGGCGACCGCCCAACTTGTCGGCAATCGCTTCTACGAGCTGCGCCTTGTTCACGTCTTCCCCTTCGGAGACTTTGCCGGAACGAAAGTGTTCAAGCTTTTTCGCACGTTAGGCATGTATATACCGCAAATCAAACACGAAACGGGCTAATCACCCTTGTGCCGCAACGCGGTGGACGAGTTGCGGAGTTCCGGGTGTCAGTCGTCTTCAGGGAATCGACCCTCGTCGAGGTCCTTCATCAACCGGTCCAGACGCGTTGCCGCGTCCTTGAGATCGTGCTTCGCCGCGGCCGTGACGACCAGCAGCTTCCGGGACAGCGCCATCCTTACGCCCTCCGGGACTTGCAGTTCGCGCACCCTTGTGTGCGCTTCCTTCAATCGGGCGGCGACTGCCTCGTAGAGCTCGAGTTGGCTGTCGCGTTCCATGCACCGATTGTGCCATCTAGGGCGAGTTGTCGCCCGACAGGGTCTCAACAAGCGACTGCGCCCCCCACCGGACGGTGGGGGGCGCAGTACTGGAAAAGCGCTGCTCAGACGGTAATTGTACGGGGCTTGAAGGCCGGCCTGGCGGCCTCGTAGGCCGCGATGTCCGCTTCGTTCTGAAGGGTGAGGCTGATGTCGTCCAGACCGTTCAGGAGCCGCCAGCGGGCGTTCTCGTCGAGCTCGAAGTCGGCGTCGATCCCGGCCGCGAGGACCTTGCGGGCCTCCAGGTCGACGGTGATCTCGGCGGTCGGGTCGGCCTCGGTCAGCTCCCACAGCGCGTCCACGGTCGCCTGCGGCAGGACCACCGTCAGCAGACCGTTCTTCAGCGAGTTGCCGCGGAAGATGTCGGCGAAGCGGCTGGAGATCACGGTCTTGAAGCCGTAGTTCTGCAGCGCCCAGACGGCGTGCTCGCGGGAGGAGCCGGTGCCGAAGTCGGGGCCGGCCACCAGGACCGTGGCGCCCTGCCGCTCGGGGCGGTTGAGGACGAACTGCTCGTCCTTGCGCCAGGCCTCGAAGAGGCCGTCCTCGAAGCCGTCGCGGGTGACCTTCTTGAGCCAGTGCGCGGGGATGATCTGGTCGGTGTCGACGTTGCTGCGGCGCAGCGGAACGGCGCGGCCGGTGTGGCTGGTGAATGCTTCCATGGTTCCTCAGACCCCCGCGGTGGTGGCGACGTCGGACAGATCGGCCGGGGAGGCCAGGTGGCCCAGGACGGCGGTGGCGGCGGCGACCTGGGGGGAGACCAGGTGGGTGCGGCCGCCCTTGCCCTGCCGTCCCTCGAAGTTGCGGTTGGAGGTGGACGCGGAGCGCTCACCGGGGGCCAGTTGGTCGGGGTTCATGCCCAGACACATGGAGCAGCCCGCGTGCCGCCATTCGGCGCCGGCCTCCTTGAAGACCTTGTCCAGGCCCTCCTCGACGGCCTGCAGGGCGACCCGGACGGAGCCGGGGACGACCAGCATGCGGACGCCGTCGGCGACCTTGCGGCCCTCCAGGAGGGAGGCCGCGTTGCGCAGGTCCTCGATGCGGCCGTTGGTGCAGGAGCCTACGAAGACGGTGTCGACCCTGATGTCGCGCAGCGGCTGCCCGGCGGTCAACCCCATGTACTCCAGGGCCTTTTCGGCGGCGAGGCGCTCCGAAGCGTCTTCGTACGAAGCGGGGTCGGGGACGTGCGCCGAAAGCGGCGCGCCCTGGCCGGGGTTGGTGCCCCAGGTGACGAACGGCGCGAGCTCGGCGGCGTCGATGACGACCTCGGCGTCGAAGACGGCGTCCTCGTCGGTCTTGAGGGTCTTCCAGTACGCGACGGCGGCGTCCCAGTCCTCGCCCTCGGGGGCGTGGGCGCGGCCCTTCAGGTAGGCGAAGGTGGTCTCGTCGGGGGCGATCATGCCCGCGCGGGCGCCGGCCTCGATGGACATGTTGCAGATGGTCATCCGGGCCTCCATCGAGAGCTTCTCGATGGCGGAGCCGCGGTACTCCAGGACGTAGCCCTGGCCGCCGCCGGTGCCGATCCGGGCGATGATCGCCAGGATCAGGTCCTTGGCGGTGACGTCCTCGGGCAGCTCGCCGTCCACGGTGATGGCCATGGTCTTCGGGCGGGCCAGGGGCAGCGTCTGGGTGGCGAGCACGTGCTCGACCTGGCTGGTGCCGATGCCGAACGCCAGCGCGCCGAAGGCGCCGTGCGTGGAGGTGTGCGAGTCGCCGCAGACCACCGTGGTGCCCGGCTGGGTCAGTCCCAGCTGCGGTCCCACCACGTGGACGACGCCCTGCTCGACATCGCCCAGCGGGTGCAGCCGGACGCCGAACTCGGCGCAGTTCTTGCGGAGGGTCTCCAGCTGGGCGCGGGAGACCGGGTCGGCGATCGGCTTGTCGATGTCGAGGGTCGGGGTGTTGTGGTCCTCGGTGGCGATGGTGAGGTCGAGGCGCCGCACCTGCCGGCCGTTCTGGCGCAGGCCGTCGAAGGCCTGGGGGCTGGTCACCTCGTGCAGCAGGTGCAGATCGATGAAGAGGAGGTCGGGCTCGCCTTCGGCGCGCCGGACGACGTGGTCGTCCCAGACCTTCTCCGCGAGAGTCCTACCCATCGCTTTCCCTCCGGCCGGCGGCGTGCGCCGACACCACTAGAGATCGTTTCGCGGGCCGTCGTGCGGCCGCCTCACCAGAGTGACGCGTTCCTCGGAAAATTGAACTTGCGTTTCACAGAGTGAGACGCGAATATCGTTGCATGGACAACTCTAGCGGCGTAGGCGTTCTCGACAAGGCAGCCCTTGTCCTGAGCGCCCTGGAGTCCGGTCCGGCCACCCTCGCAGGACTGGTCGCGGCGACGGGACTCGCACGACCCACGGCCCACCGACTGGCCGTGGCACTGGAACACCACCGGATGGTGGCCCGCGACATGCAGGGCCGGTTCATCCTCGGACCGCGGCTCGCGGAGCTCGCCGCCGCGGCCGGCGAGGACCGGCTGCTCGCGACGGCCGGACCGGTGCTCACGCATCTGCGCGACGTGACCGGCGAGAGCGCCCAGCTCTACCGGCGCCAGGGCGACATGCGCATCTGCGTGGCGGCGGCCGAGCGGCTGTCCGGACTCCGGGACACCGTCCCGGTCGGTTCGACGCTCACGATGAAGGCCGGCTCGTCCGCGCAGATCCTGATGGCCTGGGAGGAGCCCGAGCGGCTGCACCGCGGCCTCCAGGGCGCCCGCTTCACGGCGACGGCCCTGTCGGGCGTACGGCGCCGCGGCTGGGCCCAGTCGATCGGCGAGCGGGAGCCGGGCGTCGCGTCCGTCTCCGCGCCCGTGCGCGGCCCCAGCAACCGCGTGGTGGCCGCCGTGTCGGTCTCCGGGCCGATCGAGCGCCTGACCCGCCACCCGGGCCGGATGCACGCCCAGGCGGTCATCGACGCCGCCGCGCGCCTGTCCGAGGCCCTGCGCCGCAACGGCTGACCCGCTTTCCCTCTGTTCAGCTGTACGCGCTTCATCTGCACGTGTCCGGCCCACCGCTCCAACGCCGCAGCGGTGGGCCGGAGTTGTGTCCGCCACAAGATCGTCCGTGATGGAACGACGAAGAAGCCCTCCCCCGAAGGGAAGGGCTTCTTCTGTGCGTACCCCCGACCGGATTCGAACCGGCGCTACCGCCTTGAGAGGGCGGCGTGCTAGGCCGCTACACAACGGGGGCATGGATCCTGCGTCTCCGCAGATCCAAGCTGGTCTACCAGGACTCGAACCTAGACTAACTGAACCAGAATCAGTCGTGCTGCCAATTACACCATAGACCAAAGTGGTTTAGACCAACTCGTACCCCCGACCGGATTCGAACCGGCGCTACCGCCTTGAGAGGGCGGCGTGCTAGGCCGCTACACAACGGGGGCCCTAGCGATCCTGCATCAGAGTCACCGGGAGCTACCCAAGTGATCCTGCGGGAAGGATCTGTACCCCCGACCGGATTCGAACCGGCGCTACTGCCTTGAGAGGGCAGCGTGCTAGGCCGCTACACAACGGGGGCTTTGTGGATCTATTATCCACGGTTGCAGATGAGCTCTGCGAGCTGGCCTACCTGGACTCGAACCAAGACTAACTGAACCAGAATCAGTCGTGCTGCCAATTACACCATAGGCCACCGGGGCGCGATCCCATCGAGAGGGGATCTTGCTCTGGCTTGCGCTTCCGGGGCTTTCCGGCCTTTCGGCCCGTTCCCCTCGGCGCAGGAAGAACATTACCCGAAGGTGGACGGTGCTCCAAAACGCGTATCCGCTCGCAGCAGCGCCGGGAGCTGGCGGAGGTTCGTGATCCGCTTCAGTTCGGGCCGTCCGCCGGTGTCCGCGCGGTCCAGCCAGATGCCCGTCAGGCCGGCCCCGTCGGCGCCGCGCGCGTCGATGTCGGGGTGGTCCCCCACGTACGCGACCTCGCAGGGCCGCAGGTCGAGGGCGGTGCAGGCGGCATGGAAGGCCTCCGGGGCCGGCTTGGCCACGCCGAGCTCCACGGCGCACACCACGGCCTCGAAGCGGTCCCGCACGCCGAGCGCGCGGAGCTTGTGGTCCTGGTTGTGCAGGCTGGAGTTGGAGAGGACCGCCTGACGGTAGTCGGCGGCGAGCAGGTCCAGGACGGGCACGGCGTCGGGGAACAGCGCCCAGGCGGCCTCGTAATGGACCACATAGCGCTCGAACCAGCCGTCGGCCTCCCCGGCGGTCAGCTCCGGCCGCCCGAGGAAGTCCCGGACCCTCCCCCGCCGCTGCTCCTGCCAGTCCCCGCCGCCCGCCTCGTAACGCCGCCAGTGCAGCTCCGTGAGCTCCTTCCAGCGCGCGAGGGCGTCCTCCACCGACCCGTACCGCCCGAGCAGCCCCTCCGCGGCGAGATGGGCGCGCATGCCCGCACGGTCGGCGGCGGCGTAATCGAAGAGCGTGTCGTCGATGTCCCAGAGGACGGCGCGGATGGCCATGGAAACGACGGTACCCCCGTCCCGGGGCGGGACGGGGGTACTCCGGGCGGGCCCGGGGAGGGTCAGCCGGCGAGCTTCGCCAGGGCCGCGTCGATGCGGGTCAGGGTCTTCTCCTCGCCCAGGATCTGGAGGGACTCGAAGAGCGGGAGGCCGACCGTGCGGCCGGTGACGGCGACGCGGACCGGGGCCTGGGCCTTGCCGAGCTTGAGGCCGTGGGCCTCGCCGGCGGCCAGGACGGCGTTCTTGAGCGACTCCGGGTCGTTCCAGTCGGCGGCCACGAGCTTCTCGCGGGCGGTGGTGAGGAGGGCGGCGGGCTCGCCCTTCATCGCCTTGTCCCAGGAGGGCTGGTCGAAGACCGGCTCCTTCAGGAAGAGGAAGTCGACGTTGGCCGTGATGTCCGACAGGACGGTCAGGCGGGTCTGGGCGTAGGGCGCGATGGCCTCCCAGGCGGCCCGGTCGAAGTCCTCCGGGGCCCAGTTCGCGTGCGGGGCCCGCAGCCAGGGCTCGCAGGCCGCGGCGAAGTCCTTCACGTCCAGCATGCGGATGTGGTCCGCGTTGATGGACTCGGCCTTCTTGAGGTCGAAGCGGGCCGGGTTGGCGTTGACGTCCGCGATGTCGAACTTCTCGACCATCTCGGGGATGGTGAAGAGGTCCTGGTCGGCGGAGAAGGACCAGCCGAGGAGGGACAGGTAGTTCAGCAGGCCCTCGGGGAGGAAGCCGCGCTCCCGGTAGAGGTTGAGAGAGGCCTGCGGGTCGCGCTTGGAGAGCTTCTTGTTGCCCTCGCCCATCACGTACGGCAGGTGGCCGAAGTGCGGGATCTCCTTGGCGACGCCCAGCTCGATCAGCGCCTTGTAGAGCGCAATCTGGCGCGGGGTGGAGGAGAGCAGGTCCTCGCCGCGCAGGACGTGGGTGATCTCCATCAGGGCGTCGTCGACCGGGTTGACCAGGGTGTACAGCGGGGCGCCGTTGGCGCGCACGATGCCGTAGTCCGGGACGTTCTCCGGGGTGAAGGTGAGCTCGCCGCGGACCAGGTCGGTGAAGGTGATGGTCTCGTCGGGCATCCGGAAGCGGACGATGGCCTCGCGGCCCTCCGCCTGGTAGACCTCGACCTGCTCGGCGGTCAGCTCGCGGCAGTGGCCGTCGTAGCCGGACGGCTTGCCGGCGGCGCGGGCGGCCTCGCGGCGGTCGTCCAGCTCGGTCTGGGTGCAGTAGCAGTGGTACGCGTACCCGCCGGCGAGCAGCCGCTCGGCGACGTCCTTGTAGATGTCCATCCGCTGCGACTGGCGGTACGGCTCGTGCGGGCCGCCGGTCTCGGGGCCCTCGTCCCAGTCGAGGCCGAGCCACTTCAGCGAGTCGAGGAGCTGGTTGTACGACTCCTCGGAGTCGCGCGCAGCGTCGGTGTCCTCGATGCGGAAGACCATGGTGCCCTGGTTGTGCCGGGCGAAGGCCCAGTTGAAGAGGGCGGTGCGGACCAGGCCCACGTGGGGGTTGCCGGTCGGCGAGGGACAGAAACGGACGCGGATATTCGCGTTAGCCACGCTTGATCACCCTGTTGGTGAGAGTGCCGATGCCTTCGATGGTGACGGCGACCTCGTCGCCGACGTTGAGGGGGCCGACCCCGGCGGGGGTGCCGGTGAGGATGACGTCGCCCGGGAGCAGCGTCATGGCCTCGGAGATGTGGACGACCAGGTCCTCGATGGAGCGGATCATGTCGCTCGTACGACCCAGCTGACGCTGTTCGCCGTTGACCGTCGCCTGGACGGTGAGGTCGTTCGCGTCGGCGGTGCTCAGGCCGGTCTCGATCCAGGGGCCCAGCGGGCAGGAGGTGTCGAAGCCCTTGGCGCGGGCCCACTGGGACTCGCGCTTCTGGACGTCGCGCGCGGTGACGTCGTTGGCACAGGTGTAGCCGAAGACGACGTCCTGGACGCGCTCGCGGGGCACCTCGCGGCACATGCGGCCGATGACCACGGCCAGTTCGGCCTCGTGGTGCAGCTCGTGGGAGAAGGAGGGGTACTCGATGGCGTCGCCGGGGCCGATCACCGAGGTGGTGGGCTTGAAGAAGGCCACCGGGACCTCGGGGACCTCGTTGCCGAGTTCCTTGGCGTGCTCCGCGTAGTTGCGCCCGATGCCCACGACCTTGTTGGGGAGCACGGGCGGCAGGAGCCGGACCTTGCTCAGCGGGACCTTGGTGCCGCTGAGCTCGAAGTCGGTGTACGGGATGCCCTTGATGATGTCGAGGACCAGGCCGCCGGACTCGACGGTCCCCTCGCCCTCCACGGCTCCGAAGGCGACGTTGCCGTCGATGGAGAATCTGGCGATGCGCACGAGTGCTGTCGCCCCTCACTTGCTACTGGCTGGAGTCTGACGCTGTCAGGCTATCTCGGCCGGTAGCGGTGACCGTCTGATCACTCGGCGGAGAGGTACGCCGGGACGTACGGGGCGGGCGGGACCATCAGGACCGTGCGGCGCGGGTTGGCGGTCGCGCCGGGGAGCGCGGCGGCGTACTCGGGCTGGGCTCCCCGGCCGAGCTCCTGCGCGTCCTCGAGGTGGGCGAGGGTGGAGCGGCGGGGGTTGGCCGTGGTGCGGAGTACGGACGTCGTGTTCATCGCGGTGTCGGACCCTTGTCTGCGTGGGGCGCGCCCGTAGGGGGCGCGTGGTACGGGATGCCCATTCTGTAAAGCGTCAGGCTAAACATGCAATTCCCTTCGAATGCATGGCGGATTCAACGAACTACGTGTGAGTTTGCTCACCACCACGGGAACAATCCGGGCATTACGCACCGCCATTCGAGGTAACCGAAACGGACATTCCTCCACTGAACGATTCATTCCGCTGCTGATCATCGCGACTGGGACACCCCCACCCCTCCGTCACTTCGCCAGGTTTCGCCCGGTTCGTCCGTGATCATCTTCTACATGGGGTGACACCGCGTTCACACGTTGTCATGCCTGTCTCGGCACGCTCCACGGCCCTTGTTGGAGATCCGGCACTGTGCTGGAATTCCACGCACCGCCGCGGGCTTCAGGCCGGCGCGCAGGGGGCGCAACGCAGCGCCGGCCGAGTGGCGGGGAAGGGGGATCTGCGCCGGTCACCGACGACCACCACTGGGGCGCACCTGCGCCCCACGACGCCGACACCGTCCTCTCCGTTCACCCGGAAGGACGCCTGGTCCAGAGGTTGCGACGCTAGTGCAGGGACGTTTCAAGAGGGATGGCACGGGCTCTTCCCAGGCCCGCAAGGGCCGAGGGGAAGCTGCTGCGGAGCAGGAGCCGCGTGCCGGGACCCAGCACGGATCCCCGGCCCCGCACCCCCAGAACCAGGGGAAGCCCCAGGGGAAGACCCAGGGCAAGGGCGACTCCGGCGACGGCTCGGGCCGCGGCACCGCCGCGGACGCCGTGGCGGAGAGCGCTCCGCTGCCCCGGCTGGCCGGCGACAACCAGGTCGGCCCGCGAATAGCCCTGCGCAACTGGCGCATCTCCACGCGCCTGGTCGCGCTGCTGACCCTCCCCGTGGTCGCGGCGACCAGCCTCGGCGGCATCCGCATCAACGAGTCCTTGCAGGACATGGAACAGCTGGATCAGATGCAGCTGCTCACCAGGTTGACCAAGGAAGCCACCAACTTCGCCGAGAAGCTGCAGCGGGAGCGCGACCTCTCCGCCGGTCCGCTGGCGAACGGCCGGTCGAGCGGCGACTACCAGGTCGCGAGCCCGCGCAAGGAGACCGACCGCGCGCACCGGGCCTTCCTCGACGCCACCAACGAGATCCCGGCGACCGACGACGACGAGTCGCTGCGCAGCATCCGGCAGAACGTCAGCCAGATCGCCTCGCAGGTCAGCTCGCTCGGCTCGATCCGCGCCACCGCGTACGAGAAGAACGTCGCCCACTCGGTGACGGTCGAGGCCTACAGCCGTCTCATCCGCTCGCTGCTCAGCCTGTCCCAGGACATGGCCCAGGCCACCAGCAACCCGGACATGATCAAGCGGACCCGCGCGCTCGCCGCGTTCTCGTCCGCCAAGGAGTACGCCTCCATCCAGCAGGCGATCATCGCCTCCGCGCTGCCCCCCAACGACAGCCGCGCCGGCAGCATCGCGCTCGGCGACCGCCTCTACGGCGACGCCGCGTTCACCAGCGAGGACGTCGAGCTCAAGTCGTTCAAGGCGATCTACGAGTCGACCGGCGGCGACGCCGAGGAGCTCACCGCCTCCCTGGAGAGCGGCAACCCCTCGATCGAGGCCGCCAACAACTACACGCGCCGGATGCTGAAGGCGGACCGTCCGCTCGACATCAAGCGCGGTCACTTGAACTTCACCGACGAGTACGACACCAAGATGCGTGCGATGAAGACCATCGAGGCCACGCTGCTCGGCGAGATGGAGACCAAGGCGCGCGAGCTGCGGCAGGAGTCGCAGCGCGACGCCATCATCAACGGTGCGCTGATCCTCCTCGTCCTCGGCGTCTCCCTCGTCGGCGCCTTCGTCGTGGCCCGGTCCATGATCCGCTCGCTGCGCCGGCTCCAGGACACCGCGACCAAGGTCGCCCAGGAACGCCTGCCCGAGCTGGTCAAGCAGCTCTCCGAGTCCGACCCGCAGGACGTCGACACCTCCGTCGAGTCCGTCGGTGTGCACTCCCGGGACGAGATCGGCCAGGTGGCCGCGGCCTTCGACGACGTGCACCGCGAGGCGGTCCGCCTCGCCGCCGAGCAGGCCCTCCTCCGGGGCAACGTCAACGCGATGTTCACCAACCTCTCGCGCCGTTCCCAGGGCCTCATCCAGCGCCAGCTCTCGCTCATCTCCGAGCTGGAGTCCCGCGAGGCCGACCCGGACCAGCTGTCCTCGCTGTTCAAGCTCGACCACCTCGCGACCCGTATGCGCCGTAACGGCGAGAACCTCCTCGTCCTCGCGGGCGAGGAGCCGGGCCGCCGCTGGACCCGCCCGGTCCCGCTGGTCGACGTGCTCCGTGCCGCCGCCTCCGAGGTGGAGCAGTACGAGCGCATCGAACTGGCCGCGGTCCCGGCGACCGAGGTCGCCGGCCGGGTCGTCAACGACCTCGTCCACCTCCTCGCCGAGCTGCTCGAGAACGCCACCTCGTTCTCCTCGCCGCAGACCAAGGTCCGGGTCACCGGTCACGCGCTGCCCGACGGCCGCGTGCTCGTCGAGATCCACGACACCGGCATCGGCCTCTCCCCCGAGGACCTGGCCGCGATCAACGAGCGGCTCGCCTCGCCGCCCACCGTGGACGTCTCGGTCTCCCGCCGCATGGGTCTGTTCGTGGTCGGCCGGCTGTCCCTGCGCCACGGCATCCGGATCCAGCTGCGGCCGTCCGACTCGGGCGGCACCACCGCGCTCGTCATGCTCCCGGTCGACGTCGCCCACGGCGGCAAGAAGCCCGCGCCGAAGCCCGGCGCCGGCGGCCAGGGCGCGATGCCGCAGGGCCAGGGTGCCCCGGGCGGGCGCCTCGCCGGCGGTCAGGGCGCGGCCGGTGGCCCCGGCGCGCTCGGCGGCGGGCGTCCGGGCGGTGCCCCGTCGGCGCCCGGCGGCCGGCTCGGTGCCGGTGCGGCCCGTGGCGCGCTGCCCGCGCGCGACGGCGCCGGCCAGGGCCAGAACGGCCCGAGCGGCCAGAACTTCTTCCAGGAGCGCTCGCAGGCGCCCGCCCCGGCGCAGGCCCAGGCTCCGGCCCAGGACCCGGGTCCGCAGACCCAGCCGATGCCGCCGGTCCCGCAGGACGACCGGCGCCCGGCGCCCGGTGGTTTCGGCGGCGGCGCGCAGAGCGCCATCCCGTCCCGTACGGACGTGTGGGGCGGCCAGGGTCCGGCGAACGGGCAGCCCGCGCGCGGCCCGCAGGCCCCGCAGGCTCCCCAGCAGCCGCAGGCCCCGCAGGAGCCGCGTCCGGTCCAGGGCGGCTTCCCGCGGGCCGAGCTGCCCGGGGGCACGTCTCAGCCACAGCACCCGGCCCGGCCGCAGGCCACCAGCTGGGGCAACGACCAGGCGCAGCCGGTCCGCCGGCCGCAGCAGGACATGACGCCGCTGGACGCGCCGCGTGGTCACGAGGAGCCGTTCGACGGTCCGGGCTCCACCGGCCAGTTCGCGCGCCCCGACTTCGGTGCGCCGCAGGCTCCCCAGCAGGCCCCGGCCCAGCAGCCGATGGCCCCGCAGGGCTACCAGGACCCGGCGTCCACGGCGCAGTTCCCGCGCCCGGACTTCGGCGCCCAGCAGGCTCCCCAGCAGCAGCAGTACGGCCACCAGCCGTACGTACCGCAGGCACAGGCCCCGCAGCAGGCACCGCAGGCCCCGCGCCAGCGCACGGCGAACGAGCCGCAGCAGCCCCAGCAGCCGCAGCTCCAGCAGCCGCGCCGCCCGGAGGCCCTGCCGCCGGCGCAGCACGCCGGTGACGGCCGTACCCCGCTGTACGACACGCTGGAGACCAACTGGTTCCACCAGGAGCAGGGCCAGGCCCAGGGCGGTCAGCCGCAGGGCCAGTACCAGGCTCCCGCGCAGGGCCAGTACCAGGCTCCCGCGCAGAACCAGGGTCAGGGCCAGGGCCAGTACCAGGCCCCGCGTCAGGCCCCGGCTCCGGCCGCTCCCTCCCAGGGCGCGCCGGACGTCGAGCGGACGACGCAGACCCCGGTGGTCCCGCAGTCCGAGGCGGGCCGGCCGAACGGCCCGGCCGCCTGGCGGACCTCGCCCAACGACGAGCTGGTGCGCCAGGCCGAGCGGGTGCGCAAGCCCGCCGCCGGCGGGGTCACCACCTCCGGGCTCCCGCGGCGCGTGCCGCGGGCCAACCTCGTGCCCGGGACCGCCCAGGAGCAGGCCACGCAGGCCGGCCCCCAGGTGTCCCGCGCACCCGACGACGTCCGCGGCCGGCTCACCAATCTGCGCCGCGGTATCCAGCAGGGCCGTCAGGCGGGCAACTCGACCACGGGTTCCTTCCATGTCGGTCCGACCCACCAGCAGGAGCGTTAGTTGAGCGCGATGAGCCAGGCGGCGCAGAATCTGAACTGGTTGATCACCAACTTCGTGGACAACACCCCCGGGGTGTCGCACACGGTGGTGGTCTCCGCCGACGGACTGCTCCTTGCCATGTCCGAAGGGTTCCCCCGCGACCGCGCCGACCAGCTTGCGGCGGTCGCGTCCGGACTGACCTCGCTGACCGCGGGCGCGTCCAGGATCTTCGAGGGCGGACCCGTGGCACAGACCGTGGTGGAGATGGAGCGCGGCTTCCTCTTCATCATGTCGGTCTCCGACGGCTCCTCGATGGCCGTACTCGCCCACCCGGAGTGCGACATCGGTCTCGTGGGCTACGAGATGGCGCTGCTCGTCGACCGGGCGGGCAGCGTCCTCACCCCCGATCTGCGGGCCGAGCTCCAGGGCAGCCTGCTCCGCTAGCCGGGGCGCCGCCCGTCGAGCCCGGACCGCTCGAATCCGTACCCGAGACCGATCCGTACCCGAAACCGACACGCCCGCGGGCGGTGCGCCCCTCCGCACCGCCCCGGACCCGTTCACCGTCCGGCCGCCCCAAAGCACTCGGCCCCCCACCGGCCCCATCAGACGGCAGAAGGTTCTGCTGTCACGCCCGGAGGATTCATGACCCCGCCCCCCGCCTCTCACGATCCGTACGGCACATCGATAGACGAGCCGTACGGAGCGGAAGGCGACCAGCCGCTGGTCCGGCCCTATGCCATGACCGGCGGCCGGACCCGGCCGCGCTACCAGCTCGCCATCGAGGCGCTGGTCAGCACCACGGCCGACCCGGCGCATCTGGCCACCCTGCTGCCGGAGCACCAGCGGATCTGCCACCTCTGCCGTGAGGTCAAGTCGGTGGCCGAGGTGTCGGCGCTCCTGTCGATGCCGCTCGGCGTCGCCCGCATCCTCGTGGCCGACCTGGCCGAGGCGGGCATGGTGGCCATCCACCAGCCGGGCAACGGAGAGGCCGGCGGCACGCCGGACGTGACACTGCTCGAAAGGGTGCTCAGTGGACTTCGCAAGCTCTAGCGGCCCCGCCTCCGCGGCCCGTTCGACCACCAGCGCGAAGATCGTGGTGGCCGGCGGGTTCGGCGTGGGCAAGACCACGTTCGTGGGCGCCGTCTCCGAGATCAACCCGCTGCGGACCGAGGCCGTCATGACGTCCGCCTCGGCGGGCATCGACGACCTGACGCACACCGGTGGCAAGACGACCACCACCGTGGCGATGGACTTCGGCCGTATCACCCTGGACCAGGACCTGATCCTGTACCTCTTCGGTACGCCCGGTCAGGACCGCTTCTGGTTCATGTGGGACGACCTGGTCCGCGGTGCCATCGGCGCCGTGGTGCTCGTGGACACCCGGCGGCTCGCCGACTGCTTCCCCGCGGTCGACTACTTCGAGAACTCGGGCCTCCCCTTCGTCATCGCGCTCAACGGTTTCGACGGGCAGCAGCCCTACACGCCGGACGAGGTGCGCGAGGCGCTGCAGATCGGGCCGGACGCTCCCATCATCACGACCGATGCCCGCCACCGCGCGGACGCCAAGAGCGCGCTCATCACCCTCGTCGAGCACGCCCTCATGGCGCGGTTGAAGTAGTACACCGCAAGTAGAAGTCGATATACGTCAGTTGTCGTAGAGATTTTGGGGGCGGTCTGTGTCGTTGGACACGACCGCCCTTGACGGTTCCGCCGGTTCATAACGTTTCGACAGAGAATTGCGGCGTCTCGGACACCCGACGCATCCGGCTGATGCCGCTGCGCTCACATGAGCCCCGCCTTTTGGCGGGGCTCGCTCTTTATGCCCGTTTTATCGGCGGCGTGAGCCACGAAAACCGGGCGCTCCGCACTGTTTGGAGGGGACCCCCTTCACGTGCTGCAATTCATGAACTCCCGAGTAGTACGGCCCTGAACGAAACACCCGGCACAACACAGGTGCCGGCGCCGAGAGGTTGTTGGTCGAGTGAGGCGAAGCAAGGAAAGCTCCGCGGAGCAGCAGACGCGGGGCAACTTCACGCCGCCGTCGCGCGCGGCTATGCCGCCCGCGGACGAGCCCGTGGCGTCGCCGGCCCCGAGCCGCAAGGGCAGCACCAGCAAGATGTCCCCGCGCAACTGGCGGGTGCCCACCAAGCTGAACGCGATCCTCCTCATACCCGTGCTTGTGGGCCTCGTCATGGGCGGCTTCCAGGTGAAGACGGCCATCGACACCTGGCAGGAGGCGCAGGACGCCGAGAAGACGGCGCTCATCGTGCGCGCCGCCTCGGACTACGGCCAGGCTCTGCTCAACGAGCGCGACCTCACCGCCGCCCCGCTCCTCAAGGCGAAGTCGCCCGAGGACCGCGAGAGCGACGAGGTCACCCAGGCCTACGCCGCCACCGACGCCGCCAAGGCGAAGTTCGACGAGGCCGTCAAGAGCATGCCGAGCGGGGACGGCCTTGAGCGCCGCCTGAGCCTGTTCCGCAACGCCGAGCCGAAGCTCGAGGAGCTCCGCAAGGTCGCGTACACCCGGTCCCAGGACCCGGTGACCACCCAGACCTCGTACACCGAGGTCCAGCACTACCTGATGGAGTTCTCCAACGAGCTCGGTCTGGGCACCGGCAACATCACCAGCTACGGCCGCACCGTCTACGCGATCCAGCTGTCGAAGGCCGCCGAGTCCCTGCAGCGCTCGATCGGCACCCAGCTGCTCGTCCGGCCCAGCGCGAAGGACGAGGTCTTCGCCCAGCAGTCGGTCGCCTTCAACTCGTACAACTACCTGGAGCAGATCGCCCTCGGCGAGTACCAGTCCGGCGGCACGCAGGCGGACGTGGACCGGCTGAAGGAGGTCATGGCGGGCAAGGCCTCCGAGGGCGCCAAGAAGATGGCCCAGCTGGGCATCGAGCTGCCCAAGGGCACCGGCAAGGACCAGTCCGTCTACGCAGGCGTGGCCCAGGCCATCGGCGGTGCCAAGGACGCCGACGCGATCGCGGACCTGAAGAAGCAGGGCATCACGCCCGAGACCTGGATGGCCGTCGCCACCGCCAAGTTCGACGGCTACACCGAGGTCGAGAAGGAGCTCGTCGACAAGGCCGTGACCGAGGCCGCCGACATCTCCGGCGAGGCCCAGACCGACGCCTACGTCACCGGTGGCATCACCGTCGTCGCCCTGCTCGCCGCCTTCATCCTGGCCGGCCTCATGGCCCGCCAGATGAGCCGCTCGATGCGCGAGCTGCGCACCGCCGCCTTCGGCATCGCCGAGCAGCGTCTGCCGATGCTCGTCGACCAGCTCTCCCGGACCGAGCCCGGCCGGGTCGACACCCGGGTGCAGCCCATCCCGATCGACTCCACGGACGAGATCGGCGAGGTCGCCCGCGCCTTCGACCAGGTGCACCGCGAGGCCGTCCGGCTCGCCGCCGAGCAGGCCCTGCTCCGCGGCAACATCAACGCGATCTTCACCAACCTGTCGCAGCGCAACCAGTCGCTGATCGAGGGCCAGCTGGGCCTCATCACCGACCTGGAGAACAACGAGGCCGACCCGGACCAGCTGGAGAACCTCTTCCGCCTGGACCACCTGGCCACCCGTATGCGCCGTAACGGCGAGAACCTCCTGGTCCTCGCCGGCCAGGAGCCCGGCCGCCGCTGGGACCAGCCGGTCCCGCTGGTGGACGTCATGCGCGCCGCCGCCTCCGAGGTGGAGCAGTACGAGCGCATCGACATCGCCGGTGTACCGGAGGCCGAGATCCACGGCCAGGCCGTGACCGACCTCGTGCACCTGCTCGCCGAGCTCCTGGAGAACGCCACCACGTTCTCCTCCCCGCAGACCAAGGTCCGGGTCACCGCGACCCGGCTGCCCGACGGCCGCGTGATGGTCGAGATCCACGACAAGGGCATCGGCCTCACCGCCGAGGACTTCGCGGACATCAACCACAAGCTGGCCAACCCGCCGACCGTGGACGCGGCCGTCTCCCAGCGCATGGGCCTCTTCGTGGTCGGCCGGCTCTCCGACCGCCACGGCATCCGGGTCCAGCTGCGCCCCTCGGGCGAGCAGGCCGGCACCACGTCGCTGGTCATGCTGCCGGACGCGATCACCCATGGTGGTGGTGGCGAGACGGCGCCGATGCAGGACGACTTCACCGTCTCGCAGATCATCCCGCAGCAGCAGGTCCAGTCGGCCTTCGAGCCGCAGGCCCAGCCGATGCGCACCGCGGCCGAGCTCGGCTTCGACGACTCGCGCTACGAGCAGCCGGGCGAGGAGCGCCAGCTCGACCCGGTCAACCGCTCGCTGATGCGCGAGGAGCGCCGGGCGGCCCTGGAGGCCCAGGTGCAGGGCGGCGAGCGCCCGATGTTCCAGGACGAGCTCGAATCCGGCGCGCCCGATCAGCAGACGTTCGTACAGCAGGAGCACGAGCAGGAGTACGCATCGGCCTACCCCGGTGAGTACCAGCAGGAGTACCAGCAGGACTACGCGCAGCCGCAGCAGCCGCAGGGCCAGGACGCCTACGGCTATGCCGAGCAGGGTTACGAGGGCTACCAGCAGCCCGCAGACGGCTACCCGGCGCAGGGCTATGCGGAAGCCGGGTACGACCAGGGCGCGACCGCTCAGCAGGGGTACGCGAACGGCTACGAACCCCAGGCCGACCAGGGCGGCTGGCCGCAGCAGCCCGGCTACGACCAGGGCTACGCACAGCAGTTCGGGACGGAATCGGAATCTGCCCAGGGCGCTCCCGAACAGGACCGCGACCGCGTAGGCTTCGACCGTCCGGGGAGTGGCCCCACTCCCACCCCGGACGCCGGCCACACGCTGACCGGTGCCGGACTGCCGCGCCGCGGCAGCAGCGCCCCGCAGGCGCCGCAGACCCCGCAGGCGGGACAGTCCGAGCCGCCGGCCCAGCAGATGCGGCAGGACAGCACGAGCACGGCACCCATGGACGCCGGCGGCTCCGACGACTGGCGCTCGGCCAACGACGAGCGCTGGCAGCGGGCCGAGAAGCTCCGCGACCCGAAGGCGGGCGGGGTCACCTCCTCCGGCCTTCCCCGACGGGTTCCCAAGGCCAATCTGGTCGAGGGAGCCGCGGAGCACACCCCGCAGGGCGGCCCACAGGTCTCCCGCGCACCCGAGGACGTCCGGGGCAGGTTGAGCAACCTGCGCCGCGGCATCCAGCAGGGACGCAGCGCGGGTACGGACACGAACGGATCGGGCCTCGGCCCGGGCAACACCTACAACCAGGAGCGTTAGTGTGAGCGCGATGAGCCAGGCGGCGCAGAATCTGAACTGGTTGATCACCAACTTCGTGGACAACACCCCCGGGGTGTCGCACACGGTGGTGGTCTCCGCCGACGGCCTCCTGCTGGCGATGTCCGACGGGTTTCCCCGGGACCGCGCCGACCAGCTTGCGGCGGTCGCCTCCGGACTGACCTCGCTGACCGCGGGCGCGTCCCGGATCTTCGAGGGCGGTGCGGTCAACCAGACCGTCGTGGAGATGGAGCGCGGCTTCCTCTTCATCATGTCGATCTCGGACGGCTCCTCGCTGGCCGTGCTCTCCCACCCGGAGTCCGACATCGGTCTCGTGGGCTACGAGATGGCTCTGCTCGTCGACCGGGCGGGCAGCGTGCTCACCCCCGATCTGCGGGCCGAGCTCCAGGGAAGTCTTCTCAACTAACAGACAGACAGTGCGTTTCTCGCCACCGCACCGTAGGGTGCGGTGGCGCGGTTCCAAGGGACATGGGACCGCGAGGCAGTCGGAGGAGGAGACGTGGGCACACCCCCGGGCGGAAGCCCTTATAACGGTTTTGACGCGCATCAGTCGCCGGTGGGCGACCCCGCGCAGAACCGCTACAACTTTCCCTCCGCGCCGAGCAGACCGGGTATGTCGCAGCCGTATCAGCAGCCGCAGGCCCAGCCCACGCCCACCGGTGCGCCGGGTGCGCCGGCCGGCCGTGCGGGCGCCGCGGGCGGGAACAACCCGCTCGTCCGCCCGTACGCGATGACCGGCGGCCGGACCCGGCCGCGTTACCAGCTCGCCATCGAGGCGCTGGTCAGTACCACGGCCGATCCGGCCCGGCTGCAGGGGCAGTTGCCCGAGCACCAGCGGATCTGCCGGCTGTGCTTCGAGATCAAGTCGGTCGCCGAGATCTCGGCACTGCTCTCCATCCCCCTCGGCGTTGCCCGGATTCTCGTGGCCGACCTGGCCGAGGCCGGACTCGTAGCCATCCACCAGCCCGGCGGCGACGAGGCCGCCGGCGGTCAGCCAGACGTGACACTGCTCGAAAGGGTGCTCAGTGGACTTCGCAAGCTCTAGCGGCGGCGCGGCCCGTTCAACCACCAGCGCGAAGATCGTGGTGGCGGGCGGCTTCGGCGTGGGCAAGACCACGTTCGTCGGCGCGGTCTCGGAGATCAACCCGCTGCGAACCGAGGCCGTCATGACGTCCGCTTCCGCGGGCATCGACGACCTCACCCACACGGGCGACAAGACGACGACGACTGTCGCCATGGACTTCGGCCGCATCACCCTGGACCAGGACCTGATCCTGTACCTCTTCGGTACGCCCGGTCAGGACCGCTTCTGGTTCATGTGGGACGACCTGGTGCGCGGTGCCATCGGCGCCGTCGTCCTGGTGGACACCCGGCGGCTCGCCGACTGCTTCCCCGCGGTCGACTACTTCGAGAACTCGGGCCTCCCCTTCGTCATCGCCCTCAACGGCTTCGACGGCCACCAGCCGTACCAGCCGGAGGAGGTCCGCGAGGCCCTTCAGATCGGTCCCGACACCCCGATCATCACCACCGACGCCCGCCACCGCGCGGACGCCAAGAGCGCGCTCATCACGCTGGTCGAGCACGCCCTCATGGCCCGCCTGCGGTAGTTGTCCCGCCGTCTTTCGCGGAAGGCCGCGTTCCCGTTCCGGGACGCGGCCTTCCGCATGTGATCCCCGAACTCCGCATGTGATCCCCGACACGCGAAACCGCCCCCGCGGGGCGGGGCGTCCAGTACGTTGTACGGGGACCTCGGGGGGAGACGATGGGTTCGCTGGACGGTACGCGCCGGATCGGCCGCTTCACGGTCGAACGCACGCTGGGCAACGGCGGGATGGGCAAGGTCTATCTGTGCCGCACCCCCGCCGGGTTACGCCTGGCGGTCAAGGTGATCAGCGCCGAGCTCGCGCACTCGCGGGCCGGGCGGATCAGGTTCCACCGCGAGGTCGAGGCGCTGCGCGACGTGCGCAGCCCGTACACCCTCCCGCTGTACGACGCCGAGACGCTCACCCCGCCGTACTGGCTCGCCTCCCGCTACGTGGAGGGCCCCACCCTCGACCAGCACGTGCGCAAGCGGGGGCCGCTGCCCGAGCGGCGGGTCGCCGAGCTGGGCGCGATGCTCGCCGAGGCGCTGGCCGGGGTGCACGCCCACGGGCTGATCCACCGGGACCTCAAGCCCAGCAACATCATCCTGGAGGACGGCGAGCCGCGGCTCATCGACTTCGGCATCGTCCGCTCCGACAGCTGGACCCGGGGTCTGACCGACCCGATGTCGCCACCCGGCACCAACGGCTTCATCCCGGCCGAGAGCCTGCGCGGCGGCGAACCGACGCCCGCCGTCGACGTGTTCGCGCTCGGGGTCGTCCTGGTCTTCGCCGCCACCGGCCTGCTGCCCTTCGGGCACGGCCTTCCCGCCACCCTGCGGATCTACCAGGGGGTGCCGCCCCGGCTCACCGGTGTACCGGCCGCGCTCGCCGGGGTCGTCCGCTCCTGCCTCGCCCCCGCCCCGGCCGACCGGCCCGGTCCGGACGAGCTGATGGCGGAGCTCGGGGCGCTCCTGAAGCCCCCGCCGGGGGCCGGGCGTCCGGTGCCGAAGCCGCCGCACCCGCCGACCGTCCCGGTCGCCGATCCCCCGCACCACTGCCACGCCCCCGTGCCGCCGGCCGCCGGCGGGGGCTGCGCGCTGCGCCCGGTCGCCGCGCGGCTGCTCGCGGCCGGGCTGTCCCGTCCGCTGATCCGGAAGGCGGTGCTGCACCGTGAGCCCTGAGCCCGTGGTCGAACTGCGCGACGGCTGGGAGTCGTTGGTACGGGAATGGGCGCGCCGCCGCGGCGAGCCGGTCCAGACCGAGGACGGCGCCCTCTTCCTGGAGACCAGGACCGGCGACCCGTCCGGGCCCCGGCTCACCGTGGACATCAGCCGGGCCGCCGGCTCGCTGGTGGTGGCCGTCACCGACGGGACGCTCGTCCCCTCGGACCGGCTGGCCCCGACGGCGGCCGCCGCGACCGCGTGGAACGCCCACGAGGTGACGCCGGCGGCGGTGCTCGGCGACGCCCGCAGCGAGGAACCGCTGCTCTCCGCGGTGCTCGCGCTGCCGCTGGTCTGCCATCTGACGGCCACCGGGTTCGCGACCACCCTCGACGCGCTGCTCGACCGCTCGGTGCGGCTGCTGCGGGAGTGCCACGACCTGGGTTTCGTGCTGCGGAGCTCCGATGACCTCGCCTCGCCGGAGTGAGCCCGTGGAGACCTCCGCGCTGATCCTCACCTTCGTGGTGCTGCCGCCGACGGCCCTGCTGCTCGCGCTGTGGGCGAGCACCGGCTCCTGGTTCTCCGGCTCCCGGCGCCCCGAGGAGCCGGAGCCGCGGCACGAGGCACCGGCCACGCCCGAGGCCCCTTCCGCGTACGCGTCCGAGTCCGAGTCCCTGTCCGAGGAGGCGCCGATGCCCGAGCAGGACGGGACCCGGGAGGGGCGGGGCGCCCGGCCGCGGACGGAGCGGGCGGCCCACCCCCGGCTGCAGGACGACGTCCGGTGGATGGTGTCCAACTCGCGCGCGGTCCTCGGCGACGCCCTCGACACCGCGCTCGACGCGGCGGCCGGGCTGCTGCCGTTCCGTACGGCCCCGACGGCCCCGACGCCTCCGGGGCAGGAGCCCGCACCGGCCCCCGCTCCCGGAGCTCCCGCTCCCGCGCCTGGACCGCCCGCGGCGCTGCCGCCCGCGCCCCGGGCCCCCGAACTGCCGAGCGGCTGGCGGCCGGCGCCGGAGCCCGCTCCTGAGCCGGAGCCGACACCGGTGCCGAAGCCGGAGCCGCCGCCCGCACCCGCACCGGAGCCGGCCGCCGGGCCCGGGACCGTGTACCGGGCCGCCGCCGCGACGGCCGCCGCGCGCGAGTCCGACACCCTCGCCCTCGGCACCGGCTACCGGGCCGTCGTCACCGCCGCGACCTGGCTGCGCCCCGACGGGTACGTGGAGTGGGACGGCGCCCTGTGCCGGGCCCGCTGGCGCGGCCCCGCGACGGCCTACCCGCGCCCCGGGGACCTGGTCCGGGTCACCGCGTCGCCGGACACCGACCCGCCGCTGCTCATCGCCTCCCCGCTCCACTGAACTCCCCGCTCTCCTGGACCTTTCGCTCTCCTGACGCACACCCGAAGCATGCTCACCGTCCCCGTTCCGCCCTCGCACGCCGGAGTAGCCGTGTACCCGACCGCAAGTCCCGACGAAGCCCCGCTCCCCGTGCCGTACATGGGCTTCGAGTTCGACAGCGCCCAGCGGCTGCCGCTGCTGCTGTGCCTGGACACCTCCTCGTCGCTCAGCCAGAGCGGCGCGATCGGCGCGCTCAACGACGCCCTCGACTCCTGGGCCGGGAGCCTCGCCGAGGACACCGCGCTCAGCGCCGCCGTGGACGTCGCCCTCATCACCTTCGGCGGCACCGAGGGCATCACCGTCTGGCAGGGCGCCACCCCGCTGGGCGCGCTCGCCCCGCGCTGGCCGCACAGCCCGTTCGTACCGGCCCACGAGTTCCGGCCGCCGGCGCTGCGCGCGCACGGCGTGACCCTGATGGACCGGGCGCTGCGGCTCGCCATGGAGGTCGTCGCCGACTACAAGGCCGGGCTGCGCGAGGAGGGCCTCACCTACTACCGGCCGCAGATCTGCGTGGTCACGGACGGCGCGCCCAGCGACGAGCAGGGCCGCTTCTCGCACGCGTACCGGGATCTGCTGCCCGAGCTGCGCAAGGCCGAGGAGGAGCGCCGCTTCCGGCTCTTCGCGGTCGGCGTCGGCGAGCGGCACGCCGGGGCCGAGGAGGTCCTCAAGGAGCTGGCCCCGCACTACCACGCCTGGCTGGACGGCTTCCCGTTCGCCGAGCTGCTCACCGCGATGTCGCACAGCGCCCGCGCCACCCAGGGCGGTGCCGACGAGGCCGAGTTCCAGGAGATCTTCGCCCGGCTGAAGCGCCGGCGCGGCGGCGGGCAGGTCCCGGCGTGAGCCCCGGCGGGGCGAGCCGGCGGGGCCGGCCCGCCCACCGCTGGCGGGTGCACGGGATCAGCGCGACCGGCTACCGGCACCTGCGGGACGACAAGCCCTGCCAGGACGCCTGGAAGCACCGGGAGGTCCCGGGCGGTCTGGTCCTGGCGGTGGCGGACGGCGCGGGCAGCGCCGAACGCTCCGGCGAGGGCGCGCGGGTGGCGGTGGAGCTCGCGGTGGACGCCTTCGCCCCGGTCGCCGCGCCCTGGCGGCGCGGGGACGACCCGCACGAGCGCAGGGAGCTGCTGACCGAGGCCTTCCGCGAGGTCCGGGCCGAGTTCCTGACCTGGTGCGCGGGCCCGGCCGCCCCGTTCGCGACCACCCTCACCGTGGTGGTGGCCGCGGAGGGCTGGCTGGGCCAGGTGTCGATCGGCGACGGCCTGGTGCTGCTGCGGGCGGAGGGCGGGGTGCCGGACGAGCGCCCGCCCGGTGGCGGGGACACGGCCTCGCCGCCCGGCCCCGCCTCGTACCATCTGCTCCCCCAGACCCACTCCGGCAGCGAGTACGCCAACGAGACCGTCTTCCTCGGCTCGCCGACCGCGCTCGGGCAGCTGCGGGTGGACTGTGTCCGCGACCCGCGGATCGAAGGGGTGCTGCTGTCCACGGACGGGCTCACGCACGCCCTGCTCCGCCGCTCCCCCGCCGGGCCGCCGCTGCCGCACGACGCCTTCCTCGGCCATCTCTTCGAACGGCTCGGCCGGGACGGCTACGACCACGACGAGGAGGACCGCCGGCTCGCGGAATTCCTCGCCTCCGACCAGATCTCCCGAGTGACCGGGGACGACAAGACTCTCCTGTGGGCGATACGACATGACGACCACTGACGGCACCGGCGCCGGCACCGGCTCCGACTCCGGCGACGACGACTCCCTCACCGACCCCGTGGACCTGACGCTCGGCGACGGCACCCGGATCAGCCGCACCGGCAAGCCCCTCGGCACCGGCGGCCAGGGCAGCGTCTGGGCCTTCGCGGAACGCGCCGACCTCGCCGGCAAGATCTACAACCGGCCGCCCGACGCGGCCCAGCTGCGTCGGCTCGCCGCGATGCTGCGCGCCGACCCGCTGGCCGGGGAGCAACTCGCGGCCGGGCAGCCGCCGATGCTGGTGTGGCCGGTGCAGCTGATCGAGTCGGCGGGGCGGCCGGTCGGGTACGGGATGCCGATCCTGGACCCGGCGGCGCACGTCCGGCTCAGCGGGCTGCTGCAGAAGAACGTGCGGCGCAGCCAGTACCAGGGCCGGGCGCACTGGGGCTTCCTGCTCGGGGTGGCGTCCAACCTCGCGTACATGACGGCGGAGCTGCACCAGCGCGGCTATGTGGTCGGCGATCTGTCCAGCGCGAACGCGGTGGTCGACCCGAAGGGCTATGTCACCCTGCTCGACTGCGACTCCTTCGCCTTCACCGACCCGCTGACCGGTGAGTTCTTCGGCAGCGACGTCTTCACCGACGACTACGCGGGACCCGAGCGGCACCGCGGCGGGCCGCCGACCCGGCACTCGGACGACTTCGCGCTCGCGGTCCTCGTCTACCAGCTGCTGACCAGCGGGAACCATCCGTACGACGGGAGCCCGCGGGTCGGTGCGGCCGAGTCCACCCGCAAGGACAACGTGCTCGCCGGGAACTCCTTCCTGGTGCATCCGGACCGGGTGCGGGTGCCGCGCCGGCAGCTGCCGGTCGAGACGCTGCCGCCGGAGGTGCTGCGGCTGGCCCGGCAGACCTTCGGGCCCGGCTGGCGCGAGCCCGCCCGGCGGCCGTCCTCGGCGGCCTGGCTGCAGGCCCTGGACGAGGCGAAGGAGTCCGTGGTGGTGTGCGGCGAGGTGCCGGAGCACCACTACGGCGGGCATCTGCGGGCCTGCCCGTGGTGCGCGCACGCGGAGAAGGGCCACCCGGACCCCTTCACCGGGGGCGGCGGGACCCGGGTCCGGGCCCCCGGCGCGTCCGCCTCGGCGTCGTATTCGGCCTCGGCGTCCGCCTCGGCGTCCGCGTCCGTATCGGCATCGGCTTCGGCCTCGGCGTCCGCCTCCGCGTCGGCGCGGCCGTCGGCGTCCGCGAAGGCCTCCGCTCCGCCGCCCCCGCCGCCCCCGGCGGCACCGCCCTCGCCGCCTTCGCCGACGCCCGCGCACGCGCAGAAGCCGGACCCGCTGACCAAGGGCGACATCGCGCTCGCGATCACCCTGATCGTGGGGGCGCTGGCCATCCTGGTCGGGGTGGTCTGGGGGATCGTCGCGCTGATCGGGGCGCTGGTCTCCTGACGCCCGTGCCGGCGGCACACACGGCTACGGACACGGCGAAGGGCCGGACCCCGGGTGTTCCCGGGGGTCCGGCCCTTCGCCGTCGGTCCGTGCGTCAGCGCCAGCTGTGCGGGGCGCGGAAGCCGTTCTCGCGCTCCAGACGGCGCCAGCCGGCGGTGCGGGGACGGTGGTGGGCGGCCGGCTCGGCGGGCTGGGCCGCGGCGCGGGCGAGGAGGACCGCGGTGATGGCGGCGAGCTCCTCGGGGTCGGCGTGGCCCTTCTCGACCCGGAGCAGGTTGGCTGTGGCAGGCGTGGTCACTTCGGTGAACTCCTCTGATGAGGGTTGCTGAGGCGGGGGAGGTCGGGGGAAGCCCGGGAGGCTTACTGCGGCGGGTTGCCGTGCTTGCGGGACGGCAGGTCCGCGTGCTTGGTGCGGAGCATCGCAAGGGACTTGGCAAGGACCTCGCGGGTCTCGGCGGGGTCGATGACGTCGTCGACGAGGCCGCGCTCCGCCGCGTAGTACGGGTGCATCAGCTCGGCCTTGTACTCCTTGACCATGCGCGTCCGCATCGCCTCGGGGTCCTCGGCCTCCGCGATCTGCTTGCGGAAGATCACGTTCGCGGCGCCCTCGGCGCCCATGACCGCGATTTCGTTGGTGGGCCAGGCGTACGTCAGGTCGGCGCCGATGGACTGGGAGTCCATCACGATGTACGCGCCGCCGTAGGCCTTGCGCAGGATCAGCGAGATCCGGGGCACGGTCGCGTTGCAGTACGCGTACAGCAGCTTCGCGCCGTGCCGGATGATTCCACCGTGCTCCTGGTCTACACCAGGCAGGAAGCCGGGTACGTCCAGAAGAGTGATGATCGGGATGTTGAAGGCGTCGCACATCTGCACGAAGCGGGCGGCCTTCTCGGAGGCCTCGATGTCAAGGACACCGGCGAGGGACTGCGGCTGGTTGGCGACGATGCCGACGACCTGGCCGTCGAGCCGGGCCAGGGCGCAGATGATGTTGCGGGCCCAGCGCTCGTGGATCTCCAGGTAGTCGCCCTCGTCGACGAGCTCCTCGATGACCTTGTGCATGTCGTACGGGCGGTTGCCGTCGGCCGGCACCAGGTCGAGCAGCACGTCGGAGCGGCGGTCCGCCGGGTCCTCGGAGGCGACGACCGGCGGGTTCTCGCGGTTGTTCTGCGGCAGCATCGACAGCAGGTACCGCACCTCGGCGATGCAGGTCTCCTCGTCGTCGTACGCGAAGTGCGCCACGCCGCTGGTCTCGGCGTGCACGTCGGCACCGCCCAGTCCGTTCTGGGTGATCTCCTCGCCGGTGACCGCCTTGACGACGTCCGGGCCGGTGATGAACATCTGCGAGGTCTCGCGGACCATGAAGACGAAGTCCGTGAGGGCCGGGCTGTAGGCGGCGCCGCCGGCGCACGGGCCGAGCATCACGGAGATCTGCGGGATGACGCCGGAGGCCTTGGTGTTGCGCTGGAAGATGCCGCCGTAGCCGGCGAGGGCGGAGACGCCCTCCTGGATACGGGCGCCGGCGCCGTCGTTCAGGGAGACCAGCGGCGCACCGGCCGCGATGGCCATGTCCATGATCTTGTGGATCTTGGTGGCGTGGGCCTCGCCCAGGGCACCGCCGAAGATCCGGAAGTCGTGCGCGTAGGTGAAGACCGTGCGGCCCTCGACCGTGCCCCAGCCGGTGATGACACCGTCGGTGTACGGCTTCTTGGCCTCCAGGCCGAAGCCGCTGGCGCGGTGCCGGCGCAGCTGCTCGACCTCCTGGAAGGAACCCGGGTCCAGGAGCAGCTCGATCCGCTCGCGCGCGGTGAGCTTGCCCTTCGCGTGCTGCGCCTCGGTCGCACGGTCACTCGGGCCGCGCCGCGCCTGCTCACGCAGTTCGTGCAGCTCGGCCACACGGCCACGGGCGTCGGCGGGCTCGCTCGGGATCTGGTCCACAACGGTCATGTACCGACCCTACGAACTCACCCGATAAAACCCCGCCGTCGACTCCGTACAGTCTCGCGTGTCGAATCCTGGTGGGGCATGACAGAACCGTCGCCCCACCAGGTCGAGTCGACAGCCGTACACCCCAGATGATTGTAGGGTTTCCACATAGACCCCGTCCGGACCGTACGCGTGGCCCCTACCGCGGCACGTCACATCAGCACGTCACATCAGCACGTCGCAGCGGTGGCCCGCCCCGGCCGTCCCCGGGGTGATCCGCAGCCGCAGCCCGCCCGTCCCGGCGGCCAGCACCTCGACCGACGCGTCCCGGGCGAGCACCGCCCGGACCGGCCGGTCCCAGCGCAGCTCGTAGGGCTGTCCTGAGCGCATCGGCTCGGCGGTCCGCAGGGTCGCGGTGGTCCCCGTCCGGCGGAGCAGGACGCTCGCGGGGGCGGAGGCGGTGAGCCGGTCCACCGTACCGGCGCGCCAGTAGTTGGCGGCGGTCAGTCCGAGGGACGGGACGCGGACGGCCTGGAGCTCGGCGCGGTTGGCGAGGATCCGCAGCCAGCCGGGGTCGGCGGCGCGGGCGGCGAGGGTGCGGACGCCGGCGCCGGGCATCAGGAGGTAGGCGTACGAGGCGTCCGCCGGGTCGGTGCCGTGGTCGAACCAGAGGGTCTGGTAGCGGCGGGTGCGGCGCTCGGTGGAGCTGGTGGTGTTGATGTCGCTCCAGGCGCCGGTGCGGTCCTCGCGCAGGGTGCGCAGGTCCGCGGCGCCATCGGGGCCGGCGCCGCCGGGGCGGGGGAAGACCCAGCCTCCGTGGCCGGCCAGGTGGGCCCAGCCGTCGCCGGTGGTCAGCGCGGCGGTGCCTCCCTCCCCCAGGCAGCGGTTGTCGACGATCGTCTCGACCGGGACGCCGTCCTTCGCGGTGATGCCGGCGCCCAGGCAGATGACGGTGTCCGCCGCGCAGAACCAGGACTTGCGGGCCTCCAGGGTGGAGCCGAGGCCCTTGAGGTGCTGACCGACGGCGGCGAACTCGCCGTCGGTGACGCCGCCCACCCACTTCACGGCGGGCCGGGGCGCGCCCCACTCGCCGCCGGCGCGGTCGGCGAGGCGTTTGGTGGAGACGGTGGTGCCGGGCAGCCGGTAGGGGTCGACGGTGGGCCAGAACCAGTCGGTGTACTGGCCGCCCTGACCCTTCGTCCACCAGGAGAGCATCCCGGATCCGGTGTGCCAGCCGCGCGGGTTCTCTCCGTTGCCGCACTCGTAGTGGGTGATCCGCTCGGAGGCCATGGAGATGTTCGCGGCCCAGCCGGGGCGGCGGTGCACGGCCCGGTCCATGGCGGCGAAGAGACGGTGGCCGGTGGGTTCGGGTGCGGCGGGGGCGGGGCCGTCGGCGATGGCGCGGAGCCGGGCGAGGTCGGCGACGCCGAACTGGCGGGCTTCGAGGATCGGGGTGACCGTGTCGCGTTCGATCCACCCCTTCACGCGCGCGTGCCAGCGGTCCCGCTCGGCGGGGCTCGCGCCGCCGGCGAGCACCGCGATCGCGGCGATCAGACCCTGGCCGTGGAAGTGGTCGGAGCGCATGATCTGCCGCTCGTCGCCCTTGAGGTAACCGCGGCTGATGGCACGCCCGTTGACGCTGTCCATCATCAGGCCGTCGTAGAGGAAGGGCGCGTAGGCCCGTTCGACGCTGTCGAGGATGATCTGCCGGTTCGGGTCGATGACGGCCCAGCTGGATCCGGCGAGCAGGGTGAAGAGCCGGCCGAGGCCGTCGAGCATGACCTGTCCGTAGGTGCCGGAGTAGGCGACCCAGGTGTGCTGGACGAAGGAGCCGTCGGCGTAGAGGCCGTCGCCCTTGGTGACGTACGGGAAGACGGGCGAGAGCGCGTCCCGGGCGAGGGCGATCTTGGCGGGGCTCGCGCCGAGGACCCCGCGCAGGGCGACCGAGCGGCACAGGTCGACACGGTTGGCGCCGGTGGAGGTGCCGGTGTACGAGCCGAGCGTCACGTCGGGGACGAAGTGGTCGACGGCGGCGCAGGCGGCGGCGATCCGCTCGGCGCCGAGCAGCGGGTGGAGCGCGGCGACGATGTCCATGAGGATCCGCGGGGAGCCGATCTGCCATTCCCACCAGTTGCCGTAGCGCGGAGCACCGCTCCGGTAGACCCGCTCGGAGAGGTGGTCGAGGCCGCGCAGGACGTCGGCGAGGAGCGCCGGGTCGCCGGTGGAGCCGGTGCCCTCCTGCACATACGCCTGGGTCATGGTCCACAGCCGGCCGTAGCTCTGGGTGATGCCGGCGGGCGGGTCGAAGGGGACGCCGGGCCAGAGGGTGGTGGCGGTGGGGGCCATGGCGGCGCGGAAGCCGCGGGCGAGGGTGCCGGTCTCGGCGAGCCGGGAGGCGTAGGGCTCGGCCGCGGCGTCGTAGCCGGAGCCGAGTTGGAGGTCGAGCCAGCGCCGCCGCAGCGTCTCGAACTCGGCCGAGTCCGAGTCGGCGTCCGTGCCCTCGGCCGTGGCGGCCTGGGCCTGCGGTGCGAGGGCTAGGACTGCTGCGGCGGCAGCAGCGGCAGCGGAGGTGGTGGTCAGGAAGGTGCGGCGGGACCAGACGGGCACGGGAGCCTCCCGGGGGGATGGGGACCGGTTGGCGCCTGGTTCTAGCAGCGGCCTTCCGACGCAATCAATGAGCACAGCAAGCGCTTGCTGCCCTGGAGGGGTGAATCTCTTCCCCAGATGTTGAAAGTTGAACGGAATAGGTCTATGGTCGATGTCGTTGAAGGTTCAACGAATGCACGACCAAGCGCCTCCCCCCGCGCACCGTCCCCCCAAGGAGCACGTCATGGGTCTCTTCAGCCGCAAGAACAACACCGAGTCCGCCGCCACCGTCGCCACCCTCCCCGTGGACCCGGCCCTGGCCGCCCTGACCGGCGACTACACCATCGACCCGGCCCACAGCAGCATCGGCTTCACCGTTCGGCACGCCATGGTCACCAACGTCCGCGGCAGCTTCGCCGAGCACGAGGGCTCGCTGAAGCTGAACGGCACCGACCCGGCCGCCTCCAGCGCCGCCATCGATGTCAAGATCGCCTCGATCGACACCGGCATCGCGGACCGCGACGGGCACCTGCGCAGCGGCGACTTCTTCGACGCGGAGACCTTCCCGCTGATGACCTTCCGGTCCACCGAGGCCGCGCACCTGGGCGGCGACAAGTACCAGGTCAAGGGCGACCTGACGATCAAGGACGTCACCAAGCCGCTCGCCATCGACCTGGAGTTCAACGGCACCGCGACCGACGTCTACGGCAACGAGCGGGTCGGCTTCGAGGGCACCGCCGAGATCCTGCGCTCCGACTGGGGCCTGACCTGGAACGCGGCCCTGGAGACCGGCGGCGTCATGGTCTCCGACAAGGTGAAGCTGAACTTCGACATCTCCGCCATCAAGAACGCCGCCTGATCCCCCGGTTCCAGGCGACCGCACACCCCGAACCCGGCAGCCCCGAGGGCTGCCGGGCGGTGGTGTTTCCCCCTGCCTCTCGCCTCCGCCCGACTCAGCCGCGCTCCAGGGCGCCGAGCACCGGCTCCAGCTCCTCCGGCATGACCGCGAGGAGGACCGGTCCGGCGGCCGACTCGCAGGCCACGATCCGGGCGAGCGGATTGAGTCGTACGGCCTCGCGGACGGTGGGCCGGCGGGTGCCGGTGACCCGCAGCTCGGCCGGCAGCACGACCTCGCCGCCGCGCGCGAACGGGCGCCAGACCAGCGGCCGCGCGCCGATCACCAGGCGCCCCGGCCGCCAGCGGGAGCCCTGCCGGAGCAGCACGGGGACGGCGGCCGTGCCCCCGTCGGCGAGCGCGGCGGCGCGGCGGCGCTGCCCGCCCCGGACGAGCCAGCCGACGAGCAGCACGAACGGCAGGAAGAACAGCAGCTCGGTCATGCGCGGCCGTCCCGGCGGTCCGCGGCGGCCGTGACCGTACGGATCAGGCGGCCGTTCTCCAGCGCCCCCGGTCCGGCCAGGAAGCCGAAGCGGCGGCGGGCGTAGCTGTAGGAGAGGGCACGGGAGGGGTCGGCCAGGGACTGGGTGCCGGGGGCGCCGCTGTGGCCGACGGCGGTCGGGCCGAGGGAGGGGTAGCGGGTGGCGAGCGGGACGAAGCCGAGGCCGAAGGCGTTGGTCTCGCCGGTGACCAGGTCCGTGCCCGAGGAGTGCGCCCGGGAGAACTCGGCGAGCGTCTCCGGCTTGAGCAGCGGGGGCCGGCCGTCGAGCTCGCCGGCCACCGCCGCGTACACCCGGGCGAGGCCGCGCGCGGTGCCGATGCCGCCGCCGGAGAGCGGCGAGGCGGCGTGCACGGCGCGGGAGTTGCCGAAGGCGACGATGTCGAAGGGCGGATCGGCCTGCTGGTCGAAGGCGACGGCGAGCAGACTGTCCGGCGCGATCGGGTGCTCCGCCTCGAAGGCCTCCTGGACCGGGGTGGGCCGCACCGGCAGGGCCGGGCGGAAGCGGGCCTCCAACTCCTCGGGCAGGCCGAGGTGGTAGTCGGCGCCGTACGGCTCGCGGACGCGCTCGGCGTAGTGGTCCTGGACCGTGCGGCCGGTGGCGCGCAGCACCACCTCGCCGGCCAGGGCGCCGAAGCTGAGCGCGTGGTAGCCGTGGCCGGTGCCGGGCTCCCAGTACGGGGCGTGGGCGGCGATCCGGGCGGCGACGAGGCGGTCGTCGGCGAGCTCGTCGAGGGTGAAGCCGCCGGTGACGCCGATGGCGCCGGCCCGGTGGGCGAGCAGCTCGCGGACGGTGACGGCGCCCTTGCCCGCGGCGGCGAACTCGGGCCAGTAGGACGCCACTTCGCGGTCGAGGTCCAGTGCGCCGTCCTGCACGAGGAGGGCGGCGACCAGGGCGGTGACGCCCTTGGCGGAGGAGTAGAGCGCGAGGAGCGTGTCGCCTTCGACACCCTCGCCGCCCCACAGGTCGACCACGAGCTCGCCGCGGTGGTAGACGGCGAGCTGGGCGCCGCCGTCCCGGGCCTCCTCGGCCGCGACCGTGGCGAACTCCTCCCGTACGGACTCGAATCCGCTCGCCACGGTGCCGTGGACCTGCGTCATGACCGCCCCTCCCCCTGTGTGCATCCTCGCGGCTGTCTCAGACACCCGAACGATCAAGGGCCCGCCCGGATTCCCGCCCGGATTCCCGCCCGGGGCCGCTGGTCGCGAAGAGCAGTCCGGCGGCGACGAGGACGGCGGCGGCGGTGGCCGCGTGGATGCCGAGGGCGGCGGCGTACGAGCCGCCGTGGCTCAGGACCGAGAGGCAGTCGCCGACGGGCGCGATCGTCATCAGCAGCATCACCCAGGCCAGCGAGCGGCGGCGGCCGAGGGCCAGCAGGGCGAGGATGACGGCGCCGTTGGCGAGGTCGCGGGCGGCCTTGACGCCGAAGTAGCCGGCCGCCTGACCCTCGGGCCAGGCCGGGATGCCGAAGCCGGCGGCGGCGGTCTCCGGGGCGAAGAGGAAGTCGAGGCCGAACCAGAGGCAGGCGAGGCCGCCGAGGGCGGCGAGGACGGTGGCGGCGCGGTGGGTGAGGGACGTCCTGGACGCCTGCGCGAGGGACGGGGCGGACGACTGCACGGACGACTGCACGGACATGGGAACCCCCTGGAGCTGACGGACACAGCTGACGGACACAGTTGGCGGACAAAACCAGCGACCTAGCGGCGCTAGGCACAACGGCAACGCTAGACCTAGCTATGCTCTCCTGTCTAGCACCGCTAGAATTCTTTGTGTGAGGGATTGCCAGTGGCGGCCGTTAGCGTCGGCGACATGGAATTCCGTATCGACAGCGGGGCGTTGACCGAGGCCGTGGCCTGGGCCGCCCGCGTGCTGCCCGCCCGCTCCCCCGTCCCGGTCCTCGGCGGCCTGCTCCTGGAGGCGACGGCGGACGGACGGCTCGGCGTCTCCGGTCTCGACTACGAGGCCTCGGCCCGGACCGAGGCCGACGCCGAGGTCCTCGGGGAGGGCCGGGCCCTGGTGCTCGGGCGGCGGCTGCTCGACATCTGCAAGGTGCTGCCGCCGGGGCCGGTGGAGTGCGCGGTGGACGGGGCGCGGCTCTCGGTGACCGGCGGCGGCGCCAGGTTCGGGCTCTCGCTGCTGCCGCTCGACGACTATCCGGACCGGCCCGCGCTGCCCGCGCTGCGCGGCGAGGTCGACGCGGCGGCGTTCGCGGCGGCCGTCGGGCATGTGGCGGTGGCGGCCGGGCGGGACGACGCGCTGCCGGTGCTCACCGGAATACGCCTCGGCCTGGACGGCGCGACGATGACGCTGGCCGCGACCGACCGCTATCGGTACGCGGTGCGCACCCTGGAGTGGAAGCCGGCGGCAGACGCCTCCGGCGAGGCGCTGGACGTCGTGGTGCCGGCCCGCCGGCTCAGCGAGGTGGCCCGCTCGTTCACCGGCGCCGGGAGGGTCCGGCTCGCCCTGGACGGCGGCTCGCTCGGCTTCGAGAGCGGCGGGATGCGCACCACCACCCGGCTGCTCGACGGCCGGCTCCCCCGGCACGACAAGCTCTTCGCGCTCGGGGAGCACGCGGTGGCCGTGACCGGGCGGGCGCCGCTGGTGGAGGCCGTGAAGCGGGTGGCGGTGGTCGCGGAGGGCGACAGCCCCGTACAGCTGGCCTTCGACGGGACGACCGTCCACCTCCAGGCGGGGTACGAGGACGATGTGGCCTCGCAGCGGCTGCCGGCCGCGCTGACCGGCGCCGACGCCATGACGGTGGCCTTCAACCCGGGGTATCTGCTCGACGCGCTGGGCTCGTTCGACGCGCCGGAGCTGAGCCTGCGGCTGCTCGGTCCGGGCCAGCGGGCCCTGATCACGGACGCGACGGACGGAGGTGAGGGCACCCACCGGCATCTGCTGATGTCGGTGAAGCCGCTGGTCTGACGACCGCGCGGGGTCGACCGCGCGGGGCTTCTAGAAGCCCCCTCCGCCGTCGAACCCGCCGCCTCCGTCGAAGCCTCCGCCCCCGCCGAAGTCGCTGCCGCCGAAGTCACCGGGGTTGAAGTCGGCGCCGGAGAAGTCGCCGCCCTGGAAGTCCTGGAAGTCCCCGCCGCCGTACTCGGAGGCGTAGGCGGGGGTGGAGAGCATCGAGCCGAGCATGGTGCCGACGAGCAGGCCGGGCAGCAGGCCGCCGCCGAAGTAGCCGCCGGCCCACGGGCCGTACGCCGGGCCCGCCTCCCAGTAGGGGCGGCGGCCGCCGTCGGTGTCGACCGTGCGGGCCTGCGGGTCCTGGCCGTCGTCCAGCCGGGCCGCGTCGGCGGCGCAGACCGGGACCTCGCGGGGCGCGCCGCCGGCCGGGGTCCAGGTGCGGTCCTGGGCCGAGGGGCCGTGGCGGGGGTCGAAGAAGCAGGGCGGGCGGCGCTCGGGCAGCGGCCGGTGCTCGCGGCGGGCGGCCAGGACGGCGAGCGAGAAGCGTCCGTCCTCCAGGGCCTGGGTGACGGCCCGCACCTCGTGCGGCCGGGTCACGGCGCCCATCCGCGACTTCGCCGTGTCGTAGGAGTCGAGGGCGCGCTCGTAGTCGCCGCGCATGGCGTCGTCGGCGCCGGCCTCGGCCGGGTGGAAGTCGAGCCGTTCGAGCTCCTCGCCGAAGGCGGTGATGTCCTCGTCCACGACGACCCGCAGCCGGTCGAGGGCGGCGCGCTCCTCGGCCTCCTTGCGGAGCCGGTTGCGCCGGACCACGGCGTAGGCGCCGGCGCCGCCGGCCACCACGACACCGCCGAGGACGACGAGTCCGGCCACCGGCACCCCGGAGTCGTCGGCGGCCGTGCCCCAGGAGGCCGGGGCGGAGCCGCGCAGGGTGGGCAGGGCCTGGTCGACGAAGTTGTTGAGCTCGGTGGCCGCGTCCACGCCGGGCTGCCGTACGGAGGTGACGAGGTTGTCGACGGCGGCGCTCGACATCACGGCGCGGTCGGCGCCCGCGTCGAAGCCGTCGCCGAGGCGGATCGCGTAGAGCCCGGTGATCCCGGTCTGGGTGCGTACGTTGCGCAGCAGGTTCTCGGGCGGGAACTGCGCGTTCGCCGGCAGCACCGCCACGAAGAGCGGTTTGTCGGCGTCCTTGATCTTCTGCGCGAGGGCGGTGGCGTCGGCCGTGGAGAGCTGATCGGCGGCGCCGGGGTCGACGTACACCGGGCCCTGCTTGAGGGCCGCGGCCACGTCGGGCACGCCCGTGGCCCTGGCGCTCGCGGTGGGCGCCAGGACCAGAAGCAGCAGGAGTATCAGCCCGCCGAGGGCGGACCACACGGATATCGCCCTGGTCCTCATGATTCGAAGCTACCCGAACCAGACCAAACCGAACACAGATGGCTGATATCGAACGATCGGTCTGTCCGTTCCGGACTATTCGGCGGGGTCGACGCCGGCCCGCAGCAGCCCGTAGGTGAAGGCGTCCTCCAGGGCCTGCCAGGAGGCCGCGATGACGTTCTCGCCGACACCGACCGTGGACCACTCGCCGTTGCCGTCGCTGGTGGTGACCAGGACGCGGGTGGTGGACTCGGTGCCGTGCCGGCCCTCCAGGATGCGGACCTTGTAGTCGATGAGCTCGAACTTGGCGAGCTGCGGGTAGATCCGCTCCAGGCCGATCCGGATCGCCCGGTCGAGGGCGTTGACGGGGCCGTTGCCCTCGGCGGTGGCGACGATCCGCTCGCCCTTGGCCCAGAGCTTCACGGTGGCCTCGTTGGCGTGGGTGCCGTCGGGGCGGTCCTCGACGATCGCGCGCCAGGACTCCGTACGGAAGTAGCGGCGGGCCCGGCCCTCCGCCTCCTCGCGGAGCAGCAGCTCGAAGGAGGCGTCGGCGGCCTCGTAGGTGTAGCCCTTGAGCTCGCGCTCCTTGACCCGCTCGACGACCCGGGCGACCAGGGCGCGGTCGCCGCCGAGGTCGATGCCGAGCTCCTTGCCCTTGAGCTCGATGGAGGCGCGGCCGGCCATGTCGGAGACCAGCATCCGCATGGTGTTGCCGACCAGCTCGGGGTCGATGTGCTGGTAGAGGTCGGGGTCCACCTTGATGGCGGAGGCGTGCAGGCCGGCCTTGTGGGCGAAGGCGGAGACGCCGACGTAGGGCTGGTGGGTGGAGGGGGTGAGGTTGACGACCTCGGCGATGGCGTGCGAGATCCGGGTCATCTCGGCGAGCGCGCCGTCGGGCAGCACCCGCTTGCCGTACTTGAGCTCCAGGGCCGCGACGACAGGGAAGAGGTTGGCGTTGCCGACCCGCTCGCCGTAGCCGTTGGCGGTGCACTGGACGTGGGTGGCGCCGGCGTCGACGGCGGCGAGGGTGTTGGCGACGGCGCAGCCGGTGTCGTCCTGGGCGTGGATGCCGAGGCGGGCGCCGGTGTCGGCGCGGACGGTGGCGACCACGGCCTGGACCTGGGCGGGCAGCATGCCGCCGTTGGTGTCGCAGAGGATGACGACGTCGGCGCCGGCCTCGTGCGCGGTGCGGACGACGTCCTTGGCGTAGCCGGGGTTGGCCTTGTAGCCGTCGAAGAAGTGCTCGCAGTCGACGAAGACCCGGCGGCCCTGGGCGCGCAGGTGGGAGACGGTGTCGCGGACCATCTCCAGGTTCTCGTCGAGGGTGGTGCGCAGGGCGAGCTCGACGTGCCGGTCGTGGGACTTGGCGACCAGGGTGATCACCGGGGCGCCGGAGTCGAGCAGGGCCTTGACCTGCGGGTCGTCGGCGGCGCTGCCGCCGGCCCGGCGGGTGGCGCCGAAGGCGACCAGCTGGGCGTTCTTGAACGCGATCTCCTGCCGGGCGCGGGCGAAGAACTCGGTGTCCCGCGGGTTGGCGCCGGGCCAGCCGCCCTCGATGAAGCCGACCCCGAAGTCGTCGAGGTGCCGCGCGATGGTCAGCTTGTCCGCGACGGTGAGGTTGATGCCTTCACGCTGCGCGCCGTCGCGCAGGGTGGTGTCGAAGACATGGAAACTGTCGTCGAGGCGCGAGCCCTCGGCGTTCTCCGTGGTCATGGCTCTGATGACTCCTGTCGGATGTGGCTCCGGAAGGTATGGATCCACTTGCCCCCATTCTCACGCGCCGTCCGCTTCCGGCACTGGTGGGGCCGGAAAACGAAAAAACCCCTCGCGGGTGCGAGAGGTCTGCGCGCGGGTCTGGGGCACGGTGTCCACTGCCGCGGGGGTCGTACCGCGAATCAGTGGCCACTGCGGACCGGCGCGCTGCTGCCGATAATCATGGTGGTAGCGAGCACGCCGGAAGTCTGACACAGGTGGCGGATCAGGCGGACGCCGGTCTCACGATACGGGCATTTGATCTCGCGGCCGCCGCGGCTCGGTGGTGGCGCCCACCCGGGCCAGGTCGATGTCGCGGGTCTCCCTCATGGTGAGGTAGACGATCAGGGAGACGGCGGCACAGCCGGCCACGTACCAGTAGTAGCCGGACTCGATTCCCGCGTCCTTGAACCACAGGGCCACGTATTCGGCGGTGCCGCCGAACAGCGCGTTGGCGATGGCGTACGGCAGTGCGACGCCGAGGGCGCGGATGCCGGTCGGGAAGAGCTCGGCCTTCACGCAGGCGTTGATCGAGGTGTAGCCGGTGACGACGACCAGCGCGAGCAGGGCGAGCCCGAGGGCGGGCCAGAAGGATCCGGCGTGCTGGAGCAGCGTCATGATCGGCACGGTGAGGAGGGTGGAGCCGACCGCGAAGGTGATGAGCAGCGGGCGGCGGCCGATCCGGTCGGAGAGCCGGCCGGCGAGCGGCTGCAGGCAGGCGAAGACGATCAGCGCACAGAAGGAGACCAGGGTCGCGGTCTGCTTGGGCAGTCCGGCGGAGTTGGACAGGTACTTGGTGAGGTAGGTGGTGTACGTGTAGTAGGCCACCGTGCCGCCCATGGTGAGCGCGACGACGAGGAAGGCCTCGCGCTTGTGCGCCCACAGGGCCTTGAGGGTGCCCTGCTGGCCCTGGGCGACGCCGGCGTCGGCGGTCTCCTCGTACACCTCGGTCTCCAGCATGGTGCGGCGGAGGTAGAAGACGACGGCCGCGCCGAGGGCGCCGACGATGAAGGGGATGCGCCAGCCCCAGCTGTGCAGGGCCTCGGTGGACATGGTCCGCTGGAGGACGATCTGCAGGCCGAGGCCGATGATCTGACCGGCCGTCATGGACACGTACTGGAAGCTGGAGGCGAAGCCGCGGTGCTGCGGGGCGGAGGCCTCGGTGAGGTAGGTGGCGCTGGCGGCGTACTCGCCGCCGACGGACAGGCCCTGCAGGAGCCGGGCGATCAGGAGGACGGCGGCGCCGCCGTAGCCGGCGACGGCGTAGGTGGGTGCGACGGCGATGAGGACCGCCGAGGCGGACATCAGGGTGACGGTGAGGGTGAGGGCCGCCTTGCGGCCCTTGCGGTCACCGACCCGGCCGAGCAGCCAGCCGCCGACCGGGCGCATGAAGAAGCCGACGGCGAAGATGCCGGCGGTGTTCATGAGCTTGGCGGTGTCGTTCCCCTCGGGGAAGAACGCCCCCGCGAAGTAGGTCGCGAAGCTCGCGTACACGAACCAGTCGAACCATTCGACCATGTTGCCGGCCGAACCGACCCAGATCTTCTTCCAGTGCTCTCGTCCCATGGGCAGGAACCGTGCCGGAGGCGGCCGGGCGGCAACAAGGGTGAACGGCGCAACGATCGGGACTACTTGCGTGCCTAACGGTCACGGAAGCAGTGTTTCGGCGATGAACTCCCGTACGTGGTCGAGGACTTGGGCCCGGCCGGTGCCGGGGATGCCGACCGCGACGTGCACGCTGAATCCGTCGAGCAGGGCCCGCATCCGGTGCGCGAAGCGATCCGGGTCGACGGGCCGGAACTCGCCGCGCGAGACGCCCTCGGCGAGGATCGCGACCAGGTCGCGGTGCCAGGCGCCCTCGATGGCGGCCTGCCGGGCGCGGGCGTCGTCGTCGGCGTTCTGCGAGCGGTTCCAGACCTCCAGCCAGAGCGTCCAGTGCGGGTCGCGCGGCCCGTCCGGCACGTACACCTCGACATAGCCGTCCAGCCGCTCCCGCGCGGTGCCCGGCCCCGCGAGCAGCGCCCCGCGCTCGGCCCCGAGCCGCCCCTCGCTCCACTCCAGCGTCTGCAGCAGCAGCTCGTCCTTGGTGCGGAAGTAATAGAGCAGATGCCCACTGCTCATCCCGACCTGCCGCCCGAGCCCGGCCATGGTCAGCCCGTCGAGCCCGCGCTCGGCGATGGTGCCCATGGCGGCGGCGAGCACGTCCTCCCGGGGCGGCGCGGCCTGATTGCGGCGCCGGGGGTGGGACGGCGAGGGGGTGGGGTTGCTGCTCTGACTCACTCGTACGTTCTACAGGATGCGGCGGCCGGGAGGACCCGGCCGCCGGGCTCAGACCGGTTCCACGCGGACGGCGTCCGGCGGGAAGAGGGTCTCGTACGCGGTGGTGCAGTCACCGAGCGCGATGGCCACCTCGGCCCCACAGGCGCAGACCCGGTTGGCACCCCCGTCGCCCGCGGGCCCGCAGCAGCCGATGAGCCGCCGGTAGTCCGGGTGGAAGTCGAGCGGGAGCACGTCGTCGGGGTGCAGGACGTAGCAGTCCCGCGGACCGCCGGCGACGAGCCAGCCGGACTCGCCGCACCTCCACGGACCGTCGGGGAACGCCCCGTCGTACGCGTCGTCGTCGCCCTCGTACGGGACGAACGGCCCCGTCCGGCGCTCGGGGTCGACCGCGTAGCGGCCGCGCGGCAGGGTCGCCGGCGGGCGCCGATAGCCGTCCGGACCGACGAGCCCGTCGAAGCCGGGCCGTTCGGGCATCGGGTCGAGCAGCCGGAGGGGCACGGTGAGGGGGCGGTCGCAGGCCGCGCAGAGCAGTCTCTCCATCGGCCGCGATCCTAGAGCGGCAGCACGGACCGGGACACCGGCTTTCTGTTCCGGCGGCGCGCCCCCTCGCCTTCGGACGGAGGAGGCGCCTTGTATGTTCGTGGCGCCCCCAGAGCTACGACTGCCGACGCGCCCGCACAGCGTCGGTGTAGAGCTCGCGAGTCAAGTCCTTCTCCTCGATGCCAAGCTCGGCCAGGACGACACGGATGTCGCTCAGCGCCTCGTGGACCTGGGCATCAGCTACCAGGGTCTCCACCTCAAGGAAGGTTCCATCCACCTCGGGGACTCGCACGAGGGTCGCAAGCATCTCTCGGCCCCGGGCCTTGAAGGTGTAGTTCCGGCACCGCTTCTCAAACGCGATCGTGGGGACATAGCCGAGACCACGGACGATCGCGTGCGCCGCGTCGGCGTTCTCGACCCGGGTCTCCGCTTCCGGCTTCGAGCCCGACGCCTCATCGACTGCGGCGCCTTTGTACGTCAGGACGGTTCGCGTGTCGGTAGGTCCGTGGACGGTGCGGATGCGCAGCTCGGCGCCGCGCGCTTCGAGGTTGCCATCCGGGGCGTCGTAGTACGTGTCCTGGTAGACCTCGGGGACACCCTCAGCCCGCCCGTCGAGTCGCCGCAGGACCTCCTCCGGTGTGTGCACGCGGGCCTTGAGCTCCGCCTCGATCACCGGCTTCTCCCTTCCCTCATACGGTCCGCTCCGCACCGTCGAGGAGCGCCTCGAACATTCGCCGGAAGCCCCGGCAGAAGGGGCCGTGCGGCGTCTCCATCACCTTGTACGTCGCCGACTCGTGGCCTTCCCAGCCCGCGTCGAAGGCGCCGGTGAACATCGTGCCGTCGAGCCGAATAATGCGCCAAGTGGGCAGCTGCCGGTACCGGTAGACCTGTACGTCGCCCGAGAGTTCGCGCAGTCGTGCCTCTGCCAGCCGAATCCCACTGGCGAGGGATTCGGCGGACTCCCCGATCTCGGCTGCGCGGCGGACGGTGGCCGGCGACTCGGGGTCGAGGAGCAGCACCCGGACGCGCAATCCCCGACCGCCCTGGTCACGAGGCAGGCAGTACTCCCTGAGGAGGCTGTCGTTGAGGCCGATGAGCCCAAGGCCGCGCACGGCCAGGACGTCGAGCTCCTCGGCGGCTGCGGCATGCTGGCGGATCTCCGCGCGCGCGGAGGCCTGGGAGGAGTAGACCCTGACGACCTCAGGGAAGGCGGCAAGGTCGAATGCGACCCCGCCGGCCCGCTTCTCCCTGCCGGCGGCGAGGCCGAGGATGTGGCGGGCGTCGTCGGGCATCCGCAGGCCGTCGGCGATCCGCTCGTAGACCTCCAAGTCCTTGACTTCCCGCCTGCCGTTGATGATCTCGTTCACGCGCCCCTGCGACAGTTCGACGGCAGTGGCGATCCGGGCCTGACTGGCGCCGCTGTACCGCTGTACATACCGGAAGACCGCGCCGATGTCGCGCGCACGCAGGGCCTGCCGGACCTCCGCCCGCTCCCACGACCATGCCTCTAACTCGATGGGTCCGAGGGCCATGCGACGCCTCCACAGTCATCGTGGGATCGAAATCCATCTCACCATGAGATTACCGGTCTGAGATCGAATCAGCACCCTCCGTCACCAGATCCTTGCGGCATGACATCTCGGCTCACGGACCGGCTGCCCGCTGGACGCACGATCATGATGCGGGCGGCCGGTAGATGGTGGGATGGGGTACGGGTCCCCTGCGAGACCACGCAAATTCCCGTCCCCGGACCGCAGCGGACCTCCGGCCCTCTCTGGCGGATCCCCTCGACTTCTCACCGATGGACCACGTGCGTCAAGGCCCTGGAACGGGCCCGCCGGCACGCTGTCGCCACCGAGCTCAGCCCGCATGCGTCGCCCAGTGAGCGCCCCGGCCAAACCGACCGCCCACATCCTCCCCGAGTGCCGGTTCGAGGTGCACTTCGCTTGCAAGACCGGCGAGGTCCGCACCCCGACCTACGACGACCTCGTATTCACCGTGTCGTGTGTCTGCCCCTGCCACCCCCCGGCCCCGAAGGAGCACCCCCGTGCCTGACCGCCGCTGCGCCCGCTGCCGCAAGGCCACCAGCCCGAACGGGGCGCCCGTCGTGGTCGTCGCTGTCGAGGACGGTCGCGACGTGTACGCATGCGCCGACCACCGGACCGAGCTGGCGGCACCCGCTGGCGACCTGCTCGTCGCGACCGCCCAATACCAGGACATGGCCCGCCGCCGTCGCGCGGGCCGATGAACGTCTGCTCGTGGACGAGACAGCGGTCCGTCCGCGAGCAGGCCCAAAACCGCCCCGGCCGCATACCTCGCCAGGAACCCGACCGGGGCGCACCCACCCTCTTGCAGAACGGGAGGCACCACCATGAGTACCACTGCGACACCCGCGGTTCGAGACGCCGCATCCCTCCTCACTCGGGCCGAATTCGACGGCGTCACGGCCACTGTCCTCGACAACAACCGCGACATGGCCGAGCAGGACGCCCGGCGGATCGTCGAGGAGGCCCTCAAGTTCGTCGCTGCCGCAGCCATGTTCCCGGGCGGTATGCGGCCGTCCCGCACGATTGACGAGGGCTGGCACGCGCTGATCCTCCACACTCGCGTCTACCAGGCGCTGTGCAGGCGGCTCGGCCGCTTCGTACACCATGTCCCCGAGCGGCCGGACCCGACGCGGCACGACCCGACGGCCCTGGAGCGCACGCAGGCCCGGATCACCGAGGCCGGCTACGTGGTCGACCGCACCCTGTGGCTCGGGCCCTCGAACGGCGGTATCCCTGTCGCCGCAGAGTGCGAGCACGCGAGTTGTGGGGACGGGAACTGCGAGGCCAACTGCAGCGACGCCCACCCGAACTGACCGGCACAGCGCTAGGCTGACTGTCCGTGAGCACCTCGTGGCAGAACGACAACGCGAACGGCCTCCTCGGCCATCTCACCGAGCTGCGCCGCACCCGCCGATTCCTCGGCACCCGCCGTGGCCCCGGACGCTGCCGCAGCTGCAAGGGCGCCCGCCGCGTCGTCCTGGTCGACGCCGATCGCCACGTGCTGTACAGCGAGCCGTGCCTCGCCTGCACCGGTGACGGCACCAGCGAACCCGTCGCCTCACCGTGAGAGCCCGGGCCCGGCCGGTCACATCTCCCGTGACCGGCCGGGCCTGTCGCGGGATACCCCGCTCAGACCGCCGGCTGCTGCTGGGTGATGCAGTGGATGCCGCCGCCGCCCGCGAAGATCGGGCGGGCGTCGACCAGGGTGACCTCGCGGTCCGGGAAGAGGCGGCGGAAGATCTCGGCCGCGAGTTCGTCGTGCGGGTCGTCGAAGGCGCAGAGGACGACGCCGCCGTTGCAGAGGTAGTGGTTGATGTAGGAGTAGTCGACCCAGTCGCCCTCCTCGTCCTTGAGGACGGTGGGGGCCGGGACCTCGATGACCTCCAGGGGGCGGCCCTGGGCGTCGGTCTGGCCGCGCAGCAGGTTGACGTAGAGGCGGGAGCGCTCGTAGTCGGGGTGCTGGGGGTTCTGCTGGCTGTGGACCAGGACGGTGCCGGGGCGGGCGAAGGCGGCGACGATGTCGACGTGGCCCTGGGTGCCGTAGAGGCCGTAGTCGCCGGCCAGACCGTGCGGGAGCCAGATCGCCTTGGTGGTGCCGAGCCTGGCGTGGATCTCGGCCTCGACCTGCTGGCGGTTCCACTCGGGGTTGCGGCCCGCGCCGAGCTGGACGGTGTCGGTGAGCAGGACGGTGCCCTCGCCGTCGACGTGGATGGCGCCGCCCTCGTTCACGAGGGGGGACGGCAGTACGGGGACCCCCGCCACGTCCGCGACATGGCGGGCGATCTTGGAGTCGTGCTCCCAGCGGGCCCAGTCCTGCCCGCCCCAGCCGTTGAAGACCCAGTCCACGGCGGCGAGCCGGCCGTCCTCGTCCTTGACGAAGGTGGGGCCGATGTCGCGCATCCAGGCGTCGTCGAGCTCCCGCTCGACCAGCTCGACGCCGTCACCGAGGAGGGCCCGGGCCGAGTCGGCGTCGCCGGGCGCGACGACCATGGTGACCGGCTCGAAGCGGTGGACGGCGCGGGCGACGGAGGCCCAGGCCTCGCGGGCCTCGGCCAGCTCCTCGTCGTTGGTGAAGGTGGGGTTGGGGCTGGGCCAGGCCATCCAGGTGCGCTCGTGGGGGGTCCACTCGGCGGGCATGCGGTAGTTCATCAGGGCGGGTCCTAAGCGGTTCAGAGGAAGTAGAGGCGGTTGAGCGAGACGGACTCGGCCGCCTCCGAGCGGATCGGCGTGCCGTCGAGCGAGACGAGGCCGGTGCGGCCGTCGACCTGGACGTCGCCGATGCGGGAGTTGAGCCGCAGGTCGGCGGGGCCGATGCCGCGGGTGCCGCGCACCGGGACGCGCCGGCGGCGGGTGGGCATCCGGTCGGCGCCGAGGTCGACGGCGGCCTGCGCGACGAAGGCCACGGAGATGTCGGCGGCGGTCGCCCCGTGGGCGCCGAACTGCGGGCCGAGCACGAGCGGTTCGCAGGTGTCGGTGGCGGCGTTCGGGTCGCCGGTGACCCCGTACGCGGGGAAGCCGGATTTCAGCACCAGCTGCGGCTTGGCGCCGAAGAACTCGGGCCGCCACAGCACGATGTCGGCGAGCTTGCCGGTCTCGATCGAGCCGATCTCGTGCGCGAGGCCGTGCGCGATGGCCGGGTTGAGGGTGAGCTTGGCCAGGTAGCGCAGCACGCGCGCGTTGTCGTCGTGCGCGCCGTCGCCCTCAAGGGGCCCGAGCTCGGCCTTCATCTTGCCGGCCATGGCGAAGGTCCGGCGTACGGTCTCGCCGGCCCTTCCCATGCCCTGCGCGTCCGAGGACGTGATGCCGATCGCACCGAGGTCGTGCAGGACGTCCTCGGCGCCCATCGTCCCGGCCCGGATCCGGTCGCGCGCCATCGCGGCGTCGCCGGGCAGGTCGGTCTTCAGGTCGTGGACGGACACGATCATGCCGTAGTGCTCGGCGACGGCGTCGCGTCCGAAGGGCAGCGTGGGGTTGGTGGAGGAGCCGATGACGTTCGGCACGCCCGCCATCTTCAGCACGTTGGGGACGTGCCCGCCGCCGCAGCCCTCGATGTGGAAGGCGTGGATGGTGCGCCCGTCGAGGACCTTCAGGGTGTCCTCGACCGACAGGCACTCGTTGAGGCCGTCGCTGTGCAGGGCGACCTGGACGTCGTGCTCCTCGGCGACCCGCAGTGCGGTGTCCAGGGCCCGGGTGTGGGCGCCCATGTCCTCGTGGACCTTGAAGCCGGAGGCGCCGCCCTCGGCCAGCGCCTCGACGAGCGGCGCCGGGTCGGAGGAGGAGCCGCGGGCGAGGAAGCCGATGTTGACCGGCCAGGCGTCGAAGGCGTTGAAGGCGTGCCGCAGCGCCCACGGCGAGTTGACGCCGACGCCCCAGACCGGGCCGAACTCCTGGCCGATGACCGTGGTGACACCGCTGGCGAGCGAGGCCTCCATGATCCGGGGCGAGAGCAGGTGGACATGGGTGTCGACGGCGCCGGCGGTGGCGATCAGGCCCTCGCCGGAGACGATCGAGGTGCCGGTGCCGACGACCACGTCGACGCCGTCGAGGGTGTCCGGGTTGCCGGCCCGCCCGATGGCGTGGATGCGGCCCTCGCGGATGCCGATCGAGGTCTTGCGGACGCCCTGCACGGGGTCGATCACCAGCACGTTGCTGATCACGACGTCGCAGGTGTCGCGGACGGCGGCGGCCTTCAGGTGCAGCCCGTCGCGGGCGGTCTTGCCGAAGCCGGCGAGGAACTCGTCGCCGGGCTTCTGGGAGTCGGACTCGACGCGTACGACGAGGCCGGAGTCGCCCAGGACGACCCGGTCGCCGGCCCGGGGGCCGTGCACGGAGGCGTACTCGTAGGGGTCCATCACTCGCCCTCCTTCGGGGCTTCGGCGCCGAGATATCCGCAGGCCGCGGCCCTGCGCAGGGCCTCGTCCCGCGCCCCGGGGGCGTCCAGCGGGCCGTCGACCAGGCCGGCGAAGCCGATCGCGACGCGGGCGCCGCCGATCGGGACCAGGCCGACCTCGGCCGCGCCGCCGGGGTCGAAGCGGAAGGAGGCTCCGGCCGGGATGGCCAGGCGCATGCCGTACGCCGCCGCGCGGTCGAACTCGAGGCGCGGATTGGCCTCGAAGAAGTGGAAGTGGGAGGTGACGCTGACCGGGACCGCGGCGGTGTTGCGGACGACGAGGGCGACGGCCGGGGCGGTCTCCTCGTACGCGGGCCCCGGGAGCAGCGCGCCGGG